>NZ_JAWOSW010000008.1:0-195921 GCF_033338535.1 Vibrio sp. Vb2131
GTTTCAACAGATAAACAGTTACCTTTGTCGTACCACATACAAGCCATGCCAAGCAGAGGGAAAGAGATGAAGGTTTCGATTGAAATCAATTTTTTAGGAGCATCCAAGCGCATTTGATATTGCTCCTGGAACTGCAGGTTCTTAATGAGTACCTCTTCAAAGTCATAATCAATATCGGTTGTCAGGGCGGCAAAGGTTTCTAAAATGCCCATGGCGATTTCTAATGCCCAGTCATCACCCTGAGCAACTGCAGCGTCCATTGCTGCGACTAGCTTATCGGGGTAATCCGATGTGCGGTTGTGGAATGACTGAATCACATCCACCAGCATGTAAGAAAGCTCACCAGCCTTCGTAGAACTTTGTTTCATCAGAGAAATCGGAAAGCTCGCCAATACGTCCATACTTGGCCTGTCACGCACGATCACCGAAGTGAAATAAGCATCAAGCCATCGGTTAGGGTGTAAACACCCCGTTTTTAAAATACCTTCACCTTTCCAGGTTACTTCCGGGTATCCAGGTAATTGAATACTTTGAGGCTCGTCAGGTCTCATGGCGAGCTGATGATAAAATGCACGCATTAATGATGCTTCATATAGACATAGTGTGCCGGTTCTCTCATCATCATTTAATGGAGGTAGCCATGTATACAGGCGAATTTGCTCAGACACATCATCACTCAAATAAACCAAGTTTTCTCTTTTTATCGCAATGCGCCTTTTTCGTTTATCTAAGTTCTCTTTTACTTCTTCTCTGTAAGCATCTATTGCCGCTTGAGTTAGACTAATATGAGCCAATCGCTCAATCTTTTTTAATTCCTTGGCATCAAACATTTCCAAATTCTCCCATGTCTATATCAAATTCTTTCGCTTTAATTTTCGAGACTTTACCATCTGAAGATATTTCTGCTTGTGTATGAATATAACGAATCGGAATATCATCTTTGATAGCGGATTTGATGTGATTTGCAGCAATCTTTTCCGTTGTACCTTGTTCTTGCTTAGACATCTCACCAATAATTGCTGCTGTATATTCAGTTGTCCCTTGCTGATATGCCATATTTCCAATTTTACGACTGCCGAGCGGGCTGCTGCCACCCTTAGCCTCGACGATGATGATTTCTTCAGGATCATCTGAGAGGTACACCATATCGAAATCACCTGGTTTCGATCCCGAAGTTGCAAGGTCTTTGGGATGGATCAACTTAGCATTAGGGCGTATATTCCGAACAAAGTCATCCGCGACCAACTCACCAATTTTTGCTGACTGCTGGTTAATTTTAGCAATTTGGGCGTTATGCCCTTCTTCGCCGCTACGCGCATCCATTGCCTTTTGACGTTCTGCTAAACACTCATCAACCTTTTGTTTGCATTCTTCAGAAAGTTTGTATTTCTCATTCTCATCCTCATCCTTATTATTGAATTCGAATTCTGAGTTATCCTTGTAATCCGCTTTATTCAGCACTAGGTCCTCGGTGAAGATGGTGCAGGTCTTATCGCCACCGACCTTCTCTGAATCAAACACGTGAGCATTAACAAACTCTTCTATCCCGACTACGTACTGCACTTCATGTTTGCTTCCGTCAGAATGATTAATGTGGCGATAAAAAGTAATCTCGTTCTTCTCGCAATCAATATGGTCTAAATCGTATTCATATCGAATATGATTTTTACCTTTGGGTTTTCGGATTTTGACTTGCGAGCGAACGCCATCTTCTCCGACGGATGACTCTTTTGCTGCTTCTAAAATCTGATCGCAAACCTCTTGGGGGACATCGCTTTGCGCCTGATACTCTGCCAACATTTGACCCAAGCGTTTTAGCCCTTCTTCACATAGGAAACCTGTTGGGTCAATCCATTGAATTGGGTTGACTGCATATTGGTAATGGTTAATGCCACCAGCAATAGATATCGGATCTTGTTGGATAAAGCGTCCTAGCTTAGGATCGTAATACCGAGCGAGGTTGTAGTGTAAGTCGGTTTCTTGATCGAAGTACTGTCCTTGAAAACGCAGTGGATTTGCTACATTTTCAATATGTACATGAGCAAAGCCGTTAGCATCGTAACTGGCACTCCATACAACATTCCCTTCGCAATCGATTAGTCGCTCTGGTTTACCAACTTGATCGCACTGGTACCAATAAATAACGTCATTTTCTAGCAGTGCCACTGGCGTGTAGGTTTCGGGTTGATATAGGTACCAGCGGAAAGCACCTGAAGAGCGTTCACCAATTAAACGTTCCCCTTCCCACAAGAACTCCGTAACGCCTTGTTGTGTAATTTTTTTCGTTCTGCGCCCTAATGCATCATATTCATATTGACTGATACCATCGTCGGTGTGAACTTCAATGAGCTGATTTAACGCATCAAATACGCGAGTCTGAACGTGTCCTTGCCCCTCACGTTTTGTCTGGTTTCCTTGCGCGTCATATTTGAACCTGACACCATCGTGTACTTCAATACGATCAGCGAATACCTCTGAAGTTGGCAAAGTAGGATTGCCAAAACTATCGTATTCAAATTTAGCCACATCTCCGGAAGCATTGACTCGTTTAAGTTGCCCTAAGGCATCGTACTGATAGTGTGTTGCTCCTGCCGTATTATCAATGATTGATGAAATACGGTTTTGCGCATTGTAAACGTACTTTTTCTCTCTATCTGGCCAATGCTGTTCAACCAAGCGACCAACACCATCATAAATGATGCGCTCATTAAAATATGCCGTTTCAATTTGGGAAACTCGTCCCATTTCATCGTAATGAAATTTGATTTGAGGTAAATCTAGGTTTCCAAACCGAATCGCTGAAAAACGCCCATATCGATCATAAGAGAAGTTCAGCTCCGTATTATCTGGCAGTACCTGAGATACGCGTTGGCCAACTCTGTTAAACTCCTGCGTTATCTCAAACTGGCCTTGAATGCGCTTTGTTAAATGCCCGAATGAAGAGTATTGGTATTGCAGTGTGTGATGGCGATTGGATGCGAAAGTAAGTCGCCCACCAAGCGTATAATTGAAGTGGTTCTCTACAATACTGCTACCATTTCCTGCTTTGACGTGCTTGAGATAACCCGCAGCGTCATAGCGATACAGCACCGTCCTATCGGCGACTTGCTTACGATGGATTCGCCCCATATGATCATAATCAAATTGGCTTTGTAGATTATCAAACCCGACAGTTCCTGACAGCTGGCCTTCATCGTCATACAGGAATTCGAACTCTAAGCCGTCACTCCGAACTAATTTAGTCAGGTTACGTTGTTGATCGTATTCGTAAGAAATATGGCTGCCATCGGGAAAGATGACTGCTTCTTGTTGCGCGAGTGCTCCCCATTGATACGAGGTAATGCCTGCTGGCGTTCGAATCTGAGCAACACGGCTGTGCTCATCGTAAGAATATTCTTCGCTATAACCGACTTTGTCTTCGTCGTTAAAATAACGAACTGATGTACGCCTGCCAAATTGATCATAAGCGAGTTGAGCAATACACCCATCGGGATAAGCAACGCCATTCACTAAATCTTCTTCATTGTAGCTATAACGAAGTAATGTACCGTCTATTTCATTCGCGATAAGTCTTTGTTGTTCATCCCACCACCACTGACTTTTCTTACCATCTTCAGACTCTTTTTTGACGACTTGACCGTGTTTATCGTAATCATATTCCGTGACACAGCCGAACTGATCGGTATCCCAAACTCTTTGACCGAGGCTATTGTAGTAAGCCTTCTCGATATCCCCGTCAGGTGAAACCGTTTTAACTAACTTACCTAAGCCGTCATAACCATATTGAATTTCTTTGCCAGAGGAATGAAACTTAGAAACTAATTGACCATGCTGATTATATTGATAATTGACCGTTGACTGATCAGGATAGATAGCTTGCGCTTTTCGCCCTAATTCATCATATTGCCATCGCCAAGTTCTACCTGTGGGGCTTATTTTCTCGAGTAAGTTACCCTGCTCGTCATGCAAGAAAGACCATTGATGATCTAACGAGTCAGAATAAGAAGAGTGATTTCCTTGATAATGGAAGCGATAGTCATAAATTCCTGCGTCCCCAACGTTTCTGATGCATTTCGCTTTTGCACCTTCGCCATCCCATTCAAAATAATGAGTAAAGCCAGTTGGTCGTACACGTTTAACAATTAAATGCCCGCGGTATTGATACTGTTCCTTTAAGCCTAAATGATTAGTTGCACTGACCAAATCATCGTGCTCATCATAGGTATAAGTTGTCAGAACTTTTTGGGACTTTGCATTTAGCAGTTCTACAAGGCGTCCTTGCTTATCATATTGACATTCAAGAACCGGACGCTTGTTGTATGCAATCTCGATCAATCGATGGTTTCGAGAATACTGCAGTTGAAACGTTGAAAACGTGCCATTTCTGACTTGTTTAACAACCCAACGATCATCTTTCTGTTCAAATCGATATTGATGCCCACTAGCGAGCGTCACGATCCGAGTTGCTGAATTTAGGAAATAACAGCTCGCACCAGCGTATATCTGGTAACTTGTTGCTCCAATATCTACTGGCTCAAATTCTGTGATATCGGCCTTATCGTCAACAAACTCCCAAGCGATAACATTGTCTTTCTCGTCCGTCTTTTCGCGTAATTCAAACTGAAATGCATGTCGCCAACCAAAGCCCATTCCATGATTTACATCCGACTGCGAAGAGCGGTAAGTACGCTGCCAAGTAGTACCTTGTTGTAGCTCGATATCATAGAGTTCGAGAATTTCTTCACCCGTCACAAGTGATACAGGATCACCGGCTTTCTCATGTTTTTCGCTGCTTTGTTGCTGAGGCTTGGCGGATGCGGCACTTCTGCCACTCTTTTTATTCGACTTCCCCTTTCCCTTCGATGGTTTTGCATTGACGGTATTTTGAGTCGGTGGAGGCGTAACCGCTGACGAGAGTGCGTAGTTTTCGCCGGTAGGTACAATTCGAGCGACATGCAAATCACCGTTCACCAAAGCATTGGCAAACGTTGAATTATAGTGTTGGGAAGTAAGCTCACCGTCAGGTATGTTTGGCTTGAGTTGACCAATCGTATAGAACAAGTCCTCGACAGAGCGAAGGTCAAGCTCACCAAAGCTCTCAAGAAACTCTATTGCCTCTTGTTTGGTCACGAATGTTTTAGGTTCGCCGCTAGTAAGTAACTGACCAGAGAAGTGATAACTTTCGCCAAAGCGATTCGTGATAGGAATGACGAATTGAGGGATCATAGCCGTAACGTGTTTGTCCTTTTCTTACCTTGCCGCATCATTTAATGCTCGTTTCGCTCTTTTTATTTGTGAGAGCAAGATGCCTTAATCAAACATCCTCCGATAGAGATTCCTCTGTATGCGTAGACTGAATGTATTGATGGCAATTTTCACGTATGCAACTCTTTGAATTTCTGAGCGCAGCGTACTTTAACGGGACGATGAATCCTGAGTAAATGAACAATAGCGTGAGTGAGACTAATGTCTCATCGTGACGCGATTTTTTTACATGTTTCTTACTTAACTATGATTTTCTGCCCAGTTACGTAAATTCACTCAATAAGTTGCATCAAGTATCACCACTGCGACTAAGTGCTTCATATTTGAGACAAAACAGCAACAAAAAAACCGCCTATTACGGCGGTTTTGCTTAAAGAATACTGATTAAAGGTTTGGACCTGTCGATGGTCTGTGTGGTTGGTTATTGAGCAGTTGCTGCATCCCTTGAAACATTCGCATAAACCACACCAAGATGGCTAATGCAGCAAACACCATCCCTACCCAAGGAATAAAGTAAGCGATGGTTTCAAGCAAAGTACTATGCAACCAATAATCACTCACGCCAACGAGTACACCGTTAGAAGTCGCGACGGTGACGATCAACACAACAAAAAACGTCAGGTAGAGAAAGAAGGTGCGAATTAAACCGTAGTAATGAGAAATCACTACGTCGCTGTCTTCTCCCTTATCTAATCGGTAACCCGCATAGATAATTGCGATAACGCCTGAGATCAGAAACGTAAACGGGGTCAGACAGCTCAGGATGTACGCAATCCAAATCCCGTTATGAGGTTTGTTCATTCGCTTTCGCTCCTTTTACTTCCGTTTGTGCCGTATCTGTTTCACCCATCGCTTCTTTGGACTTCACTTCCTCATACCAAAGATCGTGATGCTCTTTCGCCCATGTTTCATCAACTTCACCTGTCACCATGCCTTCTAGCGCACCTTCCATTCCGAATAGACCAATATAGATGTGGAAGATAAAGCCACAGATTAGAATCAGCGCCGAAATCGCATGAACTAAGTTAGAAAGCTCCATGTCACGGCGAGTTTGGCCAAAGATAGGAAAGTCCAGAACTAAGCCACTCACTGCCGCGATAGCACCAAAGAAGATTAACAACCAATAGATTGCCTTCTCACCACCGTTTGAGAAACCAGCTGACGGATGTGTGCCTTTGTGTTTACCAACCATGCCGCCCATTTTCATAAACCAACGAACATCTGTCATGTTTGGAATCGACTTGCGCCACCATTTAAAGAGCACGAGCATCAGTAAAATGAAGAACAATGGTCCCATGTAATTGTGGTACTGCTTCGCCAACATGACGATAAAGCCCCAGAACTCAGTAGGAACGTACGGTTTTAAGAAGTGCTTACCGTAAACCAGCATCAAACCACTGAATGCCAGCGTTAAGAATGTAAACGCCATGCTCCAGTGAAGCGCGCGGTCTAAACGAGACCAACGCTTCATTTTTTTACCAGTACGCGGCTTGCTAAGCATCAAAGGACCAACGAATACGTAAGCCATGATAACCATCGCGATACTGCCGAAAATCGCGACAGCACCAGCAGGAGACATCCATTTCTCTTTTAGAATGTACCAAGTCTCACCAGGTTTACTGATCAATACGCCATGTTCTGGCGATTGGGACGTGGTGTAGCCTTCTTGCCCCTCTCTGACTTCACGCCAATAGTCTGCCCCGGCGAGTCGCGTGATCTCCTGTTGAATAACTTTAGAAGATTGTTCCTCTGCTGAAGCAGGCATTGCGAAAGTCAGCAGCAATGCTGTCATCATTGACAGCATTGCTAAAGATGCACGTTTAAGCGTGTTTAACATGTGCCTCTCCTTACTTAGCTTTTCGTCGCATCGTAAGAAAGATCGTTTCCGTCTGTCCAACCTGCGTTTTTCGCGCCGCGTTCTACCACACGTTGACGGAAAATGTCAGAGACTTTCTCTGCGTCACCCGCAAGCAGCGCTTTAGTTGAACAAAGCGATGCACACATCGGTAACTTGCCTTCTGCGATACGGTTCGCACCGTATTTTTGACGTTCTTCCTCAGAGCCAGGCTCTGTTTCTGGGCCGCCCGCGCAGAAAGTACATTTATCCATTTTGCCACGTTCACCAAACGCTTCTTGTTTAGGAAATTGAGGTGCGCCAAACGGACAAGCAAACAAACAGTAACCACAACCGATACACAGATCTTTATTGTGAAGAACGATGCCGTCTTCGGTATGTTCGAAACAATCAGCTGGACAAACTGCCATACAAGGCGCATCGGTACAGTGCATACAAGCAACAGAGATAGAGTTTTCACCAGCTTCACCGTCGTTTAGTGTTACCACGCGGCGACGTTGAATGCCCCATTCAAGCGCATCGTCGTTTTCGTTCTTACATGCAGTAACACAGCCGTTACACTCGATACAGCGTTTGGTGTCACATAGAAATTTCATTCGTGCCATTGTCAGACTCCTTACGCTTTACGAATGTTACATAGGGTTACTTTGGTTTCCTGCATCAAGGTAACCGGGTCGTAACCGTAAGTGGTTGCCGTGTTGGCCGATTCGCCAACAACGTAAGGCTGTGTACCTTCTGGGTATTTAGGACGTAGGTCTTCACCTTCGAACTTACCGCCAAAGTGGAACGGAATAAACGCCAAACCAGGTTTCACACGACGTGTTACCATCGCTTTCACCTTGATTCGTCCTTTCTCTGCACCTTCAACCCAAACATCATCACCATCTCTAAAGCCAAGATCGTTCGCGTCTTTCGGGTTCACTTCAACAAACATTTCTTGTTGAAGCTCGGCAAGCCAAGGGTTTGAACGCGTCTCTTCACCACCACCTTCGTATTCAACCAGACGGCCAGAAGTCAGAACGATTGGGTACTCGCCCGATTTGTCTTGCTCTTGAATGGATTTATACAACGTAGGAACACGGAAGATTGCATCTTTGTCTTCCCAAGTTGGGTAATCCGTTACAAGGTCACGACGTGGTGTGTAAAGTGGTTCACGATGCAGTGGCACACGGTCTGGGAACGTCCAAACAATCGCACGCGCTTTCGCGTTACCAAATGGAATACAACCGTGCTTGATCGCGACACGCTGAATACCGCCAGACAAATCTGTTTTCCAGTTTTTGCCCTCTGCTGCCACTTTCTCTTCTGCAGTTAAGTCGTCCCACCAACCAAGTTGTTTCAACAACTTGTCAGTGAATTCTGGGTAACCGTCTTTGATTTCACAGCCTTTCGAGTAACTGTCTTCTGCAAGAAGGCTCTTGCCTTCGAATTCCACACCAAAGCGCGTACGGAAGTTACCGCCACCTTCTGCAACCGTCTTAGACGTATCGTATAGAATGTGTGTGCCTGGGTGTTTCATTTCCGGTGTACCCCAACATGGCCAAGGTAGACCGTAGGTTTCACCGTTGACAGGGCCACCTTCCGCTTCCAATGTGGTTTTGTGGAACGTATGCCAGTTTTGTTGGTGCGCTTTCAAACGCTCTGGGCTTTGGCCTGTGTAACCAATCGTCCACATGCCTTTGTTGAATTCACGCGTTAGGTCTTCAATCACCGGCTGGTTGTTTTCAACACGGATGTTTTTGAACAGAAGATCGGAATAGCCCAGTTTCTTCGAAAGCAGGTACATGATTTCGTGGTCTGGTTTTGATTCAAACAAAGGTTCAATCACCTGATCACGCCATTGTAGAGAACGGTTAGATGCGGTAACGCTGCCGTGTGTTTCAAACTGTGTTGTTGCAGGAAGCAGGTAAACGCCGTCGGTACGGTCGTTCATTACCGCAGCAACCGTTGGGTAAGGGTCCACAATCACCATCATGTCCAACTTCTGCATCGCTTTTTTCATCTCAACACCACGTGTTTGAGAGTTAACTGCGTGTCCCCAGTAGAACATTGCACGGATGTTTTCGCGTTGACGAATGTTGTCTTTGTTTTCCAGTACACCATCAACCCAACGAGATACAGGAATACCTGCACTGTGCATTGGTTTCTGACCGCTATAAGCGTTGTCATCGAAACGACCTTTGATCCATTCGTAATCGATTTCCCACACTTTTGACCAATGACGCCAAGCGCCTTCAGAAAGGCCGTAGTAGCCCGGTAGCGTGTCAGAAAGTACGCCAAGGTCGGTTGCGCCTTGTACGTTATCGTGACCACGGAAGATGTTTGCGCCGCCGCCTGATTTACCAATGTTACCAAGCGCTAGCTCAAGCACACAGTAAGCACGTGTGTTGTTGTTACCAGTAGTATGCTGAGTACCACCCATACACCAAACAATACAGCCTGGGCGATTTTCAGAAAGCAGTTTTGCTGTTTGGTAAACGTCTTCTTCACTTACGCCTGTTACGCGCTCTACTTCTGCTGGCGTCCACTTCGCTACTTCAGCACGGATTTCATCCATACCGAATACTCGTTGACGGATGAACTCTTTATCTTCCCATTGGTTTTCGAAGATGTGCCACAACACACCCCAAATAAATGCTACGTCAGAACCTGGACGAAGTGATACATAGAGATCCGATTTTGCTGCCGTACGTGTACGACGAGGATCCGCTACGACGATCTTACAGTTGTTCTTCTCTTTCGCGATCAGAATGTGCTGCATCGCCACTGGGTGTGCTTCAGCTGGGTTTGAACCAATGAACAGCATCGACTTACAGTTGTGCATGTCATTGAAAGAGTTGGTCATCGCACCGTAACCCCAAGTGTTTGCTACACCCGCCACGGTTGTTGAGTGACAAATACGCGCTTGGTGGTCAACGTTGTTAGTGCCCCAAAGTGATGCCATTTTGCGGAACAAGTACGCTTGTTCGTTGCTGTGCTTTGCGCTTCCCAAGAAGTAAACCGAATCAGGGCCAGACTCTTTGCGGATGTCCATCACCTTGTTACCGATTTCTTCGATCGCTTGATCCCAAGAAAGCTTTTTCCACTTACCGTTTTCAAGCTTCATTGGGTATTTAAGACGGCGCTCACCGTGACCATGTTCACGCAGTGCTGCGCCTTTTGCACAGTGACCACCGGCGTTAAATGGGTGGTCGAATGCAGGCTCTTGACCCGTCCAAACACCATTTTGAACTTCTGCGTAAATACCACAACCCACTGAACAGTGAGAACAGATAGTACGTTTTACTTCTGTTTTCGCTTCTGGATCGACTGATTTTGCTTGCGCTTTTTTCATCATTCCCGGTGCGAATAGACTAGCACCAACCACTGCGCCACCAGCGGCAAGCGAAGTGTTTTTCATGAATGCACGACGAGATACGCCAAGCTGGTTCGTTTCTTTGCTCACACTGTCGGAGCGTTTGACAAGTTTCATCCGTTATCTCCTAAAGTGTGTCGTAGTAATCGCGAATGTGTTGAGTTTCACGATACCCTTTCTTCTTCACGTCGTTTTCAGAAGGCTCAACCGTTTCTGAAGCAACGGCCACTTTCGTGGTTCCCGCAACAACAGCACCGGCAACGGCAGCGGTTGTGAAGCCTTTTAGGAGATCCCTACGGCTTGTGTTTATTTCTTTATTATCTTTCATCATTGCTTCCTTACCTTACGGTAGATCTTTGGAGACTCATGCCTCTCTATCGATATGACCAAGTACTGCTCGATTACTCGTAATCAGTGACGTTTTTCACATCAATTTTTAATTTGTTCTTACTGCTTTTGGTGTTCACGCTAAAGCGCACTTGCTCTAACGTTAAAAACGCATCGCAAAGCTGTGCAGCTGGCTTGTAGAAGTTCACGCTTTCTGCGCTCTCTAGTTGGCGCGTAAAAGATTGGAACCAAGGGGCGATGTGTTTGTTAAACACCGCTTGTTGAAGTTCTTCCTCTTCACCTGTCAGCATTGCCATCACTTCGCACAGTGCAGAAATATGGTCTTCAGGCTCTTTCACGTTCTCTTCTCGTTCGATGCCTAAAAGATCCAAATCGCGACGAATTTCCGCTAACGGTTTTTCCATCATCGAGCCAGTGCGATGCCAAGATCCGAATGGCACAACTTCACCACGTCCAATGCCAATAAACAGATCTTGATATTCTTCTTCTAACGCTTCTCGCTGCGTTTCGTTCGCGGCTTGTTGCAGTGCGAGCCAAGCTTTTTGCATCGCGCTCTCAGACGGTTCAATTTCTAGCGACTTCAGGAACGCCAGCATTTCATCACTAGGCGCACTACGAAAAAGTGCAGATAGTACGAGATAAATGTCTGTTCTCAGTGTTTGTTCTTGTTGTGTGTCCACTGCGAGCTCCTAGTATTTCAGTTGTTTCATTGGGTCTTCTGCCATCGACTCAAACATGTCGATCACACGGCAGTCTTCACACATCGCGATACGATTGATTGCCGCTTCATCAGAGAAATGAGAGTGACCGCGTAACTTGTTTTGTAGCATGTCGATCATCGATTGCGGAGCAAAAGGCTTGTGACAACGAATGCACTCGGCTGCCTTTTCTTCATGAATCACAACCGCTTTCTGGCGTTCTTCTTTCACCCAGTTCATACGAGGAGTAAGCGTCAGCACTTTCTCTGGACACGCTTTCTCGCACAGCCCACATTGAATGCAGTCTTGCTCGACGAATTTAAGCGACGGAGATTGACCATCGGTATGAAGTGCACGTGTAGGACAAACTGCCACACAGCTCATACACAACGTACAACCTTTACTTTCACAAGAGACTGTGCCGTAAGGTGCGTTCGCTGGAAGTTCAACAATGTTCTCAACTGGAATACGTGATGCGGACAACGCATCCAACGCCGTAAATAGACGCTGACGTTTGTTACCTTGCAAGTCTCCTAATGCCAAATCAAAAGACTCGGTACAAAGTGTCGGAGCACCTTCACGTAGTGACTCTAGATACAGAATGTCGATGGTTTCTTTGGCGATACCAAGCTGACCGAGCAGCTCTTGAGCAATACCTACTTCGCTATTAAGCACACGAATAATGGTTTGAGGCATAAAACGTGAAGCCGCAAACAGCACCTGAGTAGCACCATTCACAAGCGCGGCGAACCAAGTATCAATACCAACCGAAGGCAGTTCTTCCACCACAATTGGAATCACATTATCTGGCAGTGCTTTTAGTGCCATCACGTTGTAGCTCTCGTGGCGAGAACTACAAATCAATACGATAGGATCTAAACCACCCGCTTGCTCATAGTTGGCGAGCGTACGTTCAATAAACTTTTGCGTATCTTCAGGGTTTGGCAGTGCGTAATGAATCGCTTCTGTCGGACACGCTGTAGCACAAGTACCCACGCCTTGACATAGGTATGGGTTGATCTCGATGCGATGGCCCGTTCTGTCGCTGCCTTCACTCGATAGTGCCCCTGCCGGACAAGCATCCACACACCGTTCGCAACCTTTTACGCCACGAGAGCTGTGTGCACATAAATCGGTATCTAAACGGAAGAATTTCGGTTTATCGAACGTCCCCATTAAGGTTGGAATCTCTTCCAACGCTTCAGCCAGTTTCGGATAGCCACGACCTACTGGGTAGTAGCCCGGTACTGGGACTTCTTCCGACATGCAGCTGTTAAGGCAAAGATCGAGTACGATATCGAAACAATCGCTATTGATCGCGACCTTGGCAAGATTGTTGGTCGAACCATGATTTTCAATCAGAACTTCAAACGTACCTAAGAACCCTGAAACCTGAACCGAATTGGCGTAATAAAGCTCGGGATTTGTGCCCTTTTCGCCATCGGTAGAAAGCAGCGTTAGGCTGTTCATTTGCGACAATTGCGCTGCCGCACTTTCGATGATTGCTGTTGGGCCCACAATCAAAGTATTACCGCCGCTTTCATAGCTTACGGTTGGTGGAATAAGATTGGTCAACTCTACGGTATTTTCGAAAGCGTACAGCCTCGCTTTACCGTTATTGGAAGTTGCTTGTTCTAATAATTGTTTCAGCATTGCTCAATTCCATTTATGAACATGGATAGTCTTTTCCATCTCTTAGTGTAGTTAGCGCCGGAGATTCTGCTGATTAACTTATCAATGAGCATTCTTATTCCGCCATCTATAGGCGATGAATACTACGCAGTGCGTCCGTACTAACTTCAACCAGATTGGTATTGAGCAACAGATAGCAAGTGTCATGCCAATAAAATATCAACTAAAAATCAATAGGTTATCAGTTTTACTGACAAATAGTAGGGATAAAAAAACCGGTTGAGACATTTTGTCTCAGCCGGCTCATTGAGTGTTTAGTCAAAATGTACCTATTCTTTGTGTGGTATATTTTGTCTCACCTCGTTAGGCGGTGATTCTTCAGCAAAAGTATCACTTTCGCCAAGCACTGTATTTATATACAGTTCATTTTCATCTTGAGTAATTTGGGCATTTTTGTCGGTGTTTGACTCTGCGTCTTCAACTACCTCAGATGCGATATCGTTAACATTAAGCTCAGACCCTTGCGCAGTTTCAGCGTCTGGTTCGTCTTCCACTTTGTCTTTAACCCAATCACGCAGCGTCTCAGCGACGTCTTGAGAAAGTGACTTTAAGTTACTGTAATCATCATCGTAATCGTCTAGGCCGTCACGCACGTTAAATTCTTCGGACAAGAACATTTTGCGCAGCGCGGCTTTCTTAACGCTTTCTGAAGCTTCAGAAACCAGCAGTTGCGCCACAGACATTTCTTCGGTTTTTTCAGTCTCTACACTCGCGGTAATGTCTGGAGCCTGACTATCCTCATCGATGTTCAAAGCATCTGAGCTTTCGTCAGCGTTTGAAAGCGCTGTGACATTATCTTCGGATTGCTCCGTCTCTGCTATCGGCGTAATCTCTTCATCATGTTGGGAAGATTCTTCTAGTTTACGTTTCGACCAACGGCTTAAAAAACTAGTTGCCATTTGCTCTGCCTGCTCCTTTGCGTTTCTTGCGTCTTACTTCTAACAACTCACCGTGACGACCAATAAAGGCTTCCATCCAAGCCTGAACGGCTAACGGCATATCGTTGGATAGTACAAGGTTATCACCATCCATATATTGCGCCGCAACAGATTGTGAGGCCGTCAGTAGCTGTATCGCTGGTTTTTCACCAGACTCGACGTTATCCATCACTAAAAAGAGTTTAGGTTGCTGAGAGCTTAAGTTAAAACGGTAGTCTGTACGCTCGTCTTTATGTAATTGCAACAGACAAACATCTGGAGTCTCTTCCGTCGGATTCAGCGCAAATCCTGTCAACTGCCATTGGGTTGTCACCCAAATCCCTGTACTGATCTCATGCTCAACAAGCTCTACGCCGATTGGCCATGTATCCTCAGTCTTTTCGTAATTTTTTTCGAAATCTTTCTTATCCGACATAACTCACCCAGTCTTTCTATTTTTGGTCTGAAAACACACGGGAGATTTTGCCCCCGTTTTCGACCATTTTTATTGTCTTCGAAGCAATAAACGCGCCAAGCTGATATAACTTAGTCTATATACTCCCTCAGGCTACTCAGGCTATAAGTACCAAACTAGACGAAACTCAAATGTATTGATGTGTCATTACTGCGAACTCGCAGTTTTAATGCATTGTTGACATAAAACCTCGCAATTTCTGTGGGAACCGCTATTTTGGAATGAGATTTGCTAGCTATTTAAAAAGCTAAAATGCGTAGCAACCTAACGCTCTTAATCACTAGGACACGACTGTGCTGAAACCAAATATTATTAAAACCAGTGAAAATCCCCTGCAAACCATTGAAGTCGATGTGTATGACGAGTACGGCGAAAAGCTCACGAAGCAAATCGCTTGCGAGCGTCCTCTTACGGTCATGCTGAACTGGAAAGAAGTGGTCACGCTCATGACGCTAGGTTCGCGTCCAGAAGCACTAGTACTGGGTTATTTAAAAAACCAAAGCTTCCTGTCCGATCCAGCCGCGATTGAATCTGTTATTATTGACTGGGAAACGCATTCCGCAGCGGTGATTACTAAAGAAAACACTGAGCACTTAGAAGGCGCCCTGAAAAAGAAAACCGTCACCTCAGGTTGTGGCCAAGGCACTATGTATGGCAACGTGATGAAGCAGCTTGAAAATTATCAAGTGCCTCAAGTTCCTCTTAAGCAGTCAGAAATTTATTCTGCGCTGGAAGCGTTAACTCATTACAACGACACCTACAAAAAAGCGGGCGCAGTACACGGCTGTGCGGTTTGCAAAGGTAATGAGGTGTTATCATTTGTGGAAGATGTCGGCCGTCACAACGCAGTGGATACACTTGCAGGTGAGATGTGGCTCAAAGAAGAAACAGGTGAAGATAAAATTTTCTACACAACTGGTCGCCTTACATCAGAGATGGTGATTAAAGTGGCTCAAATGGGCATTCCTGTTCTGCTTTCTCGCTCTGGCGTTACTCAAATGGGGTTAGATCTAGCGAAGCAATTTGGTATTACGACCATTGCGCGTGCGAAAGGTTTGCGCTTCCAAGTGTTTACAGGAGCCGACAAGGTTGAATTTGATGTAAAAGGCAACCAATAACACCTTTTCAGTGTAAACTAAAACCAATAATGCGGATTCACAGAGGATGTGGACTATGAATAATGACCAATTGTGGAATTTTCTGCTTACGCCCAGCGGTATCATGCTTTCTATGATTATTACCTTTGGCGTAGTCGGAATCTATGCGTATATAACAGGTCAGTTTAAGGATTAAGGCCAAATATCAAAAAAGCCTCGCTAAATAGCGAGGCTTTTGCTTTTTAAACGCTTTGCGAGTAATTACGCGTCAACGCCACGAGATTTTAGGAACTCAGAGTACGTGCCTTTGAAGTCTGTGATCTTGCCATCGCGGATTTCGATAATACGCGTTGCTAGCGAGTCTACGAATACACGGTCGTGAGAGACGAAGAACAACGTGCCTTTGTATTGCTCAAGCGCCGTGTTCAAAGATTCGATCGATTCCATGTCCATGTGGTTGGTTGGTTCGTCCATTAGCAGCATGTTTGGCTTGTGCATCATTAGCTTACCAAGCAGCATACGACCTTGCTCACCACCAGACAGTACTTTTACTGACTTCTTAATGTCATCTTGACCAAATAGCATACGACCAAGGAAACCACGAACGACTTGCTCGTCATCACCTTCTTGACGCCATTGACCCATCCAATCCGTTAGATTCATATCTTCTGCAAAGTCATGCGCGTGGTCTTGCGCGTAGTAACCGATGTTTGCATTTTCAGACCATTTGAACTCACCAGCACGCGGTTCAAGTACACCAGCAAGCGTGTTTAGAAGTGTTGTTTTACCCACACCATTTTCACCGATGATCGCAACGCGCTCTCCCACTTCAAAAATTGCATTGAAGTCTGAGAACAAGTCCTCTTCAAAACCTTGGCTCAGGTTTTCTACAATCAGAGCGTTACGGAACAGCTCTTTAGACTGTTCAAAACGAATGAATGGGTTTTGACGGCTAGACGCTTTCACTTCGTCCAGTTTGATCTTGTCGATTTGCTTCGCACGAGATGTCGCTTGTTTTGCTTTCGATGCGTTTGCAGAGAAACGTGCAACGAACGTTTGTAGCTCAGCGATTTGTGCTTTCTTCTTCGCGTTGTCGTTTAGTAGACGTTCGCGAGCTTGAGAAGCCGCCGTCATGTACTCGTCGTAGTTACCAGGGTAAACGCGTAGCTCACCGTAGTCCAAGTCAGCCATGTGTGTACATACTGAGTTTAGGAAGTGACGGTCGTGCGAAATGATGATCATTGTGCAGTTACGCGCGTTTAGCGTATCTTCCAACCAACGGATTGTGTCCATGTCCAAGTTGTTGGTAGGTTCGTCAAGAAGCATCACATCTGGGTCTGCGAATAGAACCTGCGCTAGAAGCACACGAAGTTTCCAGCCTGGTGCTACTTCACTCATTAGACCGAAGTGTTGCTCCATTGGGATACCTACAGCAAGAAGAAGCTCGCCCGCTTTGGCTTCTGCCATGTAGCCGTCCATTTCAGCAAACTGAACTTCTAAGTCAGCCACTTTCATGCCGTCTTCTTCGCTCATTTCAGCAAGTGAGTAGATGCGGTCACGCTCTTTCTTCACTTCCCATAGCTCTTTATGACCCATGATAACGGTATCGATTACAGTAAATTCTTCGTAAGCGAACTGGTCCTGGTTCAGTTTTGCAACGCGCTCGTTTGGATCGTAGCTTACGTTACCACTGGTTTGCTCAAGCTCGCCGCTGAGGATCTTCATAAAGGTTGATTTACCACAACCGTTAGCTCCAATTAAGCCATAGCGATTGCCTTCGCCGAACTTAACTGAAATGTTTTCGAATAGCGGCTTAGCGCCGAATTGTTGAGTAATATTCGCTGTGGAGATCAAAACCTTTACCTTAGCAATTGGGGTGTATTTAGAAAAACCGGGCAACGGTACTTGTTCATGCTACATACTGCAAGTGTTGTTTTTATTAATTCACTCCAAGTGAAATCATTGTAAGGTTTCTAAGAAGCAAAAGCGTAAACATAAATGCGTCATTAAATACAAAAAAGAGCCACTATCGTCAGTGGCTCTTTTTCCATTAATACTTCAAAAAAGTGACTAAGCGATGTTCGTCACCTCTAGGATCAGTTCGGCTTTTTTAGGTAAATAAATACTGAATTTACTGCCTTTTCCCCATTCAGACTCTGCTTTTAACTCACCACCCGTTTGGCTGAGAATACTTTGGGAGACCGATAGCCCTAACCCTGTGCCTTCTCGTTTAGTTGTGTAAAATGGCGAGAAGATTCGACTCAAGTTTTCTGGTTTAATACCGCAGCCCTCATCGATAACATGAATCGCGGCTCCTTTCACTTCGCCCTCTTCAATCCAGTCTTCACTGACTACTGTTAAAGTTCCTTTACCGCTCATTGCGTGAATGGCGTTCATTTGCAAATTAACTAAGATTTGTAGCAAGTGGTGACGGTTTATCTCAACGGACGTATGCGCTTGTAGGTCAGTCACAAACTCAACGTCGCGTTTCTTGGTGCCAGTTTTAACCAAGGTGATGCTTTCATCAATGATAGGATTGACATGTTGCCAAGTGATTTCATCTTGAACACCGCCTTGGCGACTGTATTGCAATAAACTGCGTGTGATATTGCGGATACGGTCGATTTGCGCGTGAATCGCATCAATCTCTTCTTGTACTCGACTTGCATCGTCACCCAACTCAAAGTGGATCAACTCCACGTTGCCAAGGATCACGGCGGTTGGGTTATTAATTTCGTGAGCAATCCCCGCGGTGAGTTCTCCCAATGCTGCCAGTTTTTCATGAACAACGAGTTTGTCGCGAGTTTGGTTAAGCAATTGAATATGCAGCTCTAGATCTTGGGTTTTTTCTCTAAGGCTCGCTGTACGCTCTTGAACTTTGCATTCAAGTTGCGCTGCGGAGTTTTTCAGTTCAATTTTGCGCTCCTCTAGCGCGTCTAACATATCATCAAACTGTCTGGCTAACTGCGCAAGTTCATGATCGGCATCTAAGCCCAATGGACCAATCCGTTTTTCTTTTCCTTGTTGGACCTGCTTAACTACTTTATGAATGCGTTCGATCGGCCGAAACAGATCATAAGAACCGCGATATACCATCACGCCGGAAACCAGCAATAACATAACCGTAATCAAGCTAATTTCGGCAATGTTGGTCATGTAGGCTTTAACGAATGGCCACATTAGGTAACCCGTATAAAGCATACCAATGACGTTGTCGTATTGGTCTTTGATCGGTTGATACGCCGTAATATACCAAGCGTCATACACATAGGCTCGGTCAACCCACTGCTCACCTTTTGAAAGTACTTGGTTATACACTTCTGCGCTCACGCGAGTGCCTATGGCGCGCCCTAACCTATGCTCGCTGTCTAGAGGGACGTTGGTGCTTACACGCAAATCATCAAGAAATACGGTCAATGTGCCAACCGGACGAAGGCGATCATTATCGCTGAGATAGATTAAGTCGCGAATTTGATCTACCAATACAGTGCTGTTATTGAGAAGCAAACCACCATCAAGAAAGCCGATCAAATCATTCGTTTGGCTATACACAGGAATCACGGTTCGACTGACTAACCCACGCGCTTCCATGCCACCATCAGCAAGAATAGGCACTTCCGCTCGTTTAGCGAGTTCAGGATCAAGGCGTTCGAGTTCTTCTTTATTGAGTACATCAAAAAACGATTCTCGCTTAGTGAGATCCATAAAGCGGAATTTGTTTTCCATCGAGTTGACGCGTTGGAAAGAGAGAAAATCTAAAGCATATCTTTTCTTCTGCTCAGTGACCCACTTTTGCAGCTCATCTTGCGGTATCCCTTGATTGATGCGAATACGAAAATCGTATGAGTCAGCAAACGCACGTACGTAATTCGATTGCTTTTGCTGTAACAACGTTACGCTGTTATTTGCAACACCCAAACGTTCAGAAACATCCAGCAGTGCATTTTGCCACGTATAATGGATGGACCAATAAATGGTAATCCCGATCAGGGCTATCAAAGTGAGGAAGATAGGTGCGGAGGTTAAAAATAATAAGCGATAACGCACCATAGTTTTAAAACGGTGCGTCCATTTCGACAATCCTTTGTGCTGTGGGCCGTTAGTCGGCATATTCCTCACCCTCAGAATCCCATTCTTTGTACTTACGTTCTAAGGTCTTGCGAGCTACGCCCAAGTCACGAGCAGCAGCAGACTTATTGCCTTCATGCAAGTTAACGACTTGTTTAATATGTGCTTTCTCGACTTCTTTTAACGTCCAGCTGTTTGGATAGCCTTCGCCAGTAAATTCTTTGCCTTCTCTAAAGGTTGGTAACTCAGCAGAGTGAGAAACAGTAATCGATACATTAGGCATTGAATGCCCGCCATTCAGCTCTCGCCAATAGTGTGCAGGTGGTTTGCCAAGCAAGATACAACGCTCAATCAAGTTTTTCAGCTCACGAATGTTACCCGGCCAATCGTACTCACTCATGGCTTCCATGTCCTCGTGCGCCCATTTGGGCGCGGGCATACCGAGCTCGCGCGTCAGCATGTTGCTGAAAAATGGCACCAACTCAAACAAATCGGTTTTGCGCTCACGCAGAGGACACACTTCGATTTTGAGCACATTCAAACGGTAATACAGGTCACTGCGGAAATTGCCTTGGTTGACCTCTTCTTGCAGATTACGGTTGGTTGCCGCCACGATACGGACATCAATGCTGATTTCTTTTTCTGAACCAACAGGACGGATAGTACGCTGCTCCAAAACGCGTAACAGCGACGCTTGCATTGCAAGTGGCATTTCCCCAATTTCATCGAGGAACAAGGTGCCGCCATTTGCTACGCGGAACAAACCTTCACGAGATTTTTTCGCACCGGTAAACGCGCCCGATGTATGACCAAATAACTCACTTTCAAGTAGCTCTGGCGCAATGGCGCCACAGTTGATTGGCACAAATGGGCCCGTTCGCCCACTCGCTTGGTGAATACCTCGCGCAACCAGCTCTTTACCCGTACCCGACTCACCTTCCACCAAAACAGAAGCACGCGACGGTGCAAACTGGTTAATAAGCTGCTTAAGCTGACGCGTTTTTTCTGAACCACCGATGATCTCGGAGGTATTGTGACGTTGGTAATCGCGCTTCATGGCGTACTGCATGCGCTCGTTTAGACGTCGGTCCATGCAGCGACTGACCGCTTTTAGCATTTGTTCTAGGTTGAAGGGCTTGAGGATAAAGTCAGAAGCACCAAGTTGAAGTGCGCGAATAGCAATCTCTAAATCCGCATAGCCCGTCATGAAGATCACATCGGCACGTTTGTCGTCATCTTCAAACGCTTCTTCCCACTCAATCCCAGAGCGCCCCGGCAGATTAATATCCAGTAAAATCAGATCATAATGTCGAGAATTACGCAGTTGCTCTGCTTCTTCGATGCTGCCAGCAGTGTCGACATGTGAGAAAAGCTTCCCCAATGCCTTTTTCAAAATGGCTTGCATGCCCAATTCATCATCAACGACCAGTACGGAAAAGGCGTTATATTGTTGGTTTGTACTAATATGGGATTGAGTAGACATATTTACCCCAGATGGCTTCGGATGGGACAGAGTGTACCAAGTTTAAACAGAGATACCCTACAAAAAGTGCGACATTTTGTACCAACGCAAACTTTTGTGCAAATAACCCCATGATTTAGTGCATAAATCGAGCACTTTTCGCTTGTAAAAGGTTGGCATCTTGTTTGCTATAAGGTGGCTACAGGGCGTATTCAAGTGATCTCAGGATGTTGGTGTTTGTTATTCCAACACCCTAAGACAACTTGCACTTTGAACTAATCGCTCTCGCCCAAGAGGCCTCTCCCAAGACATCGGGAGAAAAGCCAAAGAATCATTGGAAAGGAACACATAAAAATGAAAAAAATTGCGCTAACTCTGGCTGCGACGTCAATCACGCTTGTAAGTTACTCTGCGTTTTCCGCTCAAGATGGCGAGCACGTTCGCCTAGCAACCACTACCAGTACTTACCATTCAGGGTTACTTGATTACCTGCTTCCAAAATTTGAGAAAGACACGGGCTACAAAGTCGATGTTATCGCTGCGGGTACTGGCAAGGCCTTAAAAATGGGCGAAAACGGTGACGTAGATTTGGTGATGACACACGCACCAAAAGCAGAAGGCACATTCGTTGAGAAAGGCTACGGCGTTCTACCTCGTAAACTGATGTATAACGACTTTGTAATTGTTGGCCCGAAAGCTGACCCAGCAAAAATCAAAAATGACGAAGGCGTGTTAGATGTATTCAAAGAGATCGCGAACAAAAACGCAACGTTCATCTCTCGCGGCGATGATTCTGGTACGCACAAAAAAGAAATGGGCTTCTGGGCTCAAACTAAAATCGAACCAAACTTTGGTGGCTACCGCAGCGTAGGTCAAGGTATGGGCCCAACTCTAAACATGGCGTCTGAAATGCAAGGCTACACCATGACAGACCGCGGCACATGGTTGGCTTATCAAAACAAATTGGATCTAGAAATTCTGTTCCAAGGCGATGAAAAACTGTTTAACCCGTACCAAGTTATTCTTGTTAACCCTGAACGTTACCCAACGATCAACTACCAAGGTGCGAAGGCATTCAGTGATTGGTTGGTGAACCCTCGCGGACAGGAACTTATCAATGGTTTCCGCCTGAACGGTAAACAACTGTTTGTTGCGAATGCTGAGAGCAAATAACGCAATATGAATCTTGCTGATACAACACTGGAAGCGCTTCGCTTGCTGGTGAATTTTGATGCAGACCTATGGGAGATCGTTGCGGTCTCCTTTAGTGTTTCTATCACGGCAATATCCCTAGTGGTATTGCCGGCTATTTTGATGTCCTTTGTACTGGCGTATACCGACTTTCGCGGTAAATGGTTTTTGTTGTCGATCGTAAATACGCTGCAAGCGGTCCCTACGGTGGTGATTGGCCTGTTGCTGTACATGTTGCTGTCGCGCGCTGGCCCTTGGGGAGACTGGCAAATGCTGTTCACTCAGAAGGCAATGATCTTCGGCCAAATGGTGATCTGCTTCCCTGTTTTGGTATCGATGATGCATGGTGCATTACAATCTAGCGACCGTCGTGCAGTGGAAACTGCCATCACGCTGGGCGTCTCCATTCCGCGCTTGGCAGCAACGATGATTTGGGAAACCCGCTTTCCTCTACTTGCGGCTATCATTGCAGGATTTTCACGTATCGTGACCGAGGTGGGCTGCTCAATGATGGTTGGTGGGAACATTATGGGCGTGACGCGAAATATTCCCACGGCTATCGCAATGGAAAGCAGTAAAGGTGCTTTTGCGCAAGGAGTTGCATTAGGAATTGTATTACTATCTTTAGCGTTGGCTCTAAACTTCTTCTTATCAAGTATGAGAGGCAAAGGCTACCTCAGAACATAGAACATGAAGCAAACAAACGACTCACCATTAACCCCATGTCGAGGCGAATTATGACTATAAAAATCACCGCCGAACAGTTATCCATGCGCTTTAAAGAGCGTGTGCTTTTCCACATCCCTGAGTTAGCCATCGGCCCAAATGATGCCATTTATCTCAAGGGTGACAATGGTGTGGGCAAAACTACCCTACTCAAAATCCTTGCTGGCTTGCTCAAACCCTCTACTGGCGATGTTGTTGCGCCAAAAGATACGTGGCTGAAAAGACTGACGCGTCGCAATGGTCGTGTCGATGTGATTTATCTCCATCAATCCCCTTACCTTTTTGACGGCACTGTATATGAAAACGTAGTCTATGGAGTGAAATATCAACAAGACACGCAAAAAGATAAGCGAGCTCAAGTTATTCACGCGCTGCGCATGGTAGGTTTAGAAACCTTAGCGGACGAACATATTTCCGTGTTGTCCGGCGGTGAAAAACAGCGCGTTGCCATGGCAAGGGCTTGGATCTTAAAACCGTCGATTTTATTGATGGATGAGCCAAGTGCGTCTTTAGACCAAGAATCCATTGAACGATTGGTGGTGATGGCGAAAGATCTTTTGGATCGCGGTTCCAGTATCGTGGTGACAAGCCATCAGGCAAACGCACTGACCGACTTATGTAAAAAACAGTGGTGGATTAAAGACAAGACTTTGATAGAGTCTCCTCTGTTGTATGTCATACCAAAAGAAACATCCCAAGAGAATGCATATGCTTCAACCAACACAAACTAGTTGGGTCATTTTGGCTGGTGGCCAAGCCAGCCGTATGGGTGGAAAAGATAAAGGTCTGATTGAGTTAAATCAGAAGCCACTCATCGAACACGTTATTGAACGTTTATCTCCACAAACTCCACGCATTTTAATTAATGCCAACCGAAACCAAGATGCGTACAGCAAATTTGGTTTCGTATTTAGTGATCAATTCAAAGATTTCCCTGGGCCTATGGGCGGTATTCACGCGGGTTTGATGCATGCTGAAACTGACTGGGTCGGATTTGTACCTTGCGATAGTCCACAAATTAACACCGACCTTGTCGAGCGTTTCTGCCAAGCCGCCAAAGAAGACAGTGATATTTTGGTCGCGCATGATGGTGACCATCAGCAACCTGTTTTTACGCTCTACCACAAGCGCGTACTGCCAAAACTCACCGCGTTTTTAGAACGTGGCGACCGAAAAATCATTCTGCTCTACAAAGAGTGCAATACCAGTTACGTTGACTTTAGCGACTCACCAAACTGTTTCGTCAACTTGAACACTCCGGAAGAACTGGCGCAATTTGGACAATTAGAATCATGAAACACACGCTAAACATTCCTATTCTTGGTTTTGCGGCTTATTCAGGCACAGGCAAAACCACACTACTTGAAGCTCTATTGCCAAAGCTAACTGAAGCGGGCCTGCGCATTGGCATGCTAAAACATGCTCATCACAACTTCGATGTCGATAAGCCGGGTAAAGACAGCTACCGTTTACGCAAAGCTGGCGCATCTCAAATGCTGATTGCTTCTCGCAACCGTTTTGCGTTAATGACAGAAACGCCAGAAGCCGAAGCGGAGTTTGAATTCCTATTAACACGTTTTGATGAAGACATGCTTGATGTGGTTTTGGTCGAAGGCTGCAAAAACATCGCGTTTCCTAAAATCGAATTGCACCGTGAAGAAGTCGGCAAGCCTTGGCTTTATCCAAACGATGAAAACATCATCGCTATCGCTTCAGACGGCGGCGAGTTGGACTCTGAACTGCCACAAATGAACATCAATGATCTTGAAGCGATTGCTCAGTTCGTTATTCAGTATGTTCAAGAAGCGAAAGCACCAAAAAACAAAGAGAAAGAAGCCGCATGTTGCGACACACTTTCTCCTGCTTTCCTTTCTGTGGTTCAAGGCCAAGAGAAAATCCTTTCTTTGGTGAACACGGTTTCGGAAATAGAAGCATGCAAGATTGAAAACGCCTATGGCCGCGTTCTTGCGGAACATATCGTTTCACCAGTAAATGTGCCGCAATACACCAACTCCGCGATGGACGGTTATGCCATCCGCAGTGATGATGTTGACCGTGATAGCTACCAAGTGGTTGTTGAAGTGATGGCGGGCCATGCTTACGATCAGCCTCTTGAAGTTGGTCAAGCGGTGAAGATCATGACTGGCGCACCAACACCACGTAACGGCGACACAGTGGTCATGCGTGAGCAAGCCTCTCAAGAAGGTGACAAGGTCACCTTTAACGGTGCGAATATCAAAGCAGGCCAAAACGTTCGTCAAGCAGGTGAAGATCTCGCTATCGGCAGTGACGTCTTTACCGCAGGCACTCGCCTAGCCTCTCCAGAAATGGGCATGATCGCTTCGCTTGGTTTTGGTGAAGCGAATGTGTTCCGCAAAGTGAAAGTTGCCGTGTTCTCCACCGGTGACGAAGTACAAGCGCCGGGAACAGAGCAAAAAGCGAATTCTATCTACGATTCCAACCGTTTTACCATCATGGGCATGCTTGAAAAGCTCGGCTGCGAGATCTTGGACTTCGGTATTCTGGAAGACAACGAACAGTTAATGATTGAAGCGTTGGAAAACGCATCGGCGCAAGCGGACGTGGTTATGACTTCTGGTGGCGTATCTGTTGGTGATGCGGATTACATCAAACTTGCCTTGGATAAACTTGGTCAAATAGATTTTTGGCGAATCAACATGCGTCCGGGACGTCCATTAGCGTTTGGTCAAATCAACAACAAGCCGTTCTTTGGTCTGCCGGGCAACCCTGTTGCCGTGATGGTTTCATTCATCAACTTTGTCGAGCCTGCACTGCGTAAGATGCAAGGCGAACAAGGCTGGAAGCCTCTGAAAGTGAATGCCATCGCGACTGAAAACCTTCGCTCTCGACAAGGTCGTACCGAGTTTAGCCGTGGTGTCTATGAACTGGATGCAACTGGCCGTTTAACCGTTCGTACAACAGGCAAGCAAGGATCTGGTATTTTGCGTTCAATGAGTGAGGCGAACTGTTTGATCGAAATCTCCTCAGCTATTGATACAGTTAAAGCGGGAGAAAGCGTGACAATTATCCCACTTCAAGGCAGAATCTAGCTCAAACTAGAAATTCAAAGGTCAGCGAGTCTGGCCTTTTTGTTTAATACCGAAACCTTTTCAGAGAGACAGCTATGGCTCGCACCATTCTTTACATTTACAAAGACCAAGACAAAGAACTGACGTTCTCATACCAGCAACACCGCAACATTCAAGAAGCAGTTGCAGAAGCCGAAGGTATCGATATCACTGAGTTCCTAAAGATGGAGCAACAAATCGAAGCAGTGTCTGACACTAAAGCAGTGCGCAACTACCGCGACAACTACTTCAGAAAATTAGGCTTTAGTAAAATCACCCTAGCTCAAAAAGAAAACCTCGGCGTAGGCAAAAAGAATAAATAAGCTTAGCTGCAAACAGAAAACTCACGATTCGCCGTGAGTTTTTATGCATGCTACTTTTGTTCATGATCCATACCCGAGCATACCGAAATTACTTAGGTATATGAGTTACTTGGGTATATGAGTTACTTCGATTATAAGTAAAAAGCCCCGTTTTACCTTGATGGTCTAAACGGGGCTTTAAATTTCTTACTTTGTATCGAGTAAGGTTTCAGTCGCTACTTGATGTTTAAGAACGCAGCGCCGCGTACACCACCTGAATCACCGTGTTTTGCTTTGATGATCTTAGGACACTTAGCCACAGACAATAAGTGTTTAGGGATGCGTTTTGGCATCTCTTCGTAAATCAATTCGAAGTTAGATAAGCCTCCACCAAGTACAACGGTGTGTGGGTCTGTTGCAGTAAACAGGTTTGCAAAGCAGATTGCTAGCAGCTCCATAAAGCGCTCGACGTGCTCTACTGCTTTCTCTTCACCCTCTGCGTGCGCTTTAATAATGTCGATCGCTTTCTTCTCTTCGCCGTAGTAATGCGCGTAAAGAAGCTCGAAACCACGACCCGATAGGTAACTATCTAAACAGCCTTTGTTGCCACAGCCACAGCCAAGTAATGGTGCGTTTTCGCCCAGGTGGAACCATGCGTCGATAGGAAGACGTGTGTGACCCACCTCACCCGCTACGTGGTTGCGGCCAGAGAATACTTTGCCTTCGTAGATAAAGCCGCCACCAAAACCAGTACCAAGGATCAAACCTAGTACAGATGGTTCATCTTGAAGATCTTCGTCCCAGGCTTCAGAAAGCGCGAAACAGTTTGCATCGTTTTCAATTTTTACGCTGCGACCGATTTTAGCTTCCAGATCAGCACGAAGTGGTTTGCCTTTTGCCGCAGGAACGTTAACTGTTAGTACCGTTGCATCATCGGCGTCTTCCATACCTGGTAGGCCAAGACCAATCGTACCTTCGCAGCCAAACTCTGTATCGTATTTGTTCACCAATTCCGCAATGGTATCAACCAGCAGCTCGTAGTTGTCTGTTGGTGTAGGTACACGTTCCGTCGCTACACGCTCAAGCTTCTCGTTAAATGCACCAAATTCAATTTTAGTGCCGCCGACATCAAAGCCGTAATACATGTATTTCTCTCCTAAAAAATGCTTCAAACGACTCTCAAAAATGGCTAGAGTCAAAAGTATAAACTGATGGCATTATCCATATCTGTACGCCTGCAAACCGTGACCGAATGCAGATTTATCCCCTCACCGAAGCCAGTTGAACAACATACCATCAACAAAAGCTCATTCCTTAGAGTCAGCTCTCGGTTTTCATCCACTCTTTGAAACGTTTCAAGTGTGGCTGGTTAGGGTCGTTTTTGACTCGAGTCTTGCTCAGCATGTAAGTTTCTCTGAAGGCTTCAAACCACAATTGAAGGCATTCCGCAGCTTTCGGCTCACCAGCTTGTTTTAAAACTAATGTCGCGACTTCGGCGGTTGAAAGATGCTGCTCATTCTCGGAGCGGCGCATGATGTATTCAGACAGAGATTCCGGCTCAATGGAAAGCACAGGCAAAGATTTAAGAAAATCAGAACGACGGAATATCTTTCGCGCCTCACGCCAGCTACCATCAATAAAGATCAGCAACCATTTTTTGTTCTCGACATCTTCTTTTACCAATCGCCCTGGCTCTAAATCTTCAATTAAACGAGAGGGATCATCCACATAGTCTGCAGGAAATACAATCACCGGTTGGTAACTGTCATCCTGTAGTAGCGCTAGCATCTCTTCAGACGGTTCTGTTCGGTTCCATTGATACACGTAAGTCTCTTGAATCGTATCAGCGATTAGACGACCGGTATTACTTGGCTTAAACACTTCGTTTTCAGAAACAATCAACATACATGCAATATTGGCCTTGATGTTTGGCTGAAGGTCGCACAAACAGTGTTGCTCAGAAACCTGGCAATATTGGCAACGAACCACTTTACATCCACGCGCGTTGAAAGGCTTGGTTGAGATAGATTGTCGGTACTGATATAAACGGTGGAAAGCGTGAATTCTCATGGTAAGTAATGCCAAGTAAAAAGTAGAGCGCGATTCTACTGATATTATGGTTTCGCCTCAAGATAAGCCCATCAGCAGTGTGTTGAAATAATTTCACTCTTATCTCGGTCATAGATAAAGAAATAAATAAGGGAATGACAGTGACAGAAACGACATTTCAAGAACCCTCATGGCTCAGATTAGGCTTTTTCCTTGGCGTATTATTGCTTTGTGCCATTTGGGAGAACAAATTGCCTAGAAAAACACTGACCGCTTCGCGCAGGTTTCGCTGGGTCAATAACTTGTCATTGGTTGCTTTTAACAGCCTAGTTATTGCTTTAATCATGCCTATCGCCGCCTTTCAAGCTGCGGTCATAGCTCAGGAGCAACAATGGGGGCTGCTGAATATTCTGTCCCTCCCCGCTTGGTTAAATATTTTTCTAACCGTCATTTTGCTTGATTTCGTCATTTACGCTCAGCATGTTGTCTTTCATCATGTAAAACCGCTGTGGAAGATTCACCGAATGCATCACGCCGATCTCGACATAGACGTCACTACAGGCGCACGCTTTCATCCCTTCGAAATAATCATTTCAATGGGAGTAAAAATTGCAGCCGTGTTTATCTTAGGTGTTTCACCTATCGGAATTGTGGTATTTGAAATTGTGCTTAATGCGAGCGCGATGTTTAATCACAGTAATGCAAAACTGGCTTTATCTATGGACCAAAAACTGCGAAACGTCATCGTTACACCAGACATGCATCGCGTGCACCATTCAGTGATAGTAAAAGAGACCCACTCAAACTTTGGTTTTTTCCTTTCAGTTTGGGACCGCTTTTTTGGGACATACCGAGCTCAGCCTAAGTTGGGTCATGATGATGTTGTTATTGGTGTGCCGGAAATTAGAGACGAAGAAGAGCAAAGATTAGATAAGCTTTTAACGCAGCCCTTTCGCTACAATAAAGAGAAGAAGTAATGGTTGAAAAAAATATTGTTGGATGAAGTATGTCAACAAAACGAATAGACCAAGCCTAAACCCCAGTTAAACACTACTTCATCCTCATGATGTGTAAGAGCAGATTAGTTTTCTGCTAGCTGACGCTTTTTGTTTAGCTGAGTAATACCAACAAATAAACCAACAACACCAAGCACTGCACATGCCAAAGCATTGGTGTTCATTACTTGCTGTGCCTCTATTGAGCTGTATAGAAAAGCAAGGCTGAAGAAAGTGGTGGCAAAGCTCAAACCTGTCAGTACGCTGAAACCAGCAAAACTGGCCAAGTCTTTAAAATCGTTCATAACGAGTCCCTGTTTACAATCCTTAATCGAGTGTTGTGAAAATAATAATTAACGAAATATTTGGCGCGATTGACTATGTTTTCGCGCATTCCATAACCAGATAGATACCCCAAATGAGAACCCTAAAAACAGTGTCTTCATTTGTAGGGCGACGTTGTTATCTAATATTTCTAATGTATAGTGAGCGTGGGAACTAAAGATAACATTGGTTATAAGAATCAATAACATAACGACTATGCCAGAGCGGCGATGCTTGACCAATAGATACGCTGCTAATAAGTCCAATAGTCCCAAAGCGCTCCAATACATATTCAACCAGCGCGGCGCAAAATCGTAAGGTAAAAAGCCACCAACAATGTTGTCATAAAGATGAACCACTCCGCCAACTGTCATAAAAAGGCATAAGAGAAACAAGACGAATTTATCCATTACCGTTTCCTTATCTGAATGAATGAGCAAAGCATATAGAAGTCACTTAAACATTTGTAATCTCATCGCCATTTTTGAGATCGACAGTGCCATTATCAACACGATGAGAACAGTAACGGCTACTCTACCTTCTTTATTTGCTTCTAGTAGAAGCATAGTGTTTGCTTTGTCATTGTCCCAAATCCGCCAATGCAACGACAGAATCCTCCTTTAAATCACGCCTTGGTTTAGCAACTCTCGTACCTTTTCCAGCCCGCGCTGAAACACAGTATGTGCATTCGCGGGAAGGCCGCTCTCGACATCGTGCCAGAAGAACGCGAAATCATGTCCACCATCGTCTTGCGTATGAAACAGCCATGAATTAGCGAGATCAGCACACTCACACAAAACAAAATGCCATGCTTGATTTTGAAAGCCACTGTCCCATGAGCATAAATATCGTGCGGAACGAACATGTGTGATACCAGACTCCTCAGCGAGCTCCCGCTTGGCCGCTATGATGTAACTTTCATCAAACACTTCAACAGTGCCCTTGACGAGCTGAACACCCGCCAACGGATGTTTAAAAAGTAGGATCTCTTGATTTTGATTACGTAGAACGACGGGGCAAACTTTATCGATCACAAAACCACTCCTTCTTATGGCTTTAGCTTTCTCTGGATATAAAAAAATCGCATGAAGCTGCATGATTCATTCCTTTGAATTCTGGCGACATTCTAGTCAACGAGTCCCTCGAACAAAGCATTAACATCACGTTGTGATAACTAAACCCTTTAGAAATGAACGAGATGAGATGTAACTCACTTTTGCGATGCAAATAGGAGCCATTAAATGAGTAGCCGTAACAAAAAAGCAGAACCGAGGTTCTGCTTTTAGTCGGTGGAAACATCTCATTTACTTGGTCTGATGAAGCTCATACTTGTGCAGCATTGCTTGCTGGTGCCCAGCAATTTCCGCCACTTGCTCAGAACTCTCAACCATAGACTCAAGCTGCAGCTTTGTGCGTTCGCCAAGATCAGAAATATGTGTGATGGATTGAGATACATCTGCCGTCGCTCGTTCTTGTTCTTCTGTAGCAACTGAGATTTGCTCAACACGTTCTTGAATGTGCTTAACCGCGAGGTTGATATCAGAGAATGTCGATTTCACTTCATTGCTGGACTGTAGCGCGTGGGTCATTTCTTCTCTTGAATCATTAACTGCTTGGCGCGAGCGCTCTGCGGCAGTAATAAGCTCGCTCATCATTTCTCGGATGTTCGTAGTTTGTTGAGAGGTATCACTTGCAAGTTTGCGAACTTCATCAGCGACAACCGCAAATCCACGCCCTTGCTCACCAGCACGGGCAGCCTCTATTGCCGCGTTGAGAGCAAGTAAGTTGGTGTTGTCCGCGATCCCACTGATCATATCCACCATTTCACGAATCTGTTTAACACGCTGGTCTAGCTCTAACATTGACTGTTCATTTACATCCAAAGAGCTTTCTAATGACTCCAAACGTTCGCGGTTTTGTTCCACGACTTGAACCCCTTTTTCAGTGTGTTGGGTTGCAAGGAGCGAGTCCTGTGAAGATGCATTTGTCACCATTGCTATTTCACGAATAGAGGCTTCAAGCTGCGTTATGGTCGTGATCATACTCGACAACGCTTCATTTTGTGTTGCCAACCCATCACTTGTTTGTTCGGCTGCACTGTGACTTACTTCTGCCGTCTGATAAAGCGTTTCACAATTGCGCGTCACCGTTTGAATGGAGTCATGTGTGGAATCGATTACTTGATTCAACTTTCGTGCTACTTCTTTCAGCTCATAGGGGCCAACTTCTTCTGCCTTGTCACGAAAATCATGTTCGGTAAGTGCTGAAAGACGCGTTAGTACATTCCTTAACCCTCGGTTTGTCCATGACTTGAGACTAAACCAAGTAACCAGAATAATAAAAGAACTCACACACGCCGCAAACACGAGCACAACGCTCACCGATTCAATGGTCTCGTTGACCACCCGCTCCTTTTCATCGATCAACTGACCAGCGGTTTGGGAGATTTGATCAAGTAACCGCATGGTTTCATCCGCAAGCATCGAAGCCTGTTTAAACTCTGAACGTTGCAATTCCCCTTGTTCTAGTTTGGCGAGGATCAAACGCAGCACGCCCTTTTCACTAAAGCCTTGTTTCACCATCTCATATGGTGCGGTTAAGCTTGCATATTCACTTACTTCAGGATGGAAAGATTGGAAGTCTTCATAGGCGAGTTTAATACCTGCTATGCGATTTCGCATTTCTCGGTATTCTTTTTCGGCTTTGTTTAATTCTGAGTGCATCATCATGACTAAGAACGTACTTTCCATTGAGCTTGCAGAAGCAATGAAACGGTTAGCGGCATCGCTCGACTCAGGATTATCAGCACTAAGGAACGAACTGATTCGATTCATTTCCGGGCCGATAGAGCTAAGCCCATAGCGAAAACCACCAACAGCGGCATCAATATCCATTTGAATTTGTATCACCGAAGATTGCTTCAACAAAATGGACTGCGTGATGTTATGTAAACGCGCTAGTTTGGTGTCTAACTCCTCCGAGAGTTGCTGAGCTACACCAGACGCTTTCACAACCAAAGTTGTGCTTTGAGTTGCAAGAGAGTCGATTTGCTCTTTTATGAGAGGCAACTCTTTCGGCTCAGTAATCTGCATACCATGGTTGAGTAGCTTAACCATCTCCAATACATTCCTGGTTAACTTTGCGTTTGCCATCGCGATTGGTAATGCTTTTTGCGACAAGTCTTCAAATTGTTCCCCTACCTGTTCCATTCCTTTGAAACTTGAGACAGAAAGGGCTATAACAAGAGCAATGATAGTTAAAAATGTTGCACTGACAGCCTGAATCAGTGAAAGTGATGTGCGTGAGCGTTTTCGCTTTGCCATAATCAATTTTTATTCTTTCTTAAGGTTGAATCGGTTCTGCAGTGATTCCGTCACATTTGTGAGACAAAACCGTGATTTGCAGCCCATACTATGGATTGGTTATGACACTAATATTTCAGTTGTGAGTCATAGAGATGACAGGTGGTGATTTGCGTCGAGTATATTTTCCTTTGATAATCAGTGTGCTACTAAGCGCCTGCTCTTCTGGGCCTGAGCCTAGTGAGCAAGCACAGGTGACAACACCTACAAATCAGCTATTGTCGGACAACCCTGACTTGTTCGACTTTTACACAGAGTGGCACGGCACGCCTTATCGCTTAGGCGGGACACAGAAATCTGGAATTGATTGCTCAGCATTTGTACAAAAAGCGTTTATTGAGGCTTATCAGCTCTCGTTACCAAGGACAACGAAGCAGCAATCAAAGCAAGGTGTGAAGTTAAGTTGGACGGATGCCAAGCAAGGGGATCTAGTGTTTTTTAAAACAAGACGTACAACTTATCATGTCGGAATTTACTTGGGTAACAAGCAGTTCATGCATGCATCGACGTCTAGAGGTGTGATTATTTCAAGAATCGACAACCCATACTGGGCATCTAAGTTTTGGCAAATAAGAAGAGTTACAATGTAACTCCTCTCACTCTTTAACCGGACATTGCTGTAAGTTAAAACAATATCAGTCGTAAGTCGCAACAGCATTATCGAACAGATTTTTGACCAGAGCGATGTATTCATCAAGGAACGTGATCTGTTCATTGGTCGCTTTTTTATGCCATACCCCAGCCAATATCTCACCAAGATCTTCAACAACTGCATCAGCCTCTTTCAACAATTTGAAGCGTACGCTCGAGTGAAGTTCTGGATTTTGCTCAAAAATCGCCATGATGTTTGAAGCCACCATATCGGTGACAACATCTTCGATGCTTTCGGATCCAGTGTCGCCAATTTCGGTCGTAAAAATATCTAGATTTAGAGACAAGTGCTCGATAAGAGCGAGATATCCATCGGTTTCTAAAACCACTGTTTTTCTCCGTTTATTGCAAGCCTTCGAAGCTGAAAGCAGAATAGTTTCAATAGTAAGACATGCCGAGAAAATTTCATTAACTTATTTCATATTAACAAACATTCACGAACCAACTGGATGATTTTCAAACAATTGAGCTTTGCTTCACTGAATTCGGATACAGGGTTTCTTCAAACCTTTTTATATTTCAGTCATTTTCATGCAAACAGGTTTGGTTACGACCATTTTCTTTTGCACGATACAGCGCAGCATCGGCACTCTTTAACCATTGAGTGTGAGTTTCAAAATAAGGCTTATACTCGCAAACACCAATACTTATCGTGTAATTAATCAAAAAATCTTCCACTTTCACGATCTCTTGCTCAATTCTTTTGCGCAAACGCTCTGCGAAATAGCAAGCTTGCTCCTGGTTTGTGTGAGGAAGTAGTACCGTAAACTCTTCACCACCAAAACGACCGCAGATGTCACTGCTTCTTGCTGTTTTTCTCAACAAGGCAGAGGTTCGACGAATGACTTCGTCCCCTGTCGGGTGACCATAAGTATCATTCACCTTCTTAAAGTGGTCGATATCGAATATTACTAATGAGCATGGTCCGTCGATAACTTTTAAGTGAGCAAACTCATCTTTCAATGATTGCTCCCAATAAGCGCGATTAAATAAACCTGTTAAACCATCTTTGCGACTGATTTCCGACAAATGTTGATTTGTTTCTTTCAAATGAATGCGATTTCTCGCAGTTTCAGAAACATCATTGACTTGAATCGCTATGTGGCTGACCTCTCCTGAAAGCCCAATTAACGGCGTGATCACGATATCTTGATACATAAAATCACTGCTGTTTGAAACCGGAGAAAAATTGTTGAACTTAAAAAGGTACGGTCGGTTTTCCCAGCTAGAAAAAGAACGAGTTTCCAGATCGGCGGCAGCTTTTATCTTGGTTTCTAGCCAAGTTCTTGGCAGCTCTTCAAAATGCTCAAATAAACATTCACCAAGAATTTCTTGTGATAGAACGCCACTGTATGACTGCATAAAACTGTTCCACACACACACTTTATACTCTTGATCCAAAACAATAAGCCCTGAATCCATCGTATCGAGAATTTGTGTGACCCAATGAAAGTCTGCTATGTCCAGCGTGATATCGGACATTAGATTAGCTCCATGATTTCATAGATTATTTCTACGGATGGCTTATCAATTAAAAACAGTACCTCGCACTCGAAATCGAGCGCTTCTGCCATGTAGGTGTATTCAATAGTAAAGAGCTCGCCCAACTCGCCTTGCTCTTCACAATAAGGTGTTAAGGTATCCACAATGCCTGGCTGACGAAGTGAGAATTGCTTGTCGAGTTGATCGCCTAACGACGTGAGAAATGACGAAACCAGTAGGTTAGAGATATTCAAGATGATTTCATTATGAGGCGTAAACTCAAGAAGGTAACCTAATTTTTCCCCAATCTGATTGATATCCCTACCACGTAAGCACACCAGTGCCTCCCCGTGAATACCACCACCGACAAACCTCTGCGCTACCGCAACGGAACTGTCACGCCCAACCACATCAACCAGTGTCATATGAAGCTCGCCGTAGGACAAAGGTCCAACATGAGGAACAGGAAGTTGGATGAACTCATGTAAATGGTCGGCCATAATCGCAGCCCCTTTACCAAGGGCAATGTTCGCAATTTCACGGAATTTGGCTAGTAAGGAAAGCTCTTCGCAACCCTGGTTTTTAGAATCAACCGAATGACTAGGTTTGAACGCATAATGCAGTCCTAATTGTTCGTATAGTGGTAGCACCTGCTCTTCTGTCAGAGGCTTAGCGATAAAAGCTTGAGCACCAAGATCGAGACAGCGCTGTTTTGCCTCTTGTTGAACATCTCCAGAAATAATGACGATTTTGGTCGGGTACTGACTAACAGGTAATGATTCGAGGACCTCAAAACCATCCATTATGGGCATCGTTAAATCGAGAAACAAAATATCGATATTTTGCTCAGCAAGAATATTAAGCGCCTCATAACCATCTTGCGCTTCAATAAGATGCAATGATGTATCTTGTACGATAGAACGCGCAATAAGCTTTCTTGCAACAGCTGAGTCATCACATATCAGTATTTTCATGCCACCAATGGAACTAACGTCAAAAAAATCATAATACCTGTTGTAAACGTTCATCTCCATATGCTAAGCCAACAAATCAGAGGCTTATAAGCGATTTGATTCACATTTATACAAATTGACTACACTAAGAGGAAGGTTTCTTTACTAAGTATGCTCAACACAGCGCCAACTCCCTGCTATTTATCCTAAACTATTGGTGGTCAAATAGATTCGCGAGGTTTTGTATGTGGCAAGCAATATCGCAACAGCTTTCTGATACTTTATTGTTCGATTACCAGATCACGGAAAAAGTAAGACTGTCTGGTGGGGATATCAGTGAAAGCTACATGATCAATGATGGCGAGCAACGTTATTTTGTGAAAATTAACGATCGCGAGTTTTTGTCTAAATTTGAGGTAGAAGCTGAAAGCCTGCATCTTTTGCGTGAAACATCCACCCTATTTGTACCTGAGGTGGTATTGGTTGGTAAAACCAAAAATGCCTCATTCCTAATTCTTAACTACCTTCCAACGAAACCATTAGAAGATGGTCCCAACAGCTTTAAATTTGGGCAACAATTAGCTCACCTACACCAGTGGGGCGAGCAAAAAGAGTTTGGTTTTGATACCGACAACTATCTCGGTTCGACTCTACAGCCCAACAAATGGCACAAGAAATGGTGTGTATTCTTTGCTGAGCAACGCATAGGTTGGCAATTACAGCTCCTTAAAGAAAAAGGCGTCACCTTGGTTAATATCGATGACTTTATCGATGTCGTAAAACAGCGGCTAGCAAACCATGCTCCGGAACCTTCTTTGTTGCATGGCGATTTATGGAATGGAAATGCGGCACTCACTGCATTCGGTCCTATCTGTTACGATCCTGCGTGCTATTGGGGGGACAGGGAGTGTGATATTGCGATGACAGAGCTTTTTGGTGGATTTCAACCAGAATTTTATCAAGGCTACGAATCGGTTATGCCACTTTCTTCAAGCTATGAGGAACGTAAAGATATCTATAACATTTACCATGTTCTCAACCATTGTAATTTGTTTGGCGGCCATTACTTGGAACAGGCTCAACTGGTTATTAATAAAATCATTTCTTATTAATTTGGAAGCCACTGCATATTTCAAGATGTAAAATCTCGAGGCACATCACTACAGAAAATCACCCTAAGCTCAAGGTTGAGTTTGGGGTCAAGTTTTGTACTTATTTCGACTCAATTAGCAACAACTCGACCTAATATCAAAGGAGACTTAACTTTGGATTGTGCCTATTTTCCTTGTAGGCAAAGTAAGTAAAGGGCTGTGCTTCCTTGATGAATAGTGTGTTTAAAAGCCCTGCGAGATTAGGAGTTGTTGTATGAAAAATTATACCGAAAGGTATGTAAAGTGCCCGCATTGCGGACACTCTATCGGCATTACATTGGATGCAAGTAATGGTGACCAAGAGTTTTATGATGATTGCCCAGCTTGTTGCCACGCTATCCACCTAAATATGCGAGTGGATGAGTTACAAGATAAGGTCGAACTATTTATCGATGACAATTACGAATAACAGCTCGAGCATGTGAACATCAGAAATATAAAAACGCTTAAATGAAAAAGGAGCACTAGGCTCCTTTTTCTCATTCTAAAGCTGTTTTGCTGCAAGAACGCGCTCAACAGTATCAACAATTGCTTGAGTCTGAGGATCAAACTCAATATTAACACGCTCCCCTACTTGTCTCACTCCGAAAAGCGTTCGCTGCAAGGTTTCTGGAATTAGGTGTACCGAAAAACGACACGCTTCAACTTCACCAATAGTTAGCGAGCAGCCATCTAAACCAATGTAACCTTTCGCTAATACATATTTCATTGATTCTTGCGGCAGTTGGAACCAAATCGTGCGGTTATTGGGCGTATCGATGATATCGACAATATCTGCCGTTAAACTAATATGACCAGACATGCTATGCCCGCCTATTTCGTCACCAAACTTAGCCGCGCGCTCAATGTTTACGCTATCCCCTTCCACCAGCCGACCTAAATTAGTAAGAGCCAATGTCGCTTGCATTAAATCAAAACTGATAAGGTTGCCTTCGATCTTAGTCACAGTTAGACAACATCCGTTGTGTGCAACGGATGCACCAATTTCTAACCCTTTACAAAGTTCATCGCTTAACTCGACAACGTGCGTTTGAAAGCGTTCTTTTTTATCAATTTTAACGACCTTCGCCGTACCCTGAACTATTCCTGTAAACATTTCTTTTTACCTATTGATTTAATACCAACTGTAGTCGAAGACTAAGCCCTAAACACTGCGCTACAGGTCGGAAATAAAGACCGCAGACGATAAAGCCATGGCTTAATGAACACTGGTTTGTTCTCATGCATGCTTCAACATTACCATGATTCGCTGCTGTTCTCAGTAAAAGCGTATCCTTAGCGTGGAGAGCGTCCAGTCAGTGTTATCGACTATTAGCTACCTAGCTATGGAATATAAACATACAATTGTTTATCATTTGCGCGGAGTTTCTCCGAGGCATTTTTTCACCTTATCGTGACTAAAATCAACCATCAGATCCGTTCACCACATCTTTTGCCCTCGAGTACTCTCATTCTTTCAACTTATTGTTCCGCTCTGGAGTATTTTTCGTGCATCGCTATAAAGAAGAAGCATCAAGTCTTATCAAATTGGCGACCCCGGTATTGATCGCATCTGTCGCTCAAACTGGTATGGGGTTTGTTGATACCGTAATGGCTGGCGGCGTTAGCGCCACCGACATGGCTGCGGTTTCTGTCGCTTCAAGTATTTGGCTACCATCCATTTTGTTTGGGGTGGGTTTATTAATGGCATTGGTCCCTGTTGTCGCACAGTTAAATGGCTCTGGTCGTCGAGTGAAAATACCGTTTGAAATTCAGCAAGGCGTCGTTTTGGCATTGCTGATCAGTGTGCCGATAATTGCAGTCCTGCTTCAAACCCAGTTTATTCTCGGGCTGATGGATGTTGAAGCACTGATGGCTGAAAAAACGGTGGGATACATTCATGCCGTTATATTAGCAGTACCCGCTTTTTTACTTTTCCAAACGCTTAGAAGCTTTACGGATGGTATGTCATTGACGAAACCGGCAATGGTTATTGGCTTTATCGGTTTGCTACTCAACATTCCTCTAAACTGGATTTTCGTGTACGGCAAGTTTGGTGCACCTGAATTAGGCGGTGTTGGCTGTGGTGTAGCAACCACGATTGTTTACTGGGTCATGTTTGCCATGCTATTGCTGTATGTGATGACATCAGAGCGATTGAAAAGCATCAACCTATTTGGAGAATGGCATCGCCCACAATGGAAAGCGCAAGTTCGTCTATTCAAGCTCGGCTTTCCTGTTGCAGCAGCGCTGTTTTTTGAAGTGACATTGTTTGCTGTTGTTGCACTGCTCGTTTCACCACTGGGTCCTATCATTGTGGCAGCGCATCAAGTCGCGATTAACTTCTCCTCGTTGGTATTTATGCTACCAATGAGTATTGGTGCAGCAGTAAGCATTCGTGTCGGCCATCGACTTGGTGAAGAAAACGTCGATGGCGCGCGCGTAGCGTCACGAGTCGGCATTATGGTTGGTCTAGCATTGTCCGTTCTCACAGCGATTTTAACCGTCTTGTCTCGTGAGTGGATCGCCGAGCTTTATACTAGCAACCCAGAGGTAATCACTCTAGCGATGCACCTGCTCGTGTTTGCCGCTGTTTATCAATGTACGGATGCGGTTCAAGTGATCGCAGCTGGTGCATTACGCGGCTATAAAGACATGCGAGCCATCTTCAACCGTACTTTTATTGCTTATTGGATTCTTGGGCTGCCAATTGGTTACGTCCTTGGCCGTACAGACTGGATTGTCGAGCCAATGGGAGCACAAGGCTTCTGGCTTGGTTTTATCATCGGCCTATCTTCTGCGGCCTTTATGTTAGGCGTCAGAATGCGTTGGATGCATCGCCAAGAGCCAGAAGTGCAATTGAACTTTTCAGTTCAATAAAAAGTAAAAAAAGCCAGCATCCGCTGGCTTTTTTGATCGAATAATCACACGGTTGAGTATACTTATAACAAGATTACAAAGCGGTTGATTTTGCTCTCTAGACAACGGATACGAAGTTAGAAAAAAGGATATTTGTGCGGTCTATTTTATTGTTCTTAATCTTGATTCTTAATGGTTGTGATAACTGGTTCAATCCAGAGAACGCCATGTTTGATAAGTATCATCAACGTGTAGCCAATGTATTGGACGTTCCTGCTATTCCAATAACATTACAGTCTACGGTAACGATTCCTGCGAAACGCGTTTTGTTCGAGCCATTGCCAAGGCTATCTATTGGCCTGCTAGAGAGCTATCAATTACGACAGTGCGGACTCTTCAATTTACTTGCTGAGAAAAACTCGCAACTTGGAAAGGTGCAGGATGCCTTTCATGATTTTGATTATCAAACTGCCCTTTTAAGAGTCATGCATCGATGTTTATCCGAATTTCCACTTAGCGATGAAGAACGCGCGACATTGACAGAGCTTTACTCAACCAAGTGGCAACATTTAGACATTCATCTCGACAACTTACTACTCGTAAGTGACGCCATGCAAAAGCAACTAACTGCCTCTGATTGGCTATCTCAAAATACGACGAATGATATTGCACGCATTAAGGATGTCTATCGTATTTTCAGCGAAATGTATGATTTACCCCACCGCGCGGTCTCACGTCTACCCGACGTGGAAGTTACGCAATATCAAGAAGAGTTAGAGAAATCTCGTTTACTCGGACGACTTTACTATTCAATGGTAAACACATTCCTTTGGTTAAAAGCGACAACTCAGCTACTTGAGCAGAACCAGAGCAATGTATTGTGCGGGCCGAACAGAGACACCACTCAGTTCCGCTACTTAAGAAATGTCTTTCAATCCATTTACGTTGAAGAAGTGCAACCTTATTTGGCTTATTTAGACAGTACCTATCAACAACTTAATGATGGTGCCACTTTGGTGGAGAACCGTATGCAACTCCATGGTCACCAGTATGGCATAATTGAGGCACATAGGACATTTAGGCAAGAAACCCTAAACCACGTTCAGTTTTGGCAGGGTCTCTTCAAACGATGTGGCGTAACCGTTGGCAACTAGTAAGTGCAGAGCGTTCTATTCCTTCAACCTTTCACGCAAGAATCGAGCAAAACGCGGTTTACCAGTATGTGTAAAACCGTTATATCTAAATGTAATGGTTGAACCAATTTTCGGAGGCTGGCGACGCACTTCATCGGTAAATCCGCTACCGATGTAAAACTCAATGCCATTTGGTAAGCGAACTAACATTGCTCCCATCATACCTAATAAGCGCCCTGTTCCTGGCTTATAACCCACAACTAACGCTTCATCATCTGCGTATCGTTTTAGTTTAAGCAAATCACTACGGCGTCCAGCCTGATAGCGGCTTGATACCTTTCGCAACATCACCCCTTCACCGTCGGATATTGAAATTTTATCCAACTGTGTAAACAGATGAGCTTCATTTTGAATCGCTCGGTGCTCGACATATTTGATATGAGGCTGGTCGACTTCAAGCACTAAATCTTTGATGTTGTAATAACGCTTCCGATAATCACCAGCGGAATATGGCATATCAAAGATCATAAAGTCGATGTGTCGCCAAGCAGACTCAACAGGAGTTTTATCTAATACCGTTTGCTGAACAAGATGGAAGTTACCTCTCCCAGCCCAAAGTTCACCGTCCAACGGATAATCAGGTAAAGGTCCTGTAAACCAATCTGGGGCGTAGATTCGATTACCATTTCTCGTCACGAGATGTTGCCCAGTCCAATAAGCGCGAACACCATCAAGTTTTTCGCTATACCAATATTCAGACACATCAATGCCATCCTGATAGCTTTGTGCAAGAGAAACTGGTGGTGCGAGAGACGTATCCGCTTGAAGCTGTGAAGACGCTGCCATAACAGCCAGCGCAATTAATGTCATTTTTAATGGCATAAGAAGACCTTGTACAAAAAATCGTCTTTATTGAAACGTAAGTCCTCTCGATGACCTATTTATTACTAGTTGTTCTTCGACTCATAACAATCAACATTAGTAATAATTTGCAAAGATAATCATAAACTTTAGACAGGTTTTGCATTTAGTCGTTACACGTTATTCACTTAAGGCGGATGGTTCGTCAATCGAGTTGGAATCTAATCATGACGAGATCCCCCGCTCTAATGACTTCTTTAGGTTCAACACCTCTTATAAGCAAACCATTTCTCTGTGCATTTTTGATTCTCAATTTGAGAATCAGTCCTTTCTCAAATTGAACAACATCATCAACAGCGCTTAAACTTTTGATTTTTAAATAGTTTAAAATTGGCACGTTACCTGCTCTATATCCAATTAGAAAAACAAACGGAGACAGAGTCATGGAATTACGCAAACTAGAAATCAATCAAGACAAGTTAGCCATTGAGTTTTTTGGTGACTTAGACGCAAGTGGCTGTCGACAAGCACAACATCACATTGATGAAGTAATTCACAACAATCATCACAAAGAAGTCGAAATTAACCTACAGCACGTCCAATTTCTTGATTCTTCAGGGATTGGTGCCATTGTTTACTTATATAAGCGTCTAGTTGAACGTGAAAGAAGCATGAGTATTGAAAACGTATCAGGCCAACCTTTAGAAATCATGAGCTTGCTTCGTATCAACCATGCCATTCCCGTTAACTCAAAAGGACACTAAAAATACCGGTTTAAACGGAGGTTGGCATGGTAAATCTTTTACGACGATATGCAGTAAGCGGTCTTGTTGTCGGCATGTTTGGTTGTTCGTCGTTTGACTACCCAGAACACGGGAAAGGTGGCTTGGCGGAAAGCTATCAAGATATCTCGATCGAGAATTATCAGTTTTCCCCAGTAATGCCTGACGAGCCTTTAGGTCCAGAACATGGGTTAAGGTTTGATTGGCAATTGACCAAGTTACATCTAGACGCACTAATCCAAGAGGGCGCGCGCTGGTGTTTTCCTGCGGCAGTTGTTCAGGCCCTTGAAAAACAAAATAGAATTGCGCGCGAGTTAGAAGGTGGGCTTTTACTCGACGCTGCCAACGACCTTGTGATTCAGCGTCGACGCTTAAACCAGCTCGAACAACAACTCGACTACGTACTGAGCCAAACAACTTGCACACCGCCCGATGATATTGAAGCACTACGTAGCGACCTAAACATAGTCTCGGATATCTATGCACTACTTAATATCGACAACCAGTTTGCTGTCGATTCAGCAGAAATCAACCCGAAGTACATGGGACATTTGGCAGAAGCAGCCTACATTTTACGTGACCACCCCAACCTATCTCTTGTAGTAACGGGGCATGCGGATGCAACTGGAACACCCGATTACAACCAGAAACTTGCTCAAGCGCGTGCGGAACAAGTAAAGCGTTACCTAACCGTATTTGGTATCACTTCAGAGAGAGTCACTACCAAATCTGTCGGAGATAACCTGCCACTCTATGAAGGTGAAACATCCGCCGTGCGTTTAACTAATCGTCGAGTAAGCATCGAGGTTATTAGCCCTAATTCAGATAGCGATACCTCAATAAACCGCAACTCAACGGCAGGAGGCGCGCTATGAACACGATGAAACCATTTATCCTCTTAATGTTGTTGTGTCTGGTTGCGTGGGTACCTTCTTCCATAGCGGATGAGAGCAATACTGTTAAGGTCGGTGATTTAATACAGATTAACTTACCCGGAGAGGCGTCGTTAAACCAAGGGTTTCAGGTTGATCGTCGTGGACGAATTAATTTACCAGAAGTCGGCCCTGTATTAGTGGCCGGCTACAATGAACAACAACTCCAAGACGTGATTATCGACAGGCTAAAGACCGTGTATCGTGACGTTAACAACGCTCGAGTTTTTATTAAACAGCAACAGTTGTTAGTGTCCGTTCAAGGCTACGTGGTCAAACCCGGTGAGTATACCTTACCTTCTGGGTCCAACATTCAAATGTTTGTTTACGAAGCTGGCGGCCTGCGCGCAGGGGCTCAGCTTGATAAAATGATCGTGAAACGTGGAAATAGAAGCATTGAATTTGACTACAAACGCTTCCTTGATACGGGTGACAATAGCCAGCTGCCAAAACTAGAATCACTGGATGTCTTATTTGTCCCCGCTTCCCCACTCGTAGGGAATATTGAGCAAGAGTTTGATGCAGCAAAACTCGCGAATTCAGGTGACAGCGCAGATTCCGCTCGTGCAATCAAAGTCTTTGGTGAAGTCAACGCACCTGGCTCGTTCTCATACAAGCCAAACACCACGCTAGTTGATGTCGTAATGCGAGCTGGCGGCGTGACACGATATGCCAGTGTTGAGCAAATTCGCGTGATAACAAACAATAACCCAACCATGTTTAACCTGAAAAAGTACCTTGATACTGGAGACCAAAGCCTACTGCCGGAGATCCTGCCAGGTGCCACCATCTTTGTCCCAAAACAGGAAGAAGAAATCAAAGCAGGTGCAAATGTGGTTTACGTGATGGGTGAAGTCGCCCATCCTGGGGCATACGAAGGCAAGCAAGGCGCTAGCTTCATGGATATCCTCGCCAACGCTGGCGGGCCCACTCGCTACGCAGAATCTCGCCAAATTCGCGTTATAAAAGCCGATGGCAAAGTCATCAAATTCGATCTTACCGCGCATACAGAAGGACTATCTTCAGCCAGACCACCAAATGTTGGACCAGGAGACGCGATTTTCGTACCGGAGAAAACCGATTTCAATGAGAAGTCTTGGTTAAAAGTAGCACCTAGTCGAGCGGTCGCAGTGATGGGAGAAGTTGTTCGCCCTGGACGCATCGAGTGGTCAGACGAAATGGATTTGATTGATCTGCTTGCACACGTTGGAGGCCCAACTCGACGAGCTGATACCACCAAAATTGAAGTCGCCAATAACGGTCAAATGACACAATTTGACTTAGACCAATACATTCTGGATGGCTCACCAACATCAAGCCTACCTCAAGTTTCCGCTGGTACAGTAGTAAGGGTACATGCATTGCCTGACGACCCATCCGATAATAAATCGCAATGGGTAAGCCAAAGCTCTGACGCATCGATATACGTTTTCGGGCAAATCAATGCACCTGGGCGCTATCGTTTCACCGAAGATATGCATTTTCTGGATATTTTGTCTGCCGCCGATGGACCGACAATGGATGCAGATATTCACAACATCCGTGTCACACATCGAGGCCTAGGTTATGCCAAAGTGAGTAAATTGAATTTATCGATGTACTTTGAAACAGGCGATGAGTCAATTCTGCCCCACGTTCGTCCTGGTGATACCATTTACATTCCAGAAAAAAACAAAAACTGGTTAGATCGTTCAAAAGAGTCCACGGTACGCGTATTAGGTGAAGTAAGAGACCCAGGGCGGTACGTATTCAATGACAACATGACTGTGCTTGATCTGTTAGCGGAAGCAGGAGGACCAACTGACAATGCCTACCTTGAAAAGATCAGTGTGGTCAATATGTCTTGCTGCCAAGGCCAAGCCCGAACATTTGATTTGGTTAACTTTAGTAAAACAGCCAACATTTATGAGCTGCCAGTTATTCGCGCAGGCGACACGATTTACATTCCCCATAAAGACGAAAGCTTTGTTGAAAAAGCGAGGGCCGGATTAAGAGATATTTTACAAATCACCACAACCATCGTGTTAATAGGAGCGTTGTAATGACTATTCCTGCAACTCACGCTGAGATTGAGCAAATTTATCTTCAGAGCGAACAGAAAGGCCACAAAACGATTTGTGTTGTGGGTTGTAAATCTGAAGATGGTGTCACTTCCGTGGCGTCATCTCTTGCAGAGCGCTTGGTTTTAGCAGGCCACAATACTTTGTATGTAGACCTTAACTTATTCAAACCCGCTTATCACACTGTTCACGAATTTGATGATGACGAGAAGGTTGGCCATTTGATCACACGAGAGAATACACATCAAACTTTAGTCGGCCTCCCTGCTCCATCTCTCGCCAGCACTCAGTTAGCGTACCGAGACCCAACAATGCTGAAACGAAACATTGCACAATGGTTAACGCAGTACGAGCGCGTCGTGATAGATACATCACCACTTCTTAGTGTCAACCGAAGCAATATTGCGCCTCAAGTGATTGCTGGCGTATGTGATGCTACTTTGTTAGTAGCGCATTATGGTTCTACGACTGCAACCCAGCTCGAGCAAGCCAAAAAGCTACTCGATGCTAGCGATGCGAACTTGATTGGTTCTGTCTTGAACATGAAGCATACACCAAGCCTGAAAGATGAGTTAATCCGCCAAGTTTCCAAGCTGCGTTTCTTACCAAAAAAGTGGAAAGAAAAACTGTCTCAGCAAATTAAAAAAAGCGAACTGTTTATGTTATAGGGAGCGCTATTATGACGATAAATAACACATTGACTATCGAGCAAGAATTAGTGGATGAGCATATTCTTCAGCAAATGATCAAAGATACGTGCGCCGAAATCATCCCTACCTTGATTGATCACTATGTCGAAGAGTCACGCGATCGCATGGAGAAAATAGAGCAAGCATTAAGCACAAAAGACCTTCAAACATTAGAGTTCGAGGTTCACACACTGGGCAGTTCTGCTCTCGCTCTAGGCAATCGAACGCTTTCAAGACAAGCAAGAATGATTGAGAAGTACTGTGTCGAAGGAAAAATACCAAAAGCATTGGAGCTTTGTGAAACACTTCCTCAACTCGCCAATGAATCGTTTGATGCGTTAGAAAAGCGAAAAGCTCAAGGGTTTGAGTAGTATCAGTGTCTTACTCCCTAGCGAAGCATCGCGTTTGATAAAGCGCGATGCCGACATCATCTCAGAAATTTAGGCTCCAAATTCAGTCACCCTCGCCAAGCCACACACCTTGAAGTTATTTGGGCATAACTTAATCAATTAAAAAGTATGGATTTTTCGCAAATTTCCTACCTTGTGCTAATACTTAAATAACGCTTTCTCAAATTGAGAATTTTCAGCACTAGAAAGCAATAAACCACTCATAACGCCAAATAGTAGTGCTGACAAAAATCATAAAAAATGAAACAAACTACGTTGGGATGGGACTATGAGACCAAGGGTGTTACTGGTAGAGGACTCTACTTCACTAGCCATACTTTATAAGCAGTATGTGAAAGACGAACCTTATGACATTTTTCATGTCGAGACAGGTCGCGAAGCGATTCAATTTATTGAAAGAAGCAAACCTCAGCTCATCATTCTCGATTTGAAACTGCCCGACATGTCTGGCGAAGACGTGCTGGATTGGATCAACCAGAATGACATTCCTACGTCCGTTATTATTGCTACGGCACACGGCAGCGTCGACTTAGCCGTTAATCTAATTCAAAAAGGTGCGGAAGATTTCTTAGAAAAGCCCATAAACGCTGATCGCCTAAAAACGTCAGTTGCATTGCACCTTAAACGCGCCAAATTGGAAGATTTGGTGGAAAATATTCAGTCCAAGTTTGATCGCCACAACTATCACGGATTCATCGGTTCAAGCCTCCCGATGCAGGCGGTATACAAGACCATTGATGCTGTTGCGCCAACTTCTGCCAGTGTGTTTATTGTGGGAGAAAGCGGCACAGGTAAAGAAGTTTGTGCTGAAGCCGTCCACCGCCAGAGCGACCGTAAAGACAAGCCTTTTATTGCAATTAACTGTGGGGCTATTCCACGAGATTTGATGGAAAGTGAGATTTTTGGTCACGTTAAAGGGGCCTTTACTGGAGCAACAACAGATCGAAAAGGTGCGGCGACGCTGGCACATGGTGGTACGCTTTTTCTTGATGAGCTATGTGAAATGGAACTTGAGATGCAAAAGAAGTTGCTCCGCTTTCTACAAACGGGCACTTACACTCCTCTTGGTGGCACTCGAGAAATGAAAGTGGATGTGAGAATCATTTGTGCCACCAACCGAGATCCATTAACAGAAGTAGAAGAAGGTCGTTTTCGTGAAGACTTATACTACCGTGTGCACGTTATACCTATCGATATGCCCCCATTACGTGAACGAGGAAGTGACATCGTCACGCTTGCTAAGCACTTCTTGACCACTTACGCCAAACAGGACAAAAAGAAATTCTCAACAATCGACAGCGAAGCTCAACATATCATCAAGCATTACGAATGGCCGGGTAATGTAAGGCAACTACAAAACATCATACGTAACATTGTGGTGCTTAATAACGACGAAAAAGTCACGGTGAGCCACCTACCCGCTCAACTTACTAAAAAGTCTAAAGTGACGAAAACAACGACGCCTGCGCATGTTGCTCAAGAGTCAGCAAACATTGCACCAATCACACCACCACCTGTTTATACTGAGGAACTTTCACCTTCTGCGGTCGAACCGTCGATTACCGCAGCGGAGCTGCCTGGTACACCGTCCTCTGCTGCTACCTCACCGTACTTTAACTCTGATGGAACCATTCGTCCTATGTGGCAAGTAGAGCGTGAAGCAATTCAAAACGCAATCGCGTACTGTGATGGCAACGTCCTCAACGCCGCTGTCATGCTGGAGTTAAGCCCATCTACGGTTTACCGAAAAAAACAAGCGTGGGAAGCGGATGAAATTAATCTCGAACAATCTTGATAAACCTGCCATTGGTGAAATTTGGATCTTGCTTGATAGCCGTCTATTCGGTGGCATTGAAAGTCACGTTATCGAGCTAGCTCGGGGATTAATCGCCTTTGGACACAAAGCTCGAGTTGTGCTAACCACTGAGTATTCACCAGCCGCTCAGATTGTACAGAAGGCAAAAGAAGCCGCGATCCCTGTGAGTTACTTAAACTATTTGTCTGGCGAGCCCAATAAAGCTTTAAAAATTAAACACCTAACAAGCGCCGTCGCCAATCACCAACCCTCAGTGGTTCACTCCCATGGTTATAAAGCGTCGATTTTGTCGCGCTGCGCCAAACTGCTCACCCGTACGTTTCCTCGTTTGATTTCAACTTATCATGCTGGTGAATCGTCCTCAGGGAAACTATGGCTATACGATTGGCTTGATAGAAGCTCAGGCAGCCTATCTGACCATTGCTTTGCTGTTAGTCCAAGTATTCAGCGCAAAGTTTTTTGTTCTTCAGAACTGCTGAATAACTTTGTTTCGATTCCCAACAGTCAACTCAACTATCAGGAGATCGCTTTTGTCGGCCGATTGAGTCAGGAAAAAGGCGCCGATCAATTTATTGAGGTAGCGAGGCTCTGTCCAACATTACAGTTTAGTGTGTACGGTGATGGCCCAGAAAAAGAGTCGCTTAATCAAACTGCCCCTTCAAACGTGACTTTCCTCGGCCATCAAACCGATATGGAAGGTGTTTGGGAAAATATCAGTGTACTTATCATCTCTTCTCGTTATGAGGGGCTTCCAATGGCGGCGCTTGAAGCCATGTCGAGAGGCATTGCCGTGATGAGCTTACGTGTAGGTCGTCTTCCAGATATTATCCAAACGGGTAAAAATGGTTTTATCGTCGAAGACATTCCCTCTCTTGCTAAATGTCTTCATGACTGGATGTCGATTGGTGAAGCGCAACAATCACTCATTCGCCAGAATGCTCGACAAACCATCATTGATGATTTCTCAGCGCAAAGTGTGATTCCCGTATTGCTACAAAAATATCAAATTGAAACGGATCACTAATCCATATTGGTTCTCAATATGAGAATGATGAGTTCCAAACATAAATATCATATAAGATTCAATCACATAAACTAATAGCATATTTTGGCATCTCTATTGCAGCTCAGCAGTTAACGCAGATTAATGATGAGACAGAGGTGACTTATGACTACGCCAAAACGCATTCTATATGTTCATTATGGTGATAATTGGATTCGCGGCAGTGAAGTGGTGCTTCTGGATCTCATTTCAGGAATCGACCGCAATAAGTTTGAGCCATTCGTATGGTCAAACTGCCAACCATTAATCGATAAGTGCCAATCGCTCGGAATTGAAGCGGAACATTCAGCCTTCAATTTGGTGGGTGGTTGGAGCGCTCCACGCTGGGATATTAGCGGGTGGAATAGCCTTATCAAACAAGGCTCAGCTTTGATCGAAAAGCACAGCATCGACTTGGTACACGTCAATAGCGGCGGCCCTTGTCAATGGATGTGTTTGGCTGCTCGCATGAATCATATACCACTTGTCACGCAACTTCATTGCCATTATACATTGCGCGATCGCTTCTCTCTCGGACTTCACCTCTCTCCAAAATTGATTTGCGTTAGCAAAGATGTTGGACGCGAAATTCTTCAGGACGGCTACCCACAAAACCAACTTCATGTCGTACACAACGGCGTGTCACTTCAAGGCGTGGATACACCCATCGACATTAAAGATAGCCTCGGAATCCCATCACAGGCCTTTACCTTTCTGTCGGTGGGTTCGCTGATTAAGCGCAAAGGGTTCGACCGCCTTATTCGCGCAATACGCATGCACAACTACCACCACAACAACCCTCACCTTGTTATTGTTGGTGACGGCGAAGAAAGAGAAGCATTGCAACAGCTTGCATCGGATCTTGGTATCCAAGAACGAGTGCACTTTGTCGGAGAACAACACAATGCCGGAGCGTGGATGTGTGGTAATGCAGACGCTTTTATTAGCGGCGCCTATGAAGAGGCCTTTGGTCTCGTGCTCGGGGAAGCGGCTTTAGCTCAACTGCCTATCGTGGCTCCTAAAACGGGAGGCATTCCCGAGTTGTTCGAGCATAATCACTCTGCATTGCTGTACCAGAACAGTGGAATGGCGAGCCTGTTAAACGCGATTCAACAAGTCATGCAAGACGCGGCATTAAGAAACAAGCTGGCGGAAAACGCTTACCTACATGCTAGCCAGCACTTAACGACGACTGCATCTATCAACGCTATTGAACGTATTTACGAAGGTGAACTTAATAACAACGCTATTACACCAATGCCAATGACTCACTGCATGAAGCCTCTTTCACGCTGGTTGAGCATCAATTGAGGAGCCCGGTCATGAAACGTGTATTGATGTTCGACGCCATCCCAATGCAAGGTGGATCCAAAATCGCGAATGCAGAGCTCCTTAAGCAGTGCGATAAGCTGAATGTGATTGGTTATCTACTCACTACAAATCCAGAGCATTGGGCGTCACTGCTTAGTGATACACCGCGTGTGCAAGTCATAAAAATAAAACCATCACCATTTAACTCGACTCATGGCCTGACCTACTGGTTGATGAACGCTTACTACTTTCTCCGACTTCTCTACGCGTGCATGAAGCTTCCAAAGATAGATAGCTTTTTGGGCCTATCTTGCCCAAGTAATGATATGCCTTTGTACTTACTACGATTAATTAGCAAAAAGCCTGTGGTACAGATGGTTCATGGCCCTATTGGACGATCGAGATCTGCTGGCTACTGCTTAGTAAAAGCATCGGCAATTTACTACTTGGCAAACACCCGCGAATCAATGGTAGAAGCATTACAGGCCTACCTCAAAACAGAGAAGCCAGCCACCGAACGCTATTGGTGTGGTTTGAATACATCTACGTTTGTTAATGGATTATCGAAAGAGCGCTGGCCAAAACAAGCGAATCCGATTTCAAGCCGCGTTTTCTGGGCAGCTAGCTTACTAAAATGGAAGAACATCGATCTTTTGCTTGATGCTTTAACACTTGATGAGTCGAAAAAGATCAAATCCACCGTGTGTTACATCAAACCTAACGTGGCAGGTGTGGAATATTCAACACCGGACTTCAACACACAAGGTGTTGAATGGCATGAGTGCCCAAACAACTTAGATGAATTGCGTTCACAGTGTGGTGTGTTTGTTTCCACCAGTATCAACGAACCTTTTGGGTTATCTATTTTGGAGGCTCTCGCTGCAGGTATGTGTGTCGTCATTCCACATGATGATAGTTATTGGGACCGCGTGTTAACTCACGGCCGAAATTGTATTAAATACACGCCTAACAATGTGGCTTCGCTACACAACGCAATTCGCCTTTTGAATGAATCGCCGTGGATGAAAGTAACGATGGGTATCGAAGCACTTAATGTTTCTCAACTCTACACAGCCGAACGTTGTTATTTGCCAATCGCCCAGCACCTTGCTGCCGAAATTGCTACCAACAATGATTGCACACTCAAGACACCGCGAGACATCAAAGGATATGATCATGTCTAAAGCAATGACCAACATGACGCTATTTGCTATCGCCTTAGTGATCAATAAAAGCATCAGCCTAATCATGCTGCCTGTATTGCCCCACTTTCTCTCACCAGAACAAATGGGCAAGCTTGAGCTTCTAACAACCTTTGGTGTTGTTACGACCTTGTTTGTCAGTTTCGCTTTGCATGAAGCGCTTTATCGATTCGTCGGCGTTGAAAAGGATCAAAATACGCGCACAAGCCTACTAAACCAGCTGTACTCACTTGCTTTACTCATCGCTGGCGTCGTCGCTCTTAGCTTGCTCACTATCATTTTAATCGCCCCCATTCCCGCGCCTTTTACGCGAGTCGAATTTGCTATTGTTATGTTTGCCATCGTTCTAGAAGGCAGTATTGCAATCGGCACTGCCTGGTTAAGAACACAAGACGACAAAGCAAGAACACTGCTTAACGTCATGGTCACTACCACCATTTTTCAGGTCATTTTTATCGTCGCGGCGCTGTCTGTTCATCCCCATGTTATTTCTGTTTTGTGGGGTGGCTTGTTGGCTGCTATTACTCAATTTGTTTGGCTGCACATCGTTAACCGTTACAATGTCACCCTTCCTAAACTGACATTGGCAAAACAATACCTAAACTACTGCCTACCAATGATGATGGCCGGTTTAGTAGCATTTTGTCTCAATGGCGCTGAACGCTGGTTCATTGGTGCCAACACTTCTCTTGCGACGTTAGGGATTTACGCGATAGCGGTAAAATTTGCAGTGGGCATGTGTATTTTAGTGCAGCCATTTGGCATGTGGTGGATGCCACGTCGATTTAACTACTTAGAAGGGCGCAAGAGCACTGAAGCAGTGCGCATCACACACTTAGGTATGATTTACATTACAGGTTTGAGTGTAGTGGTCGGCACATTAGCAATGGTGATGATCACCCACTTACTGCCAGAAACCTATCATGACGCGGTATTATTCAGCTTATTCTTGCTGCCTATCTCCATGTTAAAAGAATGGAGTGAGTTGATTAACATCTCCATTTTGTACAAGCGTCGTACTCGCTGGCTACTGGGTATAAATGTCGTCTCTGCGTGCGTTGCGATTGCTTTGCTGTTTGGCTTATCTTCTCTGGGTATTTATGGGGTGTTCATTGCGCTTTATTACGCACAACTGTGTAAGTTGGGCCTGACTTATGTAGTAGGCCAACAATGTATGACGTTGCCTTTTCACCTCAGTCTGATGGTTTTATTACAGATTATATCCGGTGTGGCACTGTTCCTGCTTCACTCTTCACAATCAATAGGAATCGCCATCGCAATTTGCATTTTGACATGCAGTTTGCTGGCAGGGATAGCCACTCGCTACATGAGTAAAGAGACGCTCAATGCTCTCACTCGATACATAGTGAAACGGCGTGGACAGGTGAAGAGATACTCGTTATGAATGAAACCAAGGTGAGAACAAAACAGTCCATCGCAGCACTGACGATTACAGTCTGTATCGGCCTGCTTTGGATTGTTATGCCTCATCCCATTTTGATTGTTGCGTTGTGTTTCGCACCACTCGCGTTACTGTTTGTTCTCAATCAAACGTTTTGGCTTGTCACACTGTTCGTTATTTTTTCATTCTTTCGTATTCACGAAGCCTTTCCTGTTATCTATAACTTCAAGATCCCATTACTGTTATCATTGGGGGCACTCGCCGCACTCGCCTTTCACCTTCTTATAAGCCGCCAGATTACAGCTTTTTGGCACCCTTCATTAAAGTGGCTGTGTATATTTTGGGGTCTGGTGATCATCGGAATCATATTCGCTTCCAGTCGTGATATCGCAATAACGGTGTTCAAAAACACCTATTGGAAAATCATCATTATGACGTTGGCCATCACCTGGCTTATTACTAAACCTTCACAGCTCGCACAGATGTCAAAAGCAATTATTTTCGCCGGATTATTGATTGGCTTAGTGGCATTACAAAACGCTGCGAATGGCATTGATTTGGTTGAAGGGACGCGCGTGTCGATAGGACGATCCATAGGTTCAGTACTTGGCGATCCTAACGATTTGGCACTAGTGCTGATGTTTCCCCTTGCCTTTACCGTTAGTCAATTGATGGAGAAGCATTCCCCCAAGCATCTCAGGCTCTTTGCCCTTATCACCTGTTTGGTTTTGTTCTTTGCGATCATTGAGACGCAGAGCCGCGGGGGGTTACTAGGTTCACTGTCTGTATTTGCCTACTTTGCTTTTAAACACATCAAAAGCAAAACATTAGTCTTGGTATTAGGCGCTATCGCAGCGATCGTACTCTACGCATTCGCTGGTATTTCAGGACGAGAATCGGGGGGAGCCGCTGAGGATGGTATAGATGCCTCTGCGATGGGGCGACTTTATGCGTGGGAAGCGGCATTTAAAATGGCGCTGCATCACCCGTTGACTGGCGTAGGTCTAGATAACTTCTACTTTAATTACTATTTCTACAGCCCACACTGGGATGGTATCAACCACGCCGTCCATAGCACTTGGTTTGGCGTGTTAGCAGAAACGGGTTTTGTCGGGCTCGCGGTGTTCATTACTTTAATTGTGTCATTGATCCGCACCTCTTTGCATTCCATCTCATTGTTGACACCAAAATCAGATTACACCCTCTCTGTTGGTGCAAACGCCGTGTTAAGTGGGCTTATCGGTACCATCGTATCAGGTACGTTTCTGACTCAAGGTTTCACTTGGCCAATTTACATTCTAGCGGCATTAACAGTTGTCGTTAGCCGAATTGTTCAAAGTGACTGTCAAAATGAGAAATCCTAGTTTCAAACATAAACAAAACCCATAACTCACTGTTTTAAAATGGCTAATTCCTTGGCACGCATTGTGATTACTCACTTAATTAGTAATCAAATAACCAAGACTCAAGGAGAGCCACATGACGGACATCGTAGTATTTGGAGAAGATTTTGGTGGGTTACCCTCTTCCACTCAGCATATTGTCAAGCAACTAGCAGCGAACCATCGAATCCTTTGGGTGAACTCCATTGGCCTTCGTCAACCTAAGCTGGATTCTAAAGACATACAGCGTGCGTTAAACAAACTCACTCGTGTATTTCATAACGTAGGCTCACACAAGCCAACATTGGACTCTGAAACAAACCCAAACATTCACATCATCAACTTGCTCACCATTCCTGCCCCTAGTTCTGCATTAGCAAGAAAAGTGGCCGCTAAGATGATGAAACACCAACTCAACAAACAATTACAAGCTCTTGGTTTTGATAAGCCTGTATTTTGGACGTCGCTCCCGACTGCTGCCGATCTTTGTGCAGAAATGAACCCACGTGGACTGATTTACTATTGTGGCGATGACTTTAGCGCTTTAGCTGGTGTTGACCACGACACGGTGGCCAAGCACGAACGTACTCTTGTTAATGCGGCCAGCGTTATCTTTACGGCAAGCGAAACACTCTCCACCAAATTTCCATCTGGTAAAACCGTCACTTTGCCTCACGGTGTCGACGTTAGTCTGTTTTCTGAGCCAGCACCTAAGGCTGAAGATTTTCCTAATAATGGTCGCAAAGTGCTGGGCTTTTATGGCAGTTTGTCTGAATGGTTAGACTACGACTTAATTGCCCAAGTCGCAGACCAAGCGCCTGACTGGGATCTCGTGTTCATCGGCCCTAACGAGTTCAGTGATAATCCACTTCCACAAAGATGCAACCTATACTACCTGGGCCCGAGAGCGCATCACACTCTGCCAAGCTACTCCCAACACTGGGATGCCAGTTGGTTGCCCTTTGTTGATAACGCTCAAATCAAGGCATGTAATCCGCTTAAACTTCTTGAGTACTTGGCAACAGGAACCCCTGTTATCAGCACACCGTTTCCTGCATTAATGCCCTACAAACATATGCTTCATGTGGTTCAAGATGTCGAAGACGTGCGTGCCAGTCTCGATCACCTCCTACCGCCACCGACAGATTCAAAGTCATTTGTTCAACAGCAAAGCTGGGAAGCAAGAGCCAACCAAGTTGATAAATTAGTGAGGGCGCTATGAACGATTTAAGAGAAAACCTCAGCGTACTGTTACATGGAGCTTGGAGACGTCGCTACATGATCGTTATTCCTATGCTTGTCTTGCCTGTGCTGGGTTTCATCGTAAGTAAACTGGTTCCGACGACTTATGTTGCTCATACCAGCATGCTTATTCAAGAGACAGCGAAAATGAACCCGTTCCTTCAAGACCTTGCCGTCTCAACAATGCTTAAAGACCGATTGAGCGCACTCAGTACTCTGCTAAAAAGCCGACACGTTTTGTATTCTGTCGCAAAAGAACAATCGCTGATCAATGACGAGATGAGTGCAAAAGAGCAAGAGTTCATCATAAAAGATCTTGCGTCGCGCCTGTCTGTTCAGCCACTCGGTAAAGACTTCATTCAAATTCAATTGCAAAGTGGTAAATCAGAAGGAATGGAGTCGATGCTGCTCTCTGTCAGAGAGCATTTTGTCGAACAGCTTTTGGCACCTGAGCGTTCTTCGATTAAAGATTCGAGCCATTTTTTGACTATCCATATCAACAAACGCAGGGAAGAACTAGACAAGGCAGAGCAAGCCTTTGCAGAATATAAAAATACTTACTCAGACGCGACGCCCGAAATGCAAGCTCAAAGCCTTACTCGCCTTGCTAGCCTCAAACAAACGCTAGCCGAAAAGGAAGCGGAGCTTGCTGGTGTTTCACGAAGTCTAGGCAGTTTGGATCAACAACTATCCAAAACGAACCCGGTTATCGGTAAACTGGAAGAGCAAATCATCGACATTCGTAGTGAACTTACCCTGCTTCGCGCTAAATACACAGAGGCGCATAGTTTGGTGCAAGGTAAGTTGCGAGAATTAAACCGGTTGGAGCAGGAACGCTCGGTACTCTTGAACTCTAAACAACCAGAACTAAACAGTGCTCAACTATGGGATATCGCGAGCAATACCACAGTAAACAGTCTTGGCGAAGCACAGCCTCTACTTGTCTCCCAACTACATCAATTACAAATGATGCGCGGACGTTTTGAAGCACTTACGGAAGAAACCAACAGCTTGCGAGACATGATCCAAGAATTAGAGCGAAATGCGCACCAATTTGGGAGCACGGCAACAGAAATCAACCGCTTAGCTCGTGACGTCGCAGTGAAGAGAGAAATGTATGATGAACTCGTCGAACGCTATGAGATGGCCCAACTAACGGGTTCTTTGGGAGAGTTTGAAGAGAATAAGCGCGTAAAAATCATTGATGAACCGTTCACGCCAACGATTCCAACTAACTTACCTAGTTTTGTATTTGTCATTTTAGGATTTATTGGTGGCGCTGGTTTAGGCATTGGATTAGCGACGATACTAGAGTTAGCCGATAACTCTATCCGCTCTAAAAGAGCATTAGAAAAACACCTTGGTGTTCCTGTCATCACCACTTTACCTAACGTAGTGTACGGAAACTAACCGCCATAAGAACTCATTTACAAGCACTCGGTCGGCGAGTGCTTTTCTTTTACTACTGCCTTATACAGCCTCATAGTATGTCCACTAATATGAATCTCAAATTGAGAATAAACATAGAACTTCACACGAGCTGAAATTAACCTATTGTTTTTAAATATTTAATTTCTTGGCACGCTGTCTGCAATTCCTAAATAAACAAAGAACTCAACGAGGGTTTGAAAATGGAATTCAGACAAAAACACAATAACACTAAGCATAGCAAAAAAGTGATATTACACGTCGTGCAGCACTTAGCTCCTGGCGGTTTGGAAATGCTCGTATTAGAGATGCTTCGTTTTGCGCAACCGAATCATTCCGTGTTTGTCGTAAGTTTAGAGGGAAGCAAAGCGCAAGCACTGCAATGCTGGCAAAAACTAGTGCCCTACCAAGGCCAACTGCACTTTCTTAATAAAAGACCTGGATTCAGCGGAAAAACCATCAGTACGCTGACTTCCATGCTCAAAGGACTTAAGCCTGATGTGGTCCACACTCACCATATCGGACCACTCTTATATGGTGGGATTGCGGCACGTTTAGCGCACGTACCTGTAGTTATTCATACCGAACACGACGCATGGCACCTTAATAACAAAAAATCAGCTCGACTGCAGTCCCTACTGCTAAAAATGATTCGTCCACATGTGGTTGCCGATGCGAACTTTGTCGCCGAACAAATCCAAACAAAACTGAATTACCGCAAAGTCTGCACCATACATAATGGGATCGATTGCCAGAAATTTCAAAGCGGTAACCAAGCAACCAAGAGAAACTTGTTTGGGCTTCCAGCCAACAAAACCGTGATTGGAGTGGCTGGACGTTTAGAAGCAGTTAAAGGCCATAAAGTGCTTATCGAAGCCTTCTCTCATCTTGCGCCAAACACACACCTAGCCATTGCTGGAGATGGTTCTCAGCGAGCTCAATTGGAAGCACAAGTTAGAACGTTAAAACTTGAAGATCGAGTAACCTTTTTAGGTTTGGTGGACGATATGCCCAGCTTTTACCAAAGCCTAGATTTGTTTTGCTTACCATCACTTCAAGAGGGCTTTCCTCTCTCAACCCTCGAGGCTCAAGCATGTGACATTCCTTGCGTCGCGACGGATGTTGGCGGCGTGAAAGAGACGCTCTGTCCGAACAACAGCACACTGGTTGAAGCAAATCGCGTGTTTTCGTTGGCCGAAGCGTTATCACAGCAACTGGAATCATCACACCATTCTCCTCGAACTTTTATTCTCAAACACTTTGATATCAGAGACATGGTGAGTCGCTACTCACGTTTGGCCAAGGAGGCTAGCTATGAATGATTTACTTTGGATTATAGGGTTTGGTTTATCCGCGTTTTTGATTGTCTATCATCACGTTGGGTATCCACTGCTCCTTAAGTGGCTTCCTTTAAAACAGCAAGACGAAACCAAAGCACCATTTGTAGAGCGAGCTTACAAAGCCTCCAAAGCAGATAACCAGCTACCCTCTATTACTGTCATCGTGCCCGCCTACAATGAAGAACAATGGATAGCAGAGAAGATCCGTAACCTTGCGAGCCTAGATTACCCGAGGGATAAATTAAGAGTAGTGATCGCATGTGATGGCTGCACAGATAACACAGCCGAGATTGCCCAAGCGACAATTCAAGAAGCAATCTGCTCTGATACTCTGTTCATTATTAATGATCACCAAGTCAATCGCGGTAAAGTTGCCCTACTCAACGAAGAAATGCGTCATGTTAGCTCGGACATTACCGCACTGAGTGACACGTCGGCATTGATTTCTTGCGATTCTCTATTGCTAGCTAGTCAGCATTATCAAAATGAGAACGTTGGAGTGGTTAACGCAACATATCAAATAATGAGCACTGATAACCAAGGTGAAGCAGCGTATTGGCAATACCAGTCTCGAGTAAAGCACCAAGAATCCTTGTTAGGTTCAACGATTGGTTCCCACGGTGCGTTTTACACTTTCAGAACTCACTTATTTGAACCACTGGAAGTTAGCACCATTAATGACGACTTTATTCTCCCTATGAGAATCGTTTTGCGAGGCTATAGCGCTATTTACGAGCCAAACATGCTGGCGCTTGAGCTCGAACAAAGCTCAGATGACGCAGATTTCAAACGACGCCTAAGAATTTCAGCGGGTAACATGCAGCAGCTCATGCAATTAAAGAAATTACTGCTACCTCGTTATCGTGGCACTGCCTTTGCATTTCTATCTGGAAAGGTCCTGCGCTTAGCAACACCCTATTTGATGATTGTTTGCTTTATTTGCTCACTACTACTGGCACACAATCCGCTGTTTCAAGTAATGCTGTTCGCACAAGTTGGCATTTACAGCATCGCGCTTATCACTTACTTGATGCCAACACTTAACACAATTAAACCTTTTAAGCTGATTAGCTACATCGTCATTGGTCATCTCGCCAACTTTATCGGCGGTATGAAGTATTTACTCGGAATGGAAAATGTACGTTGGAAACGCGTCAACCAATAAGGAAAGCATCATGAAAAACTCACGCTACGATTCAAATGTATGCCACGCGAAAAGAACGTTTGATGTACTGGTTGCAATGCTTATTTTGGTCGTCACTGCACCACTATTCCCATTTATCGCGCTAGCTATAAAAATCACATCGAAAGGCCCAGTGATCTATCGTCAACTGCGTGTTGGGCGCTGTACACCAGAAAAAATGGATCTTTTTCAAATCATGAAGTTTCGCACCATGTATATTGATGCAGAGCAACGCTCTGGCGCAGTATGGGCAACTGAAAATGATCCCCGCATCACGCCAGTAGGACGCTTTTTACGCAAAACGCGTTTAGATGAACTACCTCAACTATTTAATGTATTGAAAGGTGAAATGTCGATGATTGGGCCGCGCCCAGAACGCCCAGCTTTCTACCAGAAATTGGAAGATGAAATCCCCTATTTTGTAGAGCGCACATATGGCGTGTTACCAGGTATCACAGGCTTAGCTCAGGTTAACCAAGGCTATGATGCATGCATTGAGGATGTAAGACGCAAAGTTGGGTTTGACCACAGTTACGCACTAAGCTTAGGTTCGTTTTACTCTTGGATTTCAATGGACCTTTCAATCATGAGCAAAACATTCGTTGTGATGATTGACGGACGAGGTCAATAACTTCCGGTTCTGGTAACGGTCACTCTTGCCACTGGCGTCGCATCTTTTCTATCGTCGCTGGTGGCACATCATGAATGCTTTGATACGCTCCGCGGCACACTTTAATTTCCACCTCGATGCGCTTCTTCATGCAGTAGTCCATGTAACGCTTCATCTCCCAATGTCGAACAAACGTATTGCTCACAATCACGACTCTCCCTTTGTTCAACCACTTTCTAGTTTGCTGAAAACACCACTCATGCGCTTGAGGTAATTGAACTGGTTCAAAGTGATAATCACCTTCATCATTTTCAAAATACATGTCAGCTTCAAAATGCTTAGCACCAAGCTCTATCGCTAGTTGTTTTGCTAAGGTTGTTTTACCTGAACCCGGAAGTCCACGAATAAGAATGAGTTTAGCCAGTGACATAATGCAGTTTAATGAGGTGGGAATAAGCCTAAACTGTAACGAAATTATTGGAAAAGAAAAGTAGAAATAAAAAATGCCGAGCACATTAGGCTCGGCATTTAAACTCAATCATGGATCGTGTTGTATTTATTTGTAAGCTGGCAGTTCTGTTCTTAACCCTTTCACCAAACTTACGCACATCAACAGCAGAACAAAAGTAAACGGTAATCCTGTTGCAACAACACCTGATTGCAATGCTTGCAGGGCTTCTTTACCACCAACCCAAAGCATTACGGCTGCAATTGCACCTTCAATACACGCCCAGAAAATGCGTTGCGGTACTGGTGCATCAATCTTACCACCGGCGGTAATACTATCGATAACCAGTGAGCCAGAGTCTGACGATGTAATAAAGAATACCAGAATCAGCACGATAGAAAGCATTGAAATCACTGAGCTATACGGAAGCGCATCGTAAACATGGAACAGAGTCAATGAAATATCAGTTAGGCCATTTGCACCTAGCTCACCAACTTTATTCACCACTTGGTCAAGCGCGATACCACCAAACACAGACATCCAAATCAAAGTAACAACTGTAGGAATAACGATGACTGCGAATAAGAATTCTCGAACCGTACGACCTTTAGACACACGCGCGATAAACATACCAACAAACGGTGACCAAGATACCCACCAAGCCCAGTAGAATACCGTCCAGCCGTGCATCCAAGTTTCATCTTCACGACCGTGAGGGTTACTCAATGGAATAATATTTTCAATGTAAGCCATTGTTGTGTCGCGTAGCGAGCTCCACGCCGTATCAAACGTGATGAAGGTAATGAAAATAAGCAGCGCAAACGCAACCACCATATTGACGTTACTCAGTAGCTTAACACCACCATCAATACCACGAATCACTGATAGCACCGCGATAAAGGTAACGAAGGTGATCACAATCATTTGTGTACCAATGCCGCCTTCTAGACCAAAGACATGATTAATACCACTGGTCGCCTGCTGAGCACCCAGACCTAGCGACGTTGCAAGACCAAATAGCGTCGACAAAACGGCAAGGATATCAATAACGTGACCTAACCAGCCCCATGCACGGTCACCAAAAATTGGATAGAACGCCGCGCGCAATGAAAGTGGTAAACCTTTGTTAAAGGCAAAAAACGCTAATGCTAGTGCAACGAGTGCGTAAATACTCCAACCATGTACACCCCAGTGGAACATAGTGGCACCCATCGCGAGGGATTTTGCTTCTTCGGTGTATGGTACTGCGTTAAGTGGCATTCCCCACCAATCAGTGAAATACGCGGTCGGCTCAGCCACACTCCAGAACAGAAGACCAATACCCATACCCGCGGCGAAAAGCATCGACAACCAAGAAACGGTTGAGTGATCCGGCGTTGCTTCTTTGCCACCTAAGCGGATTTTACCTAGCGGAGAAAAAAGAAGAGCAACGGCGAACAATAAGAAGAAGTTTGTCGACCACATAAAGAACGCATCAAACTGTTCGATAATTCCGTTTTTTAGACCGTTTAATACGTCACGAGCAGTGGTTGGCTCAACAAGAAGAAGTGAAATCAGACAGAAAACAACGAGCCCCGCACTAATGCCAAAAACCGGGTTATGTATATCGAATCCCCACTTTTGAACGTTATCCTGTCCAACCTGATAATCGGTTGTATCAATACTATATTTTTTAAATGCATTATCCATAAATACAAATTTAACGTGAATTTGAAACGCCCCTCAGGTGAGAAGAACTCCAATACCGCCCTCCATTAATTTGAACTCTAAAGTTTTAAAGCGGAACGAATTTTAGCAGCAATCACATATTTTTGCAAAAAGTCGTGGTTTATTGCATTTTAGGCTCAATTCGAGACAAATGAAGGGGAAATAATATCAACACAAAAATTACGAGGTCTAACGATTGATTTTGTCGTAGGTTGTAGACTAGAAAAGACACAAGAAATACTTAAGTTCATAGCCAGTCACTGCGCAAATAGAGAAGACCTGCGCTGATTTGGTTTCACAATTAACGACGAAACCAAATCAGCAAACCTTTCATCCAGCGAGCGTTATAAGAAATGGAAGGTGATGTTCCCTGTTACGCTGCTAACGGTATCGCTATCGCCTTCAATATCCACGCCAAACGCTTGATAACTCGCGCCCACAGACACATTGTCAAGCAAGAAGTATTCGGCACCAACACCATACATGTAAGAGACGCCATCATCTTTGTCTAAGTTTCTCAGTCCACCGTCATAATCAACGTTGAATGCATTGATGCCGCCTTTTGCGTAAACGTGTAACGGGCCGAAGTCGATACTAGGTTTCGCCGCTAAATAGAATGAATCAAAATCAGCACTACCCCTGCTGCCACTCAAAGATAAATCCACTTTGCCGTGGTTAAAGTAGCCTGCTTCAATGCCAATGAACGGCAAAATACCAGTACCAACATGAATACCGTAGGTTGTATCATTTTCGCTGTCGATATCGGACTGACCAATTTGGCCACCAGCGTAAATCCAAGAGTCAGCCATAGCTGATGTTGAGCACAACGTTAGAGCGAATAACGAGAGTGTTTTTTTCATACTATCCCTTCCTGATCGATTCCTAAGCGAAACATTACGCAAATATGCGCATTTAATCGCCACTATATATTGGAAAGCATAGGCATTTTAAGACTCTAAAAGTGAATAATTTATGTTCAACTTTTGTTTTGTGACTTCCAGACAAAAAAACACCGGCATAAAGCCGGTGTGTTTCATATGGTGTTAGAAAGCTTGACGCTTATAGGAAATGTAGTGTTGCGTTAACAGAGAACGTGCTGATATCGTCTTTACCAGCAGTGTAGTTCATGTAGCTAGCACCAACAGACATTGGGCCAAAAATGAAGTACTCAGCACCCACACCGTACATTAGGTCCAAATCGTCATCGTCTTTGCCGCCTTTCACTTTTTTGTCCCACTGATGGAAACCACCTTTTGCGTACACGTGTAGCGGACCGAAGTCGATACTTGGCTTAAGTGCTGCGTAGTAAGAAGTTAGCTTAGTGTCTTGACCATTTACGTTGAACTCACCGTGTTGTGTTACACCAGCTTCAACACCAATGATAGGTAGAATGCCTGTACCAACGTGAACAGAGTATGATGTGTCCGTTTCACCTTTGTAGTCAGACTGACCTACTGTTGCACCACCGTAAATCCAAGAATCCGCCATTGCCGCAGAAGATGCGCCAAGTAGCGCCACTGCTAATAGAGTTTTTTTCATCATCTACCTTTACTCTTTATTATTCCCACGTCTGCATAACTCAGTCGTTGGTACTACAAATAAAGGGAGGCGAACTATTGCCTCCCAGAACTAAAAAATAATGCTTATTGAGTTACTAGCAATTAGTGTACCAGCAACTTCTTAAGCGATAATTACAAATCTGACACTATTTTACTGGTTGATTAGCAAGCATCAATCGCGTTTTTGACTCGTTTATCAGAAACAGGATAAGGAGTGCCTAATTGTTGAGCAAAGTAACTCACGCGAAGTTCTTCAATCATCCAACGCACTTCTTTTACATTTTCAGGAATGGCCACACCTTTCGGGATCTTGTTCAGCAACTCTTTATAGTCTTGAGTCACAGATTCAATCTTCAGCATATGTAAACGATCTTTGTTTGGATCGATTGGCAACTTCTCCATACGACGCTCTATCGCGCGCATGTAGCGAAGAATATCCGGCAAGCGCTTCCAGCCACATTCCGTTGCAAAGCCTTTGAAGATCAAGCCTTCAATTTGTGCTTTGATATCGGACAGAGCAAACGCCATTGTGAAGTCGATCTTGCCTTTTAGCTTCTTATTGATGCTAAACGCCGTGGTCAGAATAGTCTCAACCTGTTGAGCGATCTCTACAACGGTGTCACCCAATTCAGCACGAACGTGTTCTTTCAATGCTTCGAACTTCTCTGGCTCCCAAACTAAACCACCCTGCTCTTCAATAAGCTTATCGACACCGCAGGCAATGCAGTCATCTATCAGATCAAGCACTTTGCCGTAAGGGTTAAAATACAACCCCAACTTCGATTTGTTCGGTAAGTTAGCGTGCAAATATTTAATTGGAGACGGTACATTCAACAAAATCAAACGACGCTGGCCAGCGCGCATTGCGGTGATCTGCTCGTACTCCGTTTCGTAGAGTTTGATTTCAACGCTGTCTTTGGTATCAACAAGCGCCGGATACGCTTTTACATCGTAGCCGCCACGTTTTTGTTGATACACTTTCGGCAATTCTCCAAAACTCCACGTATGCAGACCTTGCTGTTCGATATCGTCATCCGCAACTTTGGAAAGCGTTTCTTGAACTTTGTCTTTCAAACTTTCTTTCAGTTCATGAAGGTCTTTGTTTTCCTTCAGTTTACGATTTCGGTGATCAACCGCACGAAACGTGACTTTCAAGTGCTCAGGTACTTGTTCCAAGTTCCAGTCTTCACGCAGCACTTCTACGCCCGTCATGCGTCGCAACTCTTTCTCCAATGAATCTAACAGCGGAGCTTCCATTGGCGTAACGCGCGCTAAGAATGCATCGGCATAGTTCGGCGCAGGCACAAAGTTCTTACGAATTGTCTTTGGCAACGATTTAATCAAGCTAACCACAAGCTCATGGCGTAAACCTGGGATCTGCCAATCAAAACCCGCTGGTTCAACTTGGTTTAAAATCGGCAACGGCAAATGCACTGTGACACCGTCACTATCATCGCCTGGTTCAAATTGGTAACTCAATTTGAGCTTCAAACCATTTTGATGCCAGAAGTTCGGGTAATCCAAATCGGTCACATGGCTAGCATCACCCTTGAACAGCATCTCTTTTTCAAAGTTCAGCAGTTCCGGATTTTCTTTAGATGCCTTTTTCCACCACGTATCGAAGTGTTTGCCAGAAACGACTTCAGTACCAACACGTTGGTCATAGAAATCAAACAGCTCATCATCATCCACCAAGATGTCACGACGACGAGATTTATGCTCAAGCTCTTCCACTTCTTGCAGAAGCTTACGGTTTTGCTTAAAGAACGCGTGTTTGGTTTCCCATTCCCCCTCAACCAATGCACTACGAATGAAGATTTCGCGACTTACGGTCGAATCGATACTGCCGTAGTTGACCAAGCGTTTCGGTACGATTGGTACGCCGTAAAGCATCACTTTTTCGTGCGCCATCACCGCAGCGCGTTTCTTCGACCAATGTGGTTCGCTGTAACTACGTTTAATAAGGTGTTTAGCTAACGGTTCAATCCATTCTGGCTGAATCTTTGCGATGATACGACCCCAAAGTTTTGAGGTTTCCACCAACTCAGCAGACATGATCCACTTAGGCTGTTTCTTGAATAGACCTGATGCAGGGAAGATATGGAAACGAGCATTACGCGCGCCTTGATATTCATTCTTTTCTTGGTCTTTCATGCCGATGTGCGACAGCAAACCAACCAAAATGGCACTGTGTACGCCATGGTAAGAAGCGGGCTCATCGTTAAGCTTGAACTCCATCTCACGCATCGACTGATGAATTTGGAAGTACACGTCTTGCCACTCGCGAACGCGCAAGTAGTTCAAATAGTCTTGCTTACACTGTTTGCGGAACTGATTGCTAGACAAGGCTTTTTGCTGCTTTTGGATGTATTCCCACAAATTCACAAATGTCAGGAAGTCCGACTCTTCATGGAAGAAGCGACGATGTTTATCGTCTGACGATTGTTGTTTGTCGGAAGGACGCTCGCGTGGATCTTGAATCGACAAGGCCGCTGCAATGATCATCACTTCTTTAAGCGCACCATATTTTGGTGCTTCCAATACCATACGCGCCAAGCGCGGATCGATTGGCAAACGCGCTAATTGGCGACCAATGGAAGTCAGGCGTTTTTTCGGGTCTTTTACCTCAGAGTTAATCGCACCAAGCTCTTCCAGCAAACGTACGCCGTCTTGGATGTTACGTTTATCCGGTGCTTCCACAAATGGAAACGCTTGAATATCACCCAAACCAAGTGCCGTCATTTGCAAGATAACCGACGCTAGGTTGGTACGCAGGATTTCAGGATCAGTAAACTCTGGGCGCGACTCAAAATCTTCCTCTGAGTACAGACGAATACAGATACCCTCTTCCACACGACCACAACGACCTTTACGCTGGTTCGCACTCGCCTGAGAAACTGGCTCGATTGGAAGACGCTGAACCTTAGTACGGTAACTGTATCGACTGATACGCGCCGTACCCGGGTCGATAACGTATTTAATGCCCGGAACAGTTAGCGAGGTTTCTGCCACGTTGGTTGCCAGTACAATTCGGCGACCAGTGTGAGGTTGGAAAATCTTATTCTGCTCACCTGCCGACAAACGCGCGTAAAGCGGCACAATTTCCGTGCTCTTCAGATTACGTTTGGACAATGCATCTGCGGTATCACGGATTTCACGTTCACCGTTCATGAAAATCAGGATGTCACCTAAACCTTCATCGCACAGTTCATCTACCGCTTCGAAGATGCCTTCAAGCTGGTCACGATCATTGTCGTCATCACCGCTTAGTGGGCGGTAACGTGTTTCTACTGGGTAAGTACGACCCGATACTTCAATGATTGGTGCATTGTTGAAGTGTTTTGAGAAGCGTTCTGGGTCGATGGTTGCCGACGTGATGATCACTTTCAAATCAGGACGACGTGGCAGCAACTCTTTCAAGTAACCCAAGATGAAATCGATGTTGAGGCTGCGCTCGTGCGCTTCATCGATAATGATGGTGTCGTATTGATTCAAGAAACGGTCATGCTGAATTTCAGCTAGCAAGATACCGTCCGTCATCAATTTGATTTGGGTATTTTCAGAGATCTGATCGTTGAATCGAACCTTGTAACCAACAAACTCACCAAGCTTGGTTTCCATCTCTTCGGCAATACGGTTAGCAACCGAACGCGCTGCAAGACGACGAGGCTGAGTATGACCAATCAGACCAAATTTACCGCGACCAAGCTCAGCACAGATTTTGGGTAGCTGAGTGGTTTTACCTGAACCGGTTTCACCCGCGACGATAACCACTTGGTTTTCTTCGATCGCTTTCGCAATATCGTCGCGTTTTTGGCTGACTGGAAGAATTTCAGGGTATTCAATCGTTGGTTTGTAGCTACTACGTTGCTCCACAACCATCATGGATTGGGCGATGTCTAATGCGATTTCGTCGAACACAGCATTACGCGCTGCGTCCTTCTTAATTTTGCTTGCACCAGAAATACGTTTACTCAAGCGGAAACGGTCGCGCATCATGCACTGATTCAGCGCTTTACGCAGAGATGCAGCACTATTCACTTGAGCCTGAGGTGTTTGAGCTTGTTTCGCTGTCGCTTTTTGCGCACCATTTGACGGTGTCGCTTGCTCTTCAGCTAGATTCTTTTTTGGGGGCTGTGACGAAGTCAAAGCGTTTCCTATTCTTTTCATTACAAAAACTGCGCGGATTGTATCACACAAGATCTGTAACAAGATAACCGAAAGCTCATTCAATTTTTTCGAACATGTTCAGCGAATCGCTAGGCTTTTGAACTCACTTACGTTGCTTATAATAGCTCCCATAGTCGAAAGCACTTATTTAAGGAATAACCATTATGTCTCGTGTACTAGCTCTAAAATCAAGCATCCTTGGCGATTACTCTCAATCAAACAAATTGGTTGAAAACTTCATCAAAAATGTAGACCAAGACAAGCTTACTGTTCGTGATTTGGCTGCAAACCCTCTACCTGTTTTGGACTTCGCCGTTGCGACTGCACTGCGCGCTACGGAAGATCTTTCACAAGAACAGCAAGCGGTGGTCGACTTGTCTGACACCCTTATTGAAGAAGTAAAGGCCGCAGACACTTTGGTTATTGCCGCTCCAATGTACAACTTCACCATCCCGACTCAGCTTAAAAACTGGATTGATTTGATTGCTCGTGCAGGCGTGACATTCAAATACACAGAAAACGGCGTTCAAGGTTTGATTGAAGGTAAAAAGGCGATTGTAGTAACGACTCGCGGTGGTATCCATAAAGATTCACCAACTGACAACGTTACGCCATACCTACGCACTGTGCTGGGTTTTGTAGGAATCACTGATGTGGAATTTGTTTACGCAGAAGCGCTAAACATGGGTGAAGATGCGGCTGCAAAAGGCATTTCAGAAGCGCAAAGCCAACTTGCAACAATGGCGTAAGTTAGAATAAACCAGAATACAAAAGGGATTGGTTCGCGCCAATCCCTTTTTGGATCCTGATGCCTTAATCGTATTTATAGGGTCTCTTACATCGTCAAAAACGATTCACTTTCTCCAAGTTGCGTATTGCATCAAGGTAGACTTTTTCTAAAGACCGCTCAGCTTCGCTTATCATATTCTCGATCATCGCATTAAACGCGACATCGCTACGGATTTCTATATTGTCTCCCGCCTTAACGTCAAGAGAGTTGACGTACAACACCAACCATTCATCGCCCTCCAAGTGCCCTTCTCCGTGAATGGCAAAAAAGCGTTTGGCAAATTCAGCGTTGGTACAATTTATCGCTTCAATTTGAAGATTGAATGAGGAGTCGATACTCATGGTGCTCATCCCATCCGATTCATCAGATGCATCACAAACAGCCTTAACTCTGGCACGATATACGAAATTTCTCGTTGAAAGCAGCATAGTATTATTCATCATTACTCATAATGGGCGATAAATAAGTCAGTTGCAAATCCGACTTATATGCATCTCGCGATGCGCTAAAACTCGAACTGGAAATAAATAGTATTGTAGTTACTCCCACCTTTAATTCGCCCAAACTGGGAAGCGCTTTCAAAAATCGCCGAGCGGTGATGCAATGAATAGCCCACCCACATATTGTTCCAGCTCTTTTGGTTGAAGAGATCGCCTACATTGACATCAAACGAGAAATCTAAGTAGTTGAGCAACTTGCTTGGTGTATAACCCTTGTCTTCCATTTCTGTGCCTTCAATATAGGTAATGCTATCAATGTATGACACACCTTCCGCTACACCAAATCGCCAAGTCGTAGGCCAATTAACCGTATAATAAGCCTTAATCGCCATGACGTATTCTGTGCTCGCAGACTGAACACTGGACGACCAGTGATGAACCAACCCTGGCGTTAAATAAATATCAAGAGGAAAACCAAACAGCTCATCCGTTAATGGATGCCCATAAAACAATGAAGTAAGTTGATTGTCGTATGGGTCTTTTTCTCTCTCAAAGCTAAATATTTCACCGATGTTCGAAGGCGTCGCCCAACCATGCGCAATACGTAGATATGCTTTATTGCTCAGTGTCGGTTTCGGAGCTTTGCTTTTATCGTTGAAAAAGCCAAAACCGACAAACACTTCTCCCTGATATCGATCTTCTACAAGCTGACTGTTGTAGGCGTTATCATCTAAGCGAGTAACACTCGTCTCACCCAATAAATACAAATTTGAAGTTACATGGTAACGCGCTTTAATACCAAGATTGGTGTCAAGCCCAGCTCCAATTCTCTCGCCAGTAATATCCTTAAAGGAATAATATTCACTATTGAAATCAGCGTCTTTGTATCGAATCGTAATCGATGGCTCTAATTCCCAATCACCAAATACATAATTGGCAGCAAGGCGGTAATTAGAGTGAAACTGGAGTTCGTCGTCCGTCATCAACTCTACTTCTGCGCGCCAAGTGTCGTTAATGCTATAACGCACTTGCCCACCGAAATCGACTCTGTCCCCTTCATTAGCATTTTGTAGCGACATGGGAATATCGACAAATCTCAATCGCATGAGTGCGCTCGCGCGCCAGTCGGAATCACTCTCGTTATACAAAAAAGCGCCACCTTCAATGCCATTGATATACACATGTTCGTTTTCAAAGAACATCATTGGTACAAATGTACTCACCGTAGAGTCATTATCGGCGGTGTAAAACGGAATCGATGCTGTGCGATACATCGCAGCAATCCCCCACGTTTGTTCGTCTGCACCATGCGCAGAAGAAACTGCCGCAGCTAAAGGTAAAGCGAGTGTTGTTAGAATTAATCTCTTCATGAGTTCGAAAAATGTTGGTTGAGAAGCAGGCAAACATCAATGATTTGCCATTAAAAGCTTATGTTCTGCTGATGATAGCCGTTACAATGGCAAATGTTGTCATCCTCGTGACAGTTTGAGTCCCAAGATCATATTAATATTGCACGACTAGGTGAGCTTGTTTGCGAATATTTTACCATTACAACAAGCGCTTAAACTCTAGCTTAGTTCTAAATCAAACATAATGAAGTAAAAAGTGAAAGCATCAGAACTCATCTCTACCTTGAATCATTTACCCGCAGACACAGACCCAGACATTGTGATGGGAGAAGCATGGCTGCCAGAGAGGTTGATAGGGACTCAACTCGATGGTGACATGTTGTTTTTGCACTTTGATAATGCACCAGAAGATGGTCAAGGTGACGAAGAAGGGCGTGGCTTCGTCGAACACGAAATCGACCTAATTAGAACTCGGCTTCAGCAAATTTTGGATGAAGACAGTAATAACGCGTCAAAAGCCGATGCGATGCTTGGTTTGTTCCTTATGGGACATGAACTTAGTAGCTCGCAAGTTATCGAAATATTAGAAGAAGAAGCTGACACATAAGGAGCCGTTTTGCCAGCATTGATGAACACGACTGAAATTTCTTCACTTCCTCTTGTCGTTGCAGGTCCGATCCTACGTAAAGTGACCGCAACTGAAATCAATATTTGGCTAGTCACCACCCAACGCTTGGAGGGTATGGTGCAAATTACGGCTGAAAATGCCTCCATCCTTTATCAAGCCCCTTTAAGTGAACAAAAAGAACAGCTTCAAATCGGCCTCAATGCGTGGTGTTGCTTACTTAAATTAGAAGGCGAGTTTCCAACCCATCAAGCGTTACGCTATCAAATAAAAACGCAATATGGATTAGTGACGGAACTGCTCCCTCACCTGACTTATGAGCGAGATAATACGCCAAACTTGGGTATTGAGTTCCTCGTTAGTGAAAAAGCGGATTATCTCCTACATGGCTCTTGCCGTAATCCCCATCACTTCAGTGATGATACATTGGTCGCTGCGGATCATAAAATCGCGTCTCAATCCATTGAAGAAAGACCGGATATGCTCATCATGAGTGGTGATCAAATCTATGCAGACCATGTTGCAGGCCCCACTCTCGATGCCATTGAGCAAGTCATAGCTTTATTGGGTTTGCCAGGCGAAGAATTCGATCAAGCTCCGATAAAAAATACCAATGAGCTCTACCAACACCCTGCTTGCTATTATGGTCGAGATAAATTGTTGCCTCATTATGTGAGTGATGACAGTTTACTAAGTAAGTTTTTTCCACACCGAGGGACACCAATATTCAGCGCCAAAGAGTGTGAGAATCACCTAATAAGCTTTGCTGAGTGCTTTGCAATGTACTTATTGGTTTGGTCTCCGACCTTGTGGAAGCTTGTTCGAACGGATCGTTTGTTAGAAAACGAATTTACTGTCGGCGGAGAAGTTCTTGAACCCAAATGGCAGCAGCAATGGCGCGAAGAAAAAAAGCAAATTGATAAATTCGTCGCAGGTCTGGACAAGGTTCAACGCTTACTCGCTCACATTCCAACCTATATGATTTTTGATGATCACGATGTCACCGACGATTGGAATCTCACCATAGGCTGGGAACAAGCCGCATACAGCAACACGTTTGCAAAACGCATTATCGGTAATAGCTTGATTGCTTACTGGCTTTGCCAAGGTTGGGGAAATGCGCCAGAAAAATTCAATGATGAATTTATGAGCCTCGCTCAACGCTTTATCGATGAGCGAACCTCGCAAACCCAAGATGCATTTATTCAATATTTGTATCGCTTTGAGAATTGGCACTACACCATTCCTACGACACCAAAAGTTGTCGTGCTAGATACACGAACCAGACGCTGGCGTTCTGAGTCTAAAATGAACAAACCTTCTGGCTTAATGGACTGGGAAGCGATGATTGAGTTCCACCAAGAACTCGTGCACCAAGACAAAGTTGTTATTGTTTCTGCCGCGCCAATGTTTGGTGTGAAATTTATCGAAGCACTACAACGTGTGGTGACCATGCTTGGTAAACCATTGATGGTTGATGCTGAAAACTGGATGGCTCACCCCGGAAGTGCGAATACTCTTATTAGTATTTTCACACACACAAAGACACCAACTAACTTTGTTATTCTCTCTGGCGACGTACACTACTCTTTTGCATACGATATTAAGCTCCGCTATCGAAAAAACAGTCCGAATATCTATCAAATCACCTGTAGTGGAATTAAAAATCAGTTCCCTACACAACTGCTCAATATTTGTGATGGCCTAGATAGACTGCTATACAGCCCTCGCTCACCTTTAAACTGGTTAACAAAACGTAAACGACTCAAGATTTACAAACGCGCACCAAGTACGCACAACTTTTATCGCTTGGTTAACCATAGTGCCATTGGTGAGCTACGCCTTGATGATGAAGGCAAACCAAGTCAAATTAGTATTCTGACGAGTGATGGTGACGAAGTTCATTTTCCACCGACACGTGCTGAAAGCTGAGTATCAATCCCAAAATGACTTGCCCTGTGTAAGAGGCAAGTCACCTTGAACTAACTCAGGAGTTTAGTTTTTTTGGGGAGAAAGTGGCCGTTCTTAAATGTCAACGGCGTGCTAAATTTGGTATCGCACCTTGAGATCTTCCGTATTTATTACCATGTTAACCAAATAAACAATAGCTCGGTGTTCATTATGTTTAATTCTCTCACATCATTATTTAAACAACTCATTGATGGCTCTGATTTAAGCCAAACCAACACACTTTCCCCTAACATGGCTATCGCGTGTTTGCTTTGTGAAGTTTCTGGCGCAGACCATAGTGTCGATGATAGAGAACAAGAAACAAAGCGCTCTTTATTGATGAAACTGCTTTCGTTAAATGAAGAAGAATCAAATACTTTGTTAGAGCAAGCGCAACAGAAAATAAAAGATTCCGCTTCGCTGTACGACTTTACCTCTCAACTAAGAGAACTGACTCAAGAAACTCGTTACAACTTAATCAAAAGCATGTGGGAAGTCGCTTACGCAGACGGCGAAATTGACCCGCTAGAAGACGCGGTGATCCGTAAAACAGCAGAGCTACTCTATGTTGATCACAGCGAGTTCATTCGAGCGAAGTTACAGTCTCAGTAAAGTGACGAGATGAGTATATAAGTCGCTGGCTAACTCTAAGCTACCCCTAGAATGACAACAGATATCGCTTCTGTAGCCATAAAAAAACGCGCACTCTGCGCGTTTTTCAATAAGCCAACGACATTGTTATTAAAATACTGGTCAAGGTATGTGTTTAGCTCTTTCCACACTAAACAGACTGCATGACAAAACAACAATGGTTGGATGATTATTTAATTACAAGCTAGCTAGGTTCGAATAACTAAAACATGGTCAAAGCAAGCTTAGCTAAGTTGTATGCATCTACATAGCCAGAGTGTTGACGCCCTTCCCAGTCTATTCCTTTTGCTTCTTGAGCGGCTCGATGGCCTATACGTTTATCTTTAAGACGATTTTGAATACGGTAGAGTGTCGCTAAGTTGATGAACTCTGTGAACGGTGCTTCAATACCTTTTTGCTTACACTCTTCTAGAAGAATGAGGTCATCTCGCCCCCAAGATGCAAAGATTTTGTTGCGACCACCGAAGTTCTTCACCATGGATTTAAGCACTTCTTCTAGTGGGCGTCCTTGTTTTTCAATCTTACGTGGTGTGATGCCCGTTAACTCAGCGCAAAACAGAGACACTTCATCGTGTTCTGGTTTCACGTAGTATTGAGCACGCTTGACTATCTCACCTTTAGACAAATCTATTTCAGCTAACCCCACTTCGATAATTTCACCCGTGCTGCCGACGCCATTTTCGTTCCAGCAACACATTTCTAAATCGAAGCATACAATACGGTTATGGTTCATAGTTTGCCTTGGTTCCTAACATAAAAATTTAAAGCGTGCGATTCTATCGTAACACGGCGTAAAACTCGAATTTGTGCGCCCATTTAATCGCCGATCGACACATTATTACGGCCGTTTTTTTTACTCAAATAGAGTTGACTGTCCATTTTGTGATACAAGCTCTCAGGATCTTCTTCTTTATGGATAACCGCACCGATACTCAACGTACAGATGATTGACGCATCACCATAATCAAAAGCCGTACTTGCCACAACACTCCGTAACTTTTCTAGGTAAGCTTCTAGCACTGCTCTATCAATGACTTTAGAAATAATACAAAACTCGTCACCACCAGCGCGGTAAAACTTATCTCCCGGTTTTAAATTAGCACTGACCAGCTTAGTGACATGTTGCAACGCTTCATCTCCACCTAAATGGCCGTGTTTGTCATTAATCACTTTGAAGTGGTCGATATCAAAACCAACCAAGGCGAAGTTAACACCTTTGTTTATCTGATTAAGCAAGTGATCGTTGAATGCTCGGCGATTCAGTAGTTGAGTTAGAGGGTCTCGCTCTGCCATTCTTTTTAATTCAACGGTTTTGAGCTCCAACATGACCGCTAAGCGCTCTTTTTCTCGAGACTGTAAATTCACAATCCAACTGATCAAAAAGGCGATTACCAATCCGGCTAGCGTCGTGCCCGCTAAAATAGAACGCTCCCAAGCTGAGACTGCGTCAGAAAGTTTAAAGTCAATACGCCATTCACGGTTAGGCAGTTGAATGGTTCGGCTTATAACGGTTCCTCGAATGTTATCCCAGCTAGCACTTTGAAAGAGAACAGGGTCATCTGCTGCGTCGAATCCCAAATCTTCTACGCGCACCGACATATCGAGCTCCGTCGCGGTTTTCGTAATCAAATCCTCAAAGTAAACCGTACTTCGGATAACACCGGTCACTACTCCTAATAAATATTTGTTCTCGAAGTCGAACACTGGATGGAACACCAGCAACCCAGTCTTAGGTATGGACTTGTCATAACCATCTTGCAGTAAGCGAACTTTATCCGAGACATTCGCTCGCCCATTTTCGGAAATATCATCCAAGATTAAATCGAAGCGTTTACGCGAAAAATAGAAACCCAATAGAGAAAGGTTTTCCGGTGTTCTTGGGTAGATATCCGACGCGATGAAAATTGGCTCATTGTGTTCAAAAATGTACCCGTAGGTTTTGGGACCATCTTTAGGAACGGTAAACGGTTGGAAGTTTGGAAATTTTTGACGGGTCTTTAAAATATGTTCATCAAGATCTTCGAATTCGACCTTTTGCATCCATTGAAGTCCAATGAGACTTCGCGAGCTGTTAATCACTTGTTCCGCATACATCGGAAACGATGGCCAATAGCTTCGCTCAATCGAATGGAAAAAGTTTGCGCCCGCACCAATGAACTTTAGATCATTCTCGACGTTTGCTTTAAGTGATTCTGCTTGTCGGTCGGCTAAAGTATCAAACGTCGTCTGTGTATACCGTTGCTGCATTGTATAAGCAGCACCAACTACACCAGCAGTGACACATAAAGTCGCCAAAAAAGCTAAAATAGAGTCTGAATGTCGTTTTATAAAGCTCTTATGAGCGGTGCTTTGTGTCATATCGTAATTTTTGATACTTCCGTAAGTTAAACTTCGGGATCTATTGAAATACTGCGTTAGCAATGCACAAACATCAAGCAACAACCTATATTGGGGAGTCTGATCGTCGATTTTTCACGCTGTTCGTACGGTATAGTCACGAATTATTACAGCCTTAAGCCTTGAATATGCTACCATCCGTCATCATTTTAATGTCTAAACTTGGTGCAAGATCGCAAAGACGATCGTTTTAGTGAACAAATATGAGCCAATACTGAGCACCAATAAATCAATAGAAAGAGAAAAAACGTCATGAACATTGATTTGAACCTAATTCCTCAAACGTTCGATATGCTTCACGCTGGCCTAACCGCATCGAGCGTTTTGCTTCTTCTAGTTGCAGTGTCGCGCAAATCAAAAGTGGTCGAGAAAGTGGTAGAAAAACCAGTCGAGAAAATCGTCGAGGTTGAGAAACCAGTTGAGAAGATCGTTGAAGTAGAAAAAGTAGTGGAAGTAGAGAAAGTCGTAGAGCGTGTTGTAGAAGTTGAATCAAAACTTGCAACCGCATCAACAGACTCTGCAATGCAGCTGCTTTCTATCATGCAACAAGAAGCTCGTCTGATTGACTTCCTAAAAGAAGACCTAACGTCATTCTCTGATGAAGAAGTAGGCGCAGCCGCTCGCGTAATCCACACTGGCGGTCAGAAAGTACTGAACGACTACGTCACGCTAGCGCACATTCGTAACGAAGACGAAGAAACTCGCATTACGGTTGAAGAAGGCTTCAACCCACAAGAAATCCGCCTAACTGGCAACGTAACAGGCAGCGCGCCATTCAACGGCACGCTAGTTCACAAAGGTTGGAAAGCAACATCAATGACGTTGCCTAAACTGGCTGAGAACTACGATGCATCTGTGATCGCTCCAGCTGAGGTTGAGCTGTAATGGAACACATGAACCAAGAAAACCATTCTCAAGAAGCGTCTGTTGAAACTCAACAGACGCCTAAATTCAGTGTCGGTATCGACTTAGGTACAACACACTGTGTCATGTCTTTTGTTGATACTCACGACGAAGACGCTCGCGTTGAAGTGATGCCTATCCCGCAGCTTACTGCGCCGGGTACGGTAGAGACTCGTAGCCAATTAGGCTCTTTCCTATACCAGCCGCACGAGCACGAAATGAACCCGCAATCACGCGTTCTTCCGTGGTCGAGCGAGCCAAAAGCTCTGGTTGGTGCAATTGCACGTAACCTAGGTTCGAAAACGCCAATTCGTCTTGTTGCAAGTGCGAAATCTTGGCTTTGCCACGCTGGTGTAAACCGTCGTGATGCTTTCCTGCCAGCAGGTAGCCCAGAAGAAGTGGAAAAAGTATCCCCTCTTCGCGCGACAGAGCTTTACCTAGAGCATCTAAAAGACGCTTGGAATCACGCGAATCCAAATCACAACCTTGCCGATCAAGACGTGACTATTACGGTTCCTGCTTCCTTTGATCCTGCTGCTCGCGATCTAACTGCAGAAGCAGCACGCAATGTTGGTTTTGTGCACCTAACGCTTCTAGAAGAGCCACAAGCTGCGCTTTACAACTGGATCGATAACAGCAACGACAAATGGCGCGACGAAGTTGAAGTTGGCGACATCGTGCTTGTAGTCGATATCGGTGGTGGTACAACCGACCTTTCTTTGGTTGAAGTAACTGAAGATGACGGCAACCTAACTCTGAACCGTATCGCGGTAGGTGAACACATCCTACTTGGCGGTGACAACATGGATCTTGCGCTTGCATACCGCTTGAAAATGAAGCTAGCGCAAGAAGGCAAAGAGCTACAGCCATGGCAAGTTCAGGCAATGACACACGCATGTCGTGACGCGAAAGAAGCGCTATTGAACGACAGCGAACTTCAGTCAGTGCCAATCGTAGTACCAAGCCGTGGTTCTAAACTGCTTGGCGCAACGCTGAAAACAGAACTGACTCAAGAAGAAGTACAACAAACACTGGTTGACGGCTTCTTCCCTCAAGTTGCGATTACTGACCACCCTGTTCAACGTAACCGTGGTGCACTAACGCAAATGGGTCTGCCTTACGCGCAAGATGCAGGCATCACTCGTCACATTGCAGCGTTCTTGTCTAAGCAAGCTAATGCCCTTTCTGCTTCAGGAAATGGCGCAGAAGCAGCAGCTCAAGATTTCAACCCATTCGCTAACATGCCTGGTATGCCTGGTGCGGATGCAGCCCAATCAGCTGACTTCATCAAGCCAACCGCAATCCTATTCAACGGTGGTGTTCTGAAATCGAAACTTCTAGCAACTCGTCTAGAAGACACGATCAACGAATGGCTAATTGAAGCAGATGCGGAAATGGCAAAACGCCTAACAGGTGTAGATCTAGACCTTGCGGTTGCTAGCGGTGCGGCTTACTACGGCTCTGTACGTCGTGGACAAGGCGTTCGTATTCGTGGTGGTATTGCTTCGGCGTACTACGTGGGTATCGAAAGTGCGATGCCTGCGATTCCTGGCATGGCGCCTCCAATGGAAGCACTTTGCGTTGCACCATTTGGTATGGAAGAAGGTTCCAGCGTTGACGTACCAAGCCAAGAGTTTGGTTTGATCATCGGTCAGCCGGTTAACTTCCAATTCTTTGGCTCAACGGTTCGTCGTGATGACCTAGCAGGTACTCACCTAGACTACTGGGCACCAGAAGAGCTTGAAGAGCTTCCAGAAATCCAAGTAACGCTGCCTGTATCTGAAGGTCGCCGTGAAGGTGAAGTGGTTCCGGTAACCCTAGCCTCTCGCGTCACAGAGCTTGGTACGCTTTACTTAGAAGCCATTGCCGCTGATAACGGTCAAAAATGGCATGTTGAGTTCGATGTGCGCGAAGACGCGAAAAGCAACTCAAACGAAGAAGAATAAATAGAAATCAAACGGCATCCAATCGGGTGCCGTTTTTAAATACACGAAGGTTTGTATGGCATCTCCTCGTTTTCTTGTTGGTATTGACCTTGGCACCACAAATACTGTGGTGGCGTACTGTGAAATCACCGACAACCTTGAACAATCCGAAGTATCCCTATTCGACATCGACCAATTGATTGGTCCGGGTGAAGTGGTTCGTAAACCATTGCTGCCCTCTTTCCGCTATCACCCTGCGGTTGGTCAAATCTCCCCTTCTGACCTTACACTCCCTTGGGAAAACGAACCTGTATCTGGCGACATTAGTAATGTGATCGTGGGTGAATGGGCTCGTGAATTAGGCGCTAAGGTGGAAGGACGTCAGGTATCCAGTGCTAAAAGCTGGCTATCGCACCAAGCAGTGGATCGTAGCTCAGACATTCTTCCTTGGGCTGGTGCACAAGATGTAGATAAAGTATCTCCCGTCATTGCCAGCGCAAGCTACCTCAATCACATTCGCCAAGCGTGGAACTACCGTCATCCTAGCAATAAGTTAGAAGACCAAGATGTGGTTGTGACCGTTCCAGCTTCGTTCGATGAAACCGCTCGTAAACTCACGCTTGAAGCTGCACAGCTGGCTGGTTTAAAGAAAATCGTCCTGCTCGAAGAACCACAAGCCGTATGTTACGACTGGTACGCACGCCACCAGCAAACCGCAGCTGATGAACTCAAAGAGTTACCGCTGATTCTGGTGTGTGATGTGGGCGGTGGTACTACCGACTTGAGCTTGATTGAAGCCAGTTTCTCTTCTCAAGATGAACTAGCCCTTGATCGTATTGGTGTTGGCGAACACTTAATGCTGGGCGGTGACAACCTCGACTTAGCATTAGCACACCTTGCAGAGAGCCGCTTCAACCAAAGTAAGAAGCTCACTGCTGCAAGCTTGACTAAGCTGATTCAGCAAACTCGCAAAGCGAAAGAAAACTTGCTTTCAGCGAGTGCACCTGAAGAAGTGAAGATCACCATGCTGGGCAGCGGCTCGAAACTTCTTGGCGGAACAAAGAGTATTGGGCTGAGCAAACAAGAAGTGCACCAAATCGCTTTAGATGGCTTCTTCCCTCTTTCTGATTTCAGTGAAGTACCAGACAAGCGCCGCAGCGCCGTTGTCGAGTTTGGTCTTCCATACGTTGCAGATCCAGCGGTGAGCAAACACGTTGCCGAGTTCTTAACTCAGCACCAACAAGTTGCTCGTGCCGCTCTTGGCATTGAAGACGACAAACAAAATGCAATTCCGGTAGGTTTGCTACTTAACGGTGGTGTGTTCAATAGTGAACTTGTGACTGAGCGAGTCACTACCCTACTGTCCGATTGGCGCGGCGCTCCGGTTACGGTATTGGATAACCCACATCCAGATTGGTCTGTTGCACTAGGTGCTGTTGCGTTTGGTAAAGCACGTCGTGGTGCACAGCTAAAAATTGGTGGTGGTGCAGCGCGTTCTTACTTCTTGCATCTTCAAGAAAAGAACAAGATGGGCAAAGCGCTTTGTTTACTTGCAAAAGGTACAGAAGAAGGACACGAGATCCGCTTAAGTGGTCGTCGTTTCTCGCTTACCTTAGGTGAGCCTGTTCGCTTTAACCTGCTGACTTCTACCCACGACACCTTAACCAATAACACCGCTATTCAAAACGGTGTGATGGTGGACGTCGATCCTGACTTGTTTGCTCCTCTGCCACCTTATATCACCACTCTTGAAGGTGAAGGCGCCGAACTGCAAGCCAACCAAAAAGAGCGCGTAGAAGTACAATTGGCGTGTCAGTTGACTGAAGTCGGCACACTTAAGATGGAATGTGTCAGCGCAGAAGATGACAGCAAACGTTGGGAGCTGGAATTCGAAGTTCGTAACAAGCAAACCGACGACAGCGAACAAGTTAAGCTTCACCCTAAACTGAACGAATGTAAGGAGCTGATCGCTCGCCTTTACAGCGGTAACAAGAAAAGCGCAGAAAGCAAAGAGATCAAAACCTTAGCCAAAGATCTTGAGAAGAAACTGGGCAAACGTGACGAGTGGGATTTCACTACCCTACGTCAACTGTTTGATACCTTTGCACAAGGTCGTAAGCGTCGCCGCCGCTCTGAACAGCACGAGAAAAACTGGCTTCGTTTAGCAGGTTTTGCACTGCGTCCGGGCTTTGGCGATCCAACAGACTCTTGGCGTATTGAGCAAGTTTGGGGACTGTATCAACAAAATATTCAGTTCAAAAACCATCAAGGCTGGACAGACTGGTGGGTATTCTGGCGACGTATCGCGGGCGGTCTAAGCCAAGAACAACAAGAAACCATTTTGGCAGACATCGCGAAATACCTACACCCTGGCGCGATGAAAAACCCACAGTCAGCTAAAGCGGCACAAGACATGGGTTATGAATCCATGGTTCGATTGGCGGCGTCGCTTGAACACCTAGAAGTCGAAGACAAAGTTCTATTGGCAACGTGGTTCTTGAGCAAAGCCATCAACCAAAACCAGTTTGAACAAGCGCACTGGTGGGCATTGGGACGCTTGGCATCGCGAACGCCACTTTATGGCAGCCAGCACAACGTCATTCCTCGTGAACAAGCGGAACAGTGGCTACCTAAATTACTGGAACAAAACTGGCAGAAAGAACCAATGATCGCGTTCGCAGCCGTAATGATTTGTCGTAAGACGGGCGACCGCCTATTCGATATCTCTGACGACTACCGTGAGCAAGTGCTGGCTAAGTTGAAGCAAAGCAAGGTGCCTGAATCTTGGATATCACTGGTTGAAGAAGTCAAAGAGTTATCTGAGAGCGAATCGAAGCGTATCTTCGGTGATGCACTACCAAGCGGTCTGACACTGTTAAATAACTAGGCTCTCACGCTTATAAACGCAACAAAGCCCTTCTCGTGAAGGGCTTTGTTTTATCTGATTCTAATAGCTGACGAAAGACGACTCGTTAGTTCATTTCCGTATTGATCACCACATCACGCGTTTCATTATCCATATCACTGATGCCAACAACTGAGATTTCACGGTCAGATAAATTCTCAATCATGCTGTCTTCTAACCCACCGTCCGTCATCCACGCATAGAATTTTTCCGCAATACGATCCGAACCTTCCCCGACAAACGTTAATGTGACCTTCTTCATTTGTGACACTCCATCAATTTACGATTCAGCCACTTAAGCGTAGTATGTTTCCCAAATATCGACATAAACTAGGACTAACTTCTTTTATGAGTATCGAAAAATTTGACGCGATTTATCAGCGCGCTGCCGAGCGTAAAGGTGGTGAAGATCAACTTGAAGCGCTTTTATCTCATCCACTAAGCAAAGAAGAGCTGGCAGCGATTCCCGACGACCGTTGGCTGGCCGCTTTTTCAATGAAGGTATTCCAAAGTGGGATTTCGTGGAGCGTGGTTCGCAACAAGTGGCCGAACTTCGAAGAAGTGTTCTTCGGATTTAAGATTGAGCCGCTGTTGATGCTGTCAGACGAGCAATGGGAAACCAAAGCAACCGACAAACGCATCATTCGCCACCTCACTAAAGTCATGTCGATTCCTGCTAATGCTCGTATGATCCACGAAGCAAAAATCGAATACGGCTCGTTTGGCAAAATGGTTGCCGATTGGCCGCAAGAGAAAATCACCGACCTATGGGCGTATTTGAAGAAACGCGGTAATCGCCTAGGTGGCAATACAGGTCCTTACACACTTCGTCAAATGGGCGTTGATACCTTTATCTTGTCTAACGACGTTGAAGCTTACCTGCGTAATTGCAAGATCATTGAAGGTGGCAAAGATACGAAAAAATCGCTCGATGCAGCCAACAAAGCGTTTGTTCAATGGCAGCAAGAAAGTGGCAGAAGCCTGTCTGAGATCAGCCAAATTATTGCGTTCAGCACCGGCGATAACCGTATTTAATCCAGACTGAACACAAAACAATGACGGCGCACTAATCATTATATTTAGTGCGCCGTTTTAATGTTCATTGGTTCAAGTACAAACTTACTTTGAAGCCAGTGATTCCCACTCCGTCAGTAGCTGCATAATGCGGTGAGAGTCTTCCCACGTTGCACAAGGGTTCTCTAACGATGTACGCCCTGCTTCAACCGCCTGGCGAATATTGCGCACTTGATAGAAGAAAGCATCCCCTGCCGCCGGAACAAACACTTCACGCTTCGACGTCTCGTAAATTTCCACACTAAACTGGTTTTCTTGCGTTGGTAGCCATGGGTTTGAATCTAACGTAATACAGCCTTTGCTACCCAGGATGGTGAACTGGTGTTTCAATCCGTGATCTTCGGCAGTGTGTACGCTCGCCGTTTGTTGCTCACCGAATTGCATCATCAAACTCGATTCACAGATATTCCCATCGTTACCTTGTCGACCAATCGCTGTCATTGAACGGTTCTCAAAGGTTTGTTCACCCAACATGGTTTTCACCACCAAATGCACCAATGACATTGGGTAACAACCTAAATTATACAAAGCACCTTTACTGTCTGGATTAACAAACTGCGCAATCGACGCGATATAAGAAGTATGGATCGAGCGAAGCTCACCAATCTCTCCCGATTTCAGCACCGAAACCAACTCGCGGATCAACGGGTGATGTAAATACATTAAGCCTTCAGCTAAGAATACCTTGTGCGCTTCTACTGCTTGAAGTGCCAGCTCGGTTTTTTCCATATCTACCGAAAGTGACTTTTCACACAGGATCGCTTTGCCCTGCTCAGCCGCTTTGACGATAAAGTCATGATGAAGGTGATTTGGCAATGCGATATAAATAATGTCGACTTGCTCATCAGCAATCAACGCATCGTAATCGTTGAACGTATTCTCGATGCCATATTGCTCAGCGAATGCCTGTAAGTTCTGCTCCGAACGCCCAGCAACCGCGTACAGTTCACTCTTGTCATCGCCTTGGATTGCCTCAGCCATGACTCCTGAGATAAAGCTTGTGCCTAAAATGCCCCATTTCATGTTCACGTCTCCTATTGAGCTTGGGTTTCGAATGCTTGAACTAACTCTGCCATTTCAGCCGCTATAAACGCTTGTGTATGCGGCATAGCAAAATGCGCTTCAATCGCGGCGCGGTTTTCATATCGCTCCCAAAGAATCACACGTTGTGGATCTTTAGAATCGTAGGTCGCATTCGCTTGCAAGCACCTCGCTTCGCTTTGCATATCAAGGCAAAATTGTTCAATGGCTTCAACTACTTGTTGTCTTGGCTTATCGGCATTCATTTTCAGTTCGGCGGTAACAAAAATCGTATCATTCATGATGGATCTCTTTCTCCATTCTTAATCATACGCCCACTGTAATTAACCTCGTTTGATTGATAAACTCTGCTTTAGTTATTTCTTTATCAACTCTGGGTGTGCAATGGATAAATTAACAAGCATGAAAGTTTTCGCTTACGTGGTCGAACACGGCAGCTTTCGTAATGCTGCACACCACTTTGATCTTTCACCGACTATGGTTGGCAAGCACGTGAGCTTTCTTGAGCAAAGCTTAGGTACACAGCTGATTCATCGCACCACGCGTAAACAGTCCCTGACCGAAGCTGGCAGACTCTACTACCAAGAGTGCCACCGCATTATTGAAGACATCACCAACGCAGAGAACCTGATCCAGACGCTGATTAACCGTCCAACCGGAACAGTGAAAATTAATTGCCCTGTCACGTATGGCAAAAAGGTGATCGCGCCCATCGTGGCTGACTTCTTAGCAGAATTTCCCGAACTGAACGTCGAGCTGATGTTGGATAACAGTTTGATTGACCCATACCGAAGTGAAGCTGACGTGATTATTCGAATCGGTGAATTGGTCGATTCGTCGTTAGTCGCGAGAAAATTGGGTGAATACCACATGACTTATTGCGCCTCACCCTCTTACCTTGAGCAACATGCCCCTATCCAATCGCTTGATGACCTTGAACATCATCATTGTTTGGGATTTCAGTACCACCAAGGGGAAAGCCAACAGGTGGTGAACATGCCATCTAATACCTTTGGAAACAGCAACACCCGATTAACGTCTAATAATGGTGATGTGCTTAAGTTTGCCGCGTTAAAAGGCTCTGGTGTTCTTCTTCAACCAAAGATCTTAGTTGAACAGGAAATTCAATCTGGTGCCTTGGTAGAAATTCTCCAGCAACATACTCCCAAGCCAAAACCGATCCACCTGCTTTACCGTTCAAAACAGCTTTCCCTTAAAAACCGCACCTTGGTTGATTTTGTTCTTTCGCATGTGAATCCGTAACACCACCTCATAAAGCGGCGACAATTTAACCACTCAATCAACTTTTATTGTCGATATGACAAATATTATTTCTTGTTAATTGTCTTTATTTTTCAGGCCGTTAGTATAGAACGCTCACTTAGTGAACACTATTTGTTGATTCCCATCAATTGCATTGCTCTGACAAAGTGACTAGGATTGCCGCCTTTCCTGAGTGAACTATCAAAATAACATCGAGAAATTTCATCAAATTTCTCTTCCTGTTCGTGTGCAATCACAACATTTACACTCATTTCAAATTGCATAAGCACATTCCTTTGCTTATGAAAACGACATTGATTTCTCAACGCTTTTAGTCACGTATGTGGCTTTTTGGCTTGAGAGAGATTTTTATTCAAGGTAGGTCACAAGGACGCTACCCCTTGACTGCATTTACTGGAGGATAAGATGCCTAAAGGTCTAATGCTGACTGACTTAGCCATCGCTGGCTTACTATTGATTTTGGCAAAAGTCATTCGCGTTCACGCGCCATTACTACAGCGTATGTACATTCCATCGGCGGTTCTCGCAGGATTATTCGGTCTAATTTTTGGACCAGCCCTGTTAGACGTACTGCCTTGGACCGATACGTTTACCGCTAACGCAAGCCTATTAACTGCTGCACTTTTTTCTGCGTTAGGTCTGGCAACGGATGTTCCATCACCTAAAACCGTCGCACAGCGTGCTGGCTCATTGTGGGCGTTTAACCAAATCGCTTCTGTTTCTCAGTGGTTGTTTGCGGCAATGTTTGGTCTAGTTCTCACAACCTTCTTCTGGCCAGAGATTAATCCTGGCTTTGGTGTGACAATGTCTGCGGGTTTTATGGGCGGACACGGTTCAGCCTCTGTTGTTGGTGAAATCTTCACGGGGCTTGGCTGGGAAGATGGCTTCACACTTGGCTTAACGTTCGCAACCGTGGGTATTTTCATTTCAATTTCTGTCGGCATGCTCATGCTGCAATTCGCATTGAAGATGGGTTGGATTCGTAGCTTTACGACCTTCGACAGCATGGATGAACACGAACGCAAAGGCCTTGTTAAGCCTGTTGATCAAGAACCGGTAATGAAAGACACCATGTCTTCCCTGTCGGTTGATTCTTTTGCGATTCACGCGGCGTTGGTTGTAGTGGTAACAGCTTTCTCGTATGTAGCGGCTAACTACTTATCTTCTTTCCACGATAAGGTACAAATCCCTACGTTCGTAACCGGCTTCCTTGGCGGCATGCTTGTGCGAATCATCGCGAAACAAACGAAAGCTTCACGCTATCTTTGTGACGGTGCATTCAAACACGCCGCGGGCATCAGTACCGATTATTTGATTATCTTTGGTATCTCAGCCATCAAGATTACCGTCTTAGCCCAGTATTTAATGCCGATGGTAGTGCTTGCAATTGGTGGTATCGCCTTCACACTATGGCTAATCTTCTGGGTTGCCCCACGTATCATGGGCGAAGATTGGTTCGAGAAAGGCATTTTCTCTTGGGGTTGGTTAACCGGTACGGTTGCCATGGGTATTGCCTTGCTTCGTATTGTTGATCCAAAAATGCGTAGCAAGGTGCTTGATGATTACGCCATCGCTTATGTCCCTGGCTCAATCACTGACATCTTCATCATCTCTTTGATGCCAATCGCGATGTATAACGGCATGCACTGGCAAGCGCTTGGTGTAGGATTAGGTTACATCGCAATTGTCTTATTTATTTGGCGATTCATTTTTAAACGTAGCCGCAGTGCTCTGACACACGAATCTTAGTCGCTTTACTCGGGAGGATTTTATCCTCTCGAGTTCATTCCTTGGTTTTTATCAAAATCACTCCTCATCCCGAAAATAAGCAACTTGTTTTATATTTGAGATTTGCAATCCCGATCTCTTATTATCATTCTTTTTTAATACTTGACCTGAAAGTTTCTATATCAGAATAGCCGCCTATTCGTTTCTAAAACATGGAGAAAGGCTGTGCGTCGCTCTCAAGGATTTACTCTTATTGAACTCATTGTGTGCATCATCATTCTTGGTATTGTAAGCGTCGTTGCATTTCCTAAATTTCTTGGCTTACAAAAAGATGCCAGAGTGGCGGTTCTATATGGAGCCAGAGAAGCACTCATGACCGCCAACAACTTTGTCTACACCAAAGCAGTGATTCAATCTCAAGAGACAGTAGATGGCGGCATACAATATAACATTAATCTAGATAATGACGGCCATAACGACCTAATTGGTTACTTTGGATTTATCAAAAATGTTATTCCAGCAAAAGAGCTAGCAGGCTTTGATCCGCAACTCACTATTAACACTTGGTATGGGGTAGATAGCCCAGACGAGCCCTACTTCCTTATTGGTTTTGCAAACAAGCCTGTTGGTCCAGAACATATGTGTTATGTCGAAGTTTACTACCCAGAAACTCCTGGTGGCCAAGTGAAATACAAAATACAAACTGACGATTGCTAATGCCCATATAGAGTGGCAGTAACACTTTTACTTTTGGTGTCTTCATCGTTATTGCAAGGTAATGGCTCCAAAACCACCATTAACAACTATTTCACATAATGTCGTCGCACAGTTAGCTCATAGAGATAAAACCAGTAATTTGCGCCGACACATGGTTATAATTGAAACAATCTATCGTTTTTAAACCCGCCTATAACTTGTGCTTGTAAACTCATCATTTCGCTCAATAATAGTTCTATAACAAATTCAATAATTTAAAGCGGGAGGCGTAATGAGAATATTCTGGCAGCTACGTTGGTATTTCCAACAAAAGTGGAGGCACTATGTCGGATCCATTCTGCTTTTCGCTGTGATATCAGCACTACAGCTTGTTCCGCCCAAAGCAGTTGGCATCATAGTTGATGGCGTCGTAGACAACACTTTAGATACAAATACGCTGATTCTATGGCTCTCAGGGTTAACTGTACTGATCTTTACTATTTATGGGTGTCGCATCTTATGGCGAATTTGGCTTTTCGGCGCAAGCTGGGAGCTCGGGACCATTCTACGTAACCGTCTATATAGGCATTTATCGACACAGCCACCTCGTTTTTTTGAACGTTACAAGACGGGGGATCTGATGGCTCGTGGCACTAATGATGTGCGTAATATCGTTATGACAGCCGGCGAAGGGGTTTTAACCGCCGCAGACTCTTTGATCACTGGTATTGCGGTTTTAATCATTATGGTAACGCAAGTAAGCTGGAAGCTCACCGTAATGGCGCTTCTTCCAATGCCATTTCTTGCCATCATCATCTTCTTTATTGTGCGTATCCTACATCAACGCTTTCGTGTCGCTCAGGAAGCCTTTTCTACCATGTCAGACATGACACAAGAGTCACTTAATGGCGTGCGAATGCTGCGTGCTTTCGGATTAGAAAACCAAGAGCAGCAACGTTTTGAAGAGGTTGTGGATGATACTGGCGAAAAGAACATCGCTGTCGCAAGAGTCGATGCTAGATTTGACCCGGCAATTCAGTTAACCATCGGTCTTTCTTTCCTTCTTAGTGTCGCTGCTGGTGCTTACCTTGTTGATAAAGGTGAGATCACGCTTGGTGATCTGACCGCATTTACGATGTATTTAGGGTTGATGATATGGCCGATGCTGGCATTCGCATTCCTATTTAACATTTTAGAAAGAGGCTCAGCTGCATGGAACCGACTACAAGAGATCTTTGATGAAAAGCCAGAAATTATCAGTGGTAATAAGCCAATAGAAAATAAACCACTTCCGTTAAAAATTGATATCGACGATTTCCACTGGTCTAGTGATTTACCGCCCGCTTTGACGGAAGTAAACATCGAACTTGAACCCGGAAAAATGTTGGGAGTTGCAGGGCCTGTAGGAAGCGGAAAATCGACCCTGTTAACACTACTTTTGCGTCAACATGATTTAGAAAACGGCTCAATTAAATTCGGTGATGTCGAGATCAAGGATGCCCTACTTCCACAGTGGCGAAACCGCTTTGCTGTCGTTAACCAAAGTCCGTTTCTATTCTCCAAATCTATCTTCGACAATATTGCCTTAGGCAACCCTAATGCAGAGAAAGAAGAAGTCTATAGAGCAGCAAAGTTAGCCTGTATACATGACGATATTGAGAAGTTTCCTGAAGGCTACCAAACAGAAGTTGGTGAAAAAGGTATTACACTCTCCGGCGGGCAAAAACAACGTATTGCGATAGCACGCGCTATGCTGCTGAATGCCCAAGTGTTGGTTTTGGACGATGCACTTTCCGCTGTTGATGGACGGACCGAACATCAAATCCTTAAGAATTTGGAAACACACTACCGTGATCAAGCCCTAATCGTTATTGCACACCGCCTCACCGCATTGGAAGCAGCAGACGAGATCATTGTCTTGAATCACGGCCACATTACTGAACGTGGGCAACATAGCGCTTTATTAGCGCATCAGGGATGGTACGCCGAAATGTTCGAGTACCAAAAACTAGAACAGGCGATGGAGGAATAATGAATGAACCAGACCAGCACGTTTAAACGGTTAATGTCTTACCCATTATCTCAACCAAAGCCAATGATTAAAGGACTCGCCTTGCTGTTTATTGCAGCGTTAGCTAGCGCCGGCGGCCCTTGGTTGATTCAATATTTCATTGATGAGCACATCGCTAAAGGTGACTATTCACAAAATGTTCTGATTTCGCTAGCAGTAGGTTATATCGCTCTTCAGATCGTATCGGCAACATTCCAGTATTTTCAGTCATTGCAATTTAGCATTGTCGCGGCTAACACGATCAAAGCGATTCGTAAGCAAGTATTTTCTGGCGTGATTAAGCAGCCGTTATCTGCGTTTGATTACACTCCTGCTGGAAAATTGGTGTCGCGAATCACCAACGATACGGAATCTTTACAGCAATTTTATGAGCTTTTGATCGCGACCGTGGTGAAAAACGTGGTCATGATTGTCGTAATGCTTGGCGTTATGTTTTTCATGAGTTGGAAGCTCACACTCGTTGTGCTTGTATTGCTGCCGATCGTCATCGGCTTTATGTACTTGTTTAAGCAGCTAAGTACAGAAAGCTACCGAAAGATGCGTGACCTATTGACCGATATAAATGCGAATCTGAGTGAATCCATTCAAGGGATGAGTGTCATCCAATTAATGCAACAAGAAGAGCGTTTTAATAAACAGTTCAACGAGCTAACCGCAGAGCATCTGGTGGCATCTAAACGAGTGATTCGGCTAAACGGCTATCTGCTAAGACCATTAATGGACTTACTCGCTGGTCTTGCGTTGCTTTGCTTGGTTGCGATCTTTGGTTTTAATGGTATTGAGTTGATTGGTGTGGGGGTACTGTATGCATTTATCAGTTATCTTGCGCGAGTTACTGAACCACTAATTGAGATGACTCAGCAACTTGCTCTACTTCAGCAAGCGTTAGTATCAAGCGAACGTGTTTTTGAATTAATTGACGCGAAAGAACAAACTTACGGGGACAATCATCAACCATTAAGGTCAGGTGCTATCGAACTTAGAGATCTCACATTTAGCTACGATGGTAAACAGGACGTCCTGAAAGACATTTCGTTGAAGGCCAACCACCAAGACTTTATCGCGCTTGTCGGGCATACAGGAAGCGGTAAAAGCACATTAGCGTCACTGTTAATGGGCTTTTATCCAACGCAATGTGGTGAACTGCTCATAGATGGTCGTCCACTTAAAACATTAGGGAAAGACGTACTTCGCAAAGATGTGGCAATGGTTCAACAAGATCCACATATTCTCCCTGCTTCAGTCAGAGAAAACATCTCTCTCAGTCGGGCGGTTGATGACAATCAAATATGGGATGCGTTAGACAAGGTAGGTTTGGCAGAACAAATTCATCGTTACCCTAACGGGCTAGACACGCAGTTAGGTCAAGGCGAAACTAATTTATCTGCAGGTCAGAAACAGCTTTTGGCGTTAGCACGTGTGCTTGTGGTAAAACCTAAGGTATTGATATTAGATGAAGCAACCGCAAATATTGACTCAGGAACAGAGGCTTTAATCCAAAAGAGCTTGGCGGTACTCAGACAAGACATGACGCTCGTTGTTATTGCTCATCGGCTTTCAACTATCCTAGATGCAGACCAAATCATTGTTCTTCATCATGGGGAGTTAGTCGAGAAAGGCACACAAAGCACTCTTAACGCAAAATGGTCGTTATGCTCAAATGTATCAGTTACAGCAAGCAAACCGACATCTACAACAGATTGAAGAAGACACCAAGCAACTCGAAGAAGCGGTGTGATTTTATGCCCGTGCCTTCTTTTTATTTAGTCGGCATGGGCATAATTGGTGTAACTTCAAAATTTAACCTTGTTAGCTTCCAATTTCTTCATAATGTGAACTAATTTTCTATTTCTTACCTATTATTGACATAACCCCTCGCTATATCACGCAAGGTCGTTGTAAAATCGTACGGTACTTAAGTCTACTGCCTGTGGCATTGGGCTGAATTCCGCTTTCTAATTATGCACATTAATCTCATGACACAAGTCCATGGACAAAGATAAGTTTACTAACATCTATCGCTTGCCTGGTTCGATTCAAATTCGTATCGGTAAATGGCAAAAGACGTTCCGCGGCACCTCTGATTTAGTTTTACATCAGGCGCTAATGGAGCGTAATAAGCAATTTAAGAAGCCAGACTTTTTACCTAAAGGCTGGTGTGTCACTCCTATTGATGAAAACGACATTACCATTACGCATCACGGTAAATATATCCAAACCGTTATGCGCACAATGCTGGACAGAAAGGTCTCATACAAGCGACTGTTCCTATCTCGAATGAGTCTCGAAGATGGTGAAAAAGTCCTCCACAATTACAAGCTGGAGTGGGTAAGAAAACATAACCAGATCGCCAAAAAGTACAATCAAATTAAAAAGAAACAATATATGAATTTTGCAAGAGAAGAAGAGGAAACCCTCTACCCTTCGATTCCAAAGGGTGAGTTTGACAAAACATTATGGAACAAACTTGTCGTATCATCGTTTGGTCCGCAGAAAAAGTACAAAAACCCGCACTTTGTCCGTAAAGCCGATTTCTAAATAAACACCCCTAAAGTTAGGGGTGTTTATTTATACGTTAACTCACCAGTCGTAAGTTAAACTTGCAATAACATTTTGTCGGTCGCCATACCAACAAAAGCCATCACATGTCGCTATGTACTTTTTATCCGCGATGTTTTTAGCTGCGACTTGTAGCTTGTAATCGCCGATTCGATAACTGACCGTCGCATCCATTAAGAAATAACTTGGTACTTTTAGTCTCTCTTCGTTGTCTCCGTATGACTCACCTGTATAGCGCGCGCCTAAGCCAACAGCAAAGCCATCAAGAGCTCCATCAAAGAAACGATAATGTGCCCAAGCTGATGATACGGTATTCGCCACTTGGGAAGGTGTTTTGCCAACCCATGCCTTATTGATGTCTTCTTTTATCTCTGCATCAACGTACGCAATGTTCCCGATCAATGTTAAGGATGGTGTCACATTAGCTACAGCTTCAAACTCAACGCCGTTATTTTCTATTTTTCCTATTTGCGTTAATTCACTCAAGTAGATACGAGCCAAGTTTTCTTTTGTTGCCCGATACGTTGCAATATTGAAATAACCATCAAATGAATCCGGTTGGTATTTCATACCGATTTCAAATTGATCACCGCTTTCAGGCTTCGCTGGCTTACCATTGCTGTCTTCTTGAATAATTGGATCAAAGTACTGAGAGTAACTAAAGTATGGCGTGAAGCCAGAATTAGAAATATAAGCCGTTCCCACGCTAAACGTCCACTCTCCATGATCGACTTTCGTGCGAGCACCCGTGGTAACATTATGTACTTCATTACTTGTATCGTCGTAACGTGCGCCCAATAACATCGCCCATTTATCGTTGATCAGCATATGATCTTGAAAGTAGACGCCGAGCTGCTGATTATCGATTTTCGTTCTTTGCTTATCGGTTTCGCTCAATGGTTGTAGCGTATTCGGATCGAGTAACATTATGTTATCCGAATAAGTAGGATTAAATACATTAAACCTAGGATCGGGCAAAGCTCCCATTGGTGTGTTTAATAATGCATTACCATTAGCAACTATAGGGTCATTGGCAAAATCTTTACCATCGATACTGATCATTTGAAAATCTATGCCCAACATCAAGTTATGCTCAACACTTCCCCAATTTCCTTGGTGCATCAAACGATTATCGATATTAAAAGCATCAGATGACCCATCTTCTGTTGAAGCACCCCGAAGTATGGTTTTGCGTTCATTTGATGGGTCCAAAGCCGGCCCCAACGCAGGCACGTCAGCCGAGTAAACGTACGAATACATTTGTCTTAGCTTAACATCCATTTCGCTGTAACGAGCTGCTTGAACAAATGAAGTGGTATCATTAAATGCATGAGAAAACTCATAGCCTAAAGACACCTGCTCACGCTCAAACGTCTCCCAGTTAGGATTGCCTATCGCTAAACTATCACTGATCTTTCCATTTTTGTTTGGCGTTAACGTTCCTTCGACTGGCAAAAATTGCAGATAAGGATCTGAGTCGTCTTTTTGATAGCTCGTTAGAAAGGTAATTTCAGACGTCTCATTAAATTTGTACGTCATCGATGGAGAGAGAAGAATGCGCTCTGCTTCTACCCCACTAATTCTCGTCCCATTTTTTCTCGCTAACCCTTGAAAGCGGAAAGCTAGCTGCTCACTCACCTCAGAGTTTACGTCAAGAGAAAGTTGTTTACGGTCTTCAGAACCGTACTCCAAAGATACAAGTCCTGACCCCCCATCAAATTGAGGTCGCTTACTGACAACATTGATAACCCCACCTGGAGGGTTTTGCCCATAAAGAACAGACGCTGCACCACGTAAAACTTCAACCCTCTCTAACGCAAACGGATCTATTTGCCAACTATAGAAGCCAGAAGAATATAAACGGGTACCATCTTGATACAACCCGCTGTTCGCCTGTTTAAAACCACGAATAATAAACCAATCTTGCTTGTTATCTTCGCCAAAATAGTTAGTTTGAATGCTTGGTGTGTACTGTAGCGCGTCAGAAATGCTAATAGAGGCACGATCATCCATTTGCTCTCGCGTAACAATAGACACCGCTCTTGGAGTCTCATTGATGGCAATATCAGTTTTCGTTGCTGCCCGACTCTTCGCTCCAAGATAACTAAAATCAGGACCAACTGCACTGTCTTGCTGCTGTCCAATCACAACTATATTTTCATCTTCCTGAGCCAAGACATTTGGCGTTGATAAAGCTAATACAACCGCCATCGACGTTGGTGTCAGCATAAACTGCCGAGTCATATTCTCTCCTTTTTGTCGGCAGCCAAACCAACCCTTCATGACTTCAGCGACCGCTGAAAGAAAAGCGAGTTACGGCATCGCCAGTTGTTTCCGTAAAAGACAAACCAGAGGTTTTGCATAAAGCACTCGCATAGGTTACGAATGCCACTACGAGTGCTTATTTGTATAAGTACTTTCTTGGTTGAGGCTTAGCTCATTTCTATAAGCGGCGTAAACCCCACATTAAATACAAACCGCCAATGAGAGACGCCATAAGCCCTGTTGGTATTTCTTGCGGGTAAAGGACCTGTCGTCCCAACCAATCAGCCAACAACATCACCCCTGCCCCCAGTATCGCGGCGCATAACATGTGTTGTGACGCTTTGTTAAAACCAAATAAGCGAGCTAAATGCGGAGCCAACAACCCAACAAAGCTAATCGGGCCAACAACCAATGTCGCACTGACCGTGAGACAAGCAACTAAAAGAAGCAGTATTGCGCGTGAACGATCAACTCGAATTCCAAGTGCTTTAGAGGAAGCGGCACCGACAGGAAGAATATCTAGCCATCTTACGCAGAGAAAACTCAACCCTATAAAGACAAGCGCAGATAAAGACAATGGGAGTAACGTTTCAACCGAGACATAGTAGGTAGACCCAGACAACCAAGCCAATGCTTGATAACTTCTTGGGTCACCAGTGGCTAGAATAAAGCTCTGTATTGCATTCATCAGTGCGGTTATCGCAATACCAGTCAACAAAATACGCTCCGGCTGAAAGCCTGACTTACGGTTTAGCAGCACAATGACTAATACCGTCGCTAATGCGCCTACGAGCCCGCCTAGAGAAAGAGTGAAAATTGACGAACCAAACCCAGTAAACATCGCGATGATCAATCCCATCGCTGTCCCTGAACTGATACCGATCACTTCAGGACTTGCCATTGGGTTTCCACTTAGGCGTTGAATCATGGTTCCAGCAATCGCCAACATTGCCCCCGCAATTGCTGCTGCAAATAATCTAGGTGCGCGCCATTCCAAAAAAATCCAATTTTGGCTAGCAAATAAGTTTGTCCACCCTTCATTTTGCACAGCAACCGTGGCAAAAAGGACAACGGAAATTAACGTACCGATCAACGCCAATGAGATCGCTTTAGGGTTTAGCTTGTAAACATGTTGACGGTGTCGAGTTAACACTGTTTGAGTATGGCCCTGCGTCTTTTGTGATAAACGAGGTAACAGCCATAACAGTAACGGAGCGCCCAATGCAGCCGTTGCTGCTCCCGTTGGTATAAAACTCGCCATTAGCCCTGGCAGTTGCTGAATAACCAAATCGGTTAAAGTCAATAACATGGCACCAATTAGCATTGATACCCAAAGCTTATGCTGGACTTTATTGATACCTATCAATCGAGTAATCGCTGGCGCCGCTAACCCGATGAAACCGATGATTCCTACGGCAGAAACCACCCAAGAAGTGATTAACACCGCAAGCCCAAGACAGACAAAACGCAACTTAGCTAGCGAGACACCTAAACTCTTGGCACCTTGCTCGGAGAGTTCCAACAGACTTAACGGCTTTGCAATCACAAATGCAACGACCATAGCAAGTGCGATTCGAGGGGCAAGATACGAGAAATCTCCCCATCCACTCTGAACAAGCGAACCGGCTCCCCATATCATTAACCCATTCAGCTTTTCGGTATTCATCATCAGAATAACCGTACTTAATGATGCAAAGTACAGGTTTATCACTAACCCAGAAACGACGACAACCGTTGGAGATAACGCTCGTCGCCATGACAACAGCATCACCAACCCCATCGATATCACACCGCCGATGAGAGCAACCAAATTAGGCGCGATATCCAACATCCAAGGTGCGAATAGCGTTGCTAACATCAAAGCAAAACTTGAACCGCTCGCCACACCAAGTGTCGTGGGTGAAGCGAGAGGGTTACGCAGCACTTGCTGCATCAATACCCCAGCAACCGCTAATCCAGCACCAGATATAATCGTGGTGAAGACTCGAGGCCACCAGCTAAAGTGAAGTAAAACAGAATCGATAGATTGAAAGTTAGGCTCCCATAAACTGCTTAGAGCTAACGAAAATGAGCTTACTTGGTACAATTGGAAAGCACCAATAGAAAAGGTAAATGCCGAAAGTAACACCACAAAGCTTAAAGGCATCGTTTTCATTGTGTTAACTCCTCGACCTTACTCGCCGTAACTAACTCTGCGAAACGGAGGGCTGAAGGCATAGAACCAAAACTCCAAACGGGCGCGACTTGCATGACCTTTTCACCAGATTGTTGAACAACATATTGCCAAAATGGGTCTTGAGAGAGCTGCTCCGCTCCACCGTAAGGTAATGGCTCTACGATAACGATTTGAGCTTTTATGCCAGCTAACTTGTCGATGCCAACTAGGCTGAAGCCCCAGCTATTCGTCTTTTCATTCCATGCATTACTCAGCCCAATCTTTTCGATAGCCTGGGAGTAAAGACTATTTTGACCAAAAACACGTACGTGCTTTGTATCCATAAACTGAATCATTAGAAGTGGCGGCTGGCCTTTATTTATACGCTGTTTTAATAAAGAGAAACGTTTTTCATATTGTTGGATAAGCGCCTCTGCTTCCGCCTCTCTTCCCAGCTCTTCACCAAACCTCCGAGTGAAACTGGTAAGTACCGACCAATCCGTAATCCCGCTTTCATATAAGTCAATGGTGGTAACCGGGGCGATATCAACTAAGCGATGCTTCATTGAGGAGAAGTACGGGGCAATAAAAATACGATCAGGTCTGAGCTCGTAAATGCGCTCTATATTGGGTTGAGTTCTTAACCCTACATCCTTCGTTTGAGGTGGTAACGGTGGCGATTTTACCCAAGCATCGTAATCTTGCCCTTGAGCAACGCCTACAGGTACGACCCCTAAAGCCAACATCGTTTCAGTTTGTGTCCAATCAGCCGACATCACCCGAGGTGATGCGTCAGCTAGTGCTTGAAAAGAACTGACCAAAAGCGCACTAAGTGAGAGAGCGAAAGAGAAATGTTTAAGTCGAGTGTTTGTACTGCTCATTATTCCAACCTTTAGCTTGGCATCGCCACCGGATAACCCGCAGGGTGGTCAGAGATCATCATCTCTATCCCATATATGTCCCTCAACTTAGGTTCAGTAAACACCTGTTCAACATTGCCTTGTGCAATCAAATCACCTTGATGTAATGCAACGATGTAGTCGCAAAATCGTGCAGCCAAGTTGATGTCGTGTAATACGATAATAACGCCCAAGCCCAGTTCTTGACTGAGTTTAGAGATAAGCTTCAACATATCGACTTGATGGCTGATATCTAGCGCAGACAAAGGCTCATCAAGAAGCAAATACTCGGTTTTTTGGGCTAACAGCATAGCTAGCCACACACGTTGACGCTCTCCTCCAGATAACGTGTCCACTAAGCGATCTGCGTATTTTAGTGTGCCTGTCAACGCCATTGCTTCTTCAACAATGTCGTGATCTTTCTTACTCAAACGTCCAAGTAAACCATGCCATGGATAACGACCAAAACCGACTAAATCTCGACCTAAAATACTGTCGGTCACCGGAAGATACTGAGGCAAGTAGGCAATGTGTTGGGCGAATTTTTTCGCTGAGAGATCGTTAATGCTCGTTCCATGCAGAACCACGTCACCAGCGGTGTATGGCTGTTGCTGTGCCAGCAACTTTAACAATGTGGATTTTCCTGAACCATTGTGTCCAACAAGAGCGTATGTTTTTCCGGGTTCAAATGTCACATCAAACGCTTTTAGCAATGACTTGCCTTCAATCTCAAACTGGAGTGCTTTAGCTTCCAACATCCCTACTTCACCTAATAGCCATTTACGAATAACAGTTATTCAAAGCTCTCATTCGTTGATCACGTTTGCCGTTCTTATTCAACAGAACGATTAATAAGGGAGGTTTTATATAACAACAAAGATACAAATGCAAACCGTTGTCATTATCATTACATCAACAAGATCATTGAGAGAATTGCTAAGTGTTAGTGATAATTTGCTCTGCTGAACTTCATTAGTAAATTATAGGCAGGTCAACGAGAGCAGCGGTCTCCCACTGCTCTCGCATAAATTTGAACGAATACTGCAGCGTATGAAGAAATGAAAAATGCCGCAGTGAATACATTAATGACGAGCGTCAGCGCCAAACTCTACTTCTTTATAGATATCGGCCAGCGACTTTTTACCTTGTTTGTCTTTGGCTGAACGCTTTTTCTTAGTTTGATAATGGTATTCTTGCTCCTGAAGTGCTTGTTCGTGCTCTTTTGCTGACTCAACAAACTCAGGATTTGCAAGTGCTTGTTGGCGTAAGCGGTTTACTCTTTCAAGGGTTTCCCACAACATACTTCACCTCCAAACTTATTACTGTATATAAAAACAGTATTGTTTAAATATTCCTCCTCGTCAACATTTCAACTTTGTTACTGCTCTTCACATTAACCCCAAGCCTGTATAGTGCTCGGGATATTTGTGGATGATTTGCTTTATATAACCTTGATGCTCTCGCAGAGCATCAACACATTCTCGAGATAACCATCCCTGATATACCCATTTTTCAAGTTCTAACAATGCGTATGGGATGGACCACGCTTGTCTGTACGGATGGTGCGTCGTCATAAAATCAAAGGCATTCGCGACAGCCGTAATTTGCGCGGCGATTGGTATATCATCATTGGTTAAACCATAAGGATAACCAGTGCCATTTAAGTTTTCGTACTGATAAGTAACCATCTGCAAAAACAAAGTCACACTCGGGTGAACCGGATTTCCGATACGGGCAACTATGTCATCCGCTGAATCGATACAACGCTCAATATGTTGAATCAATATCGCCTCTTGTTCTTGAGAGTAATTTGTTCGGCGGCTAGCAATTTCAACTGGCAGCTGACTATCACCGAGCGAATGGAACTGAGCAAAAATACCAATATCTTCGACCATTTCGTCATTCAGGTGATAACGATCCGCTAACTGCGTCGCGATGATTTGGCTGTAGTACTTCATGCGTTTGGTATGCGCGTAATACTCAGGTGAGTAGCCTGGCATCATACATTGTATTCGGTTCGCTAGCGTTTCTATCGCATTGACTACTTGAGTTTCTGATTCAACCGCAAATCGAATCATTTCGAAATAAGGTTTAAGACCATTCAGCGCTTCTAAACTAAACGCATCACGTTGAGTGGAGTTCAAAAATACAAAACCAGTAAAAGCTTTGTTGTCATAACAAGGAATAGCAGCCGACGACTGATATCCGTGTTTGAGTAAAATTTGAACCCGAGGACAGTGATTAATATCATGAAGGTCTTCGACGATACGAGGAACCGCGTTTTTAGAGGCAATATTGAGGTGGTGGAGTTTACGGAATGCTGATTCGTGATGGGCTAAACACCAAGTGTCAAACTCACTTTCTGCAAATGATTTGAGCACATCTTGGTCTGGGTGATATTTTGCAAATGACACCCTATCAATACATGGCAAGTGCGCCTGCATCCTGCCTTTTAGCGTTTGCAGTTGCTCGTTAAGCGGTTTTGCAAACGGGTAAAAACTCCGGTGCGCCATGCTTCACCTCCACACCAAAGCAGAGAAACAAGAAAAGCTCATTGTGTTGCAAATTCAATGGTATTTTGAGCGGTTTTCTCCACTTAAATTATCGATATACCACAACTTAAGTGTACGAAATAAAAGCACATTTCTACCAATTTTTTCACCGGATATCTTACGGTAATTTGATCCAGATTAAAAAAGCCAACGAGCAAAACTCGTTGGCCTAACAATACTGATTGATTACGATGGATTCAGTAACTAGAGGTTATTCAAAGAACGTTCTAAACAACTAGCCTAGAGCAGGAAGCACACCTAGCGTAATTAACACCTGAGCTAATACGATGCCAGTGCCAGCAATGCCCGTTATCACTAGCGCACCTTGACCACCAGCGACGCGGTACTCCCCAGTAAAATCATCCGATTTACGAACCTTGATCACCATAACCAAAGGCAAAAAGATGGCTAAAATCGCTAAGGCAATCGCTGCATAGCCCAAAGCCATAATAAAGCCTTGAGGATAGAAAAGTGCGAAGCCTAGCGGTGGAGTAAACGTCACTAGTGCCGCAATCAAACGATTAGGCTTATCGTTACTTCCTTTGATGGTATCACCCAAAAATTCGAATAGACCCAAACTCACGCCAAGGAACGATGTCAACAATGCCAAGTCAGCAAACACACCAACAATGCTACCCAAATTTGATTGGTGTACTGTCTGAGATAGTTGACCAATCAGTGCGCTCAACCCTCCGTTCTCAACAAGCGTACTTTGGCTAACCACACCCAACGTCACGATTTGCCAAAAGATATAAATAACGAGTGGAATCGTCGAACCAATAATAACGGCTTTGCGTAAAGAAGAAGTGTCACCGTCTAAGTAATTCACAATTGCAGGTATACTTCCGTGGAAACCAAACGAAGTAAAGATCACCGGAATCGCCGCTACAACAAGGCCTTGTTCGATTGGCATACTTAACAAGTAAGATTCCGTAACGTTTGGAGCAAGAAAAGAAAGCACCGCAACCATCGCAATGAGCTTCATCGCGAACAGAACTCGGTTTACTTTATCGACCGTACCGGTACCCACTGTCACAACTAAAGTCACAATCAAGGTAAAGATTATCGTTGATGTAGGCCCTGAAATATCGAGGTCAAACCATTGTGCAAGGCGGTCTCCGAACTGAGCACCACCGCCAGCGATATACGCTGCACATAATGAGTAGAAAAGAAACAACATCGCAAAACTTGCCACCCACTTGCCTTTTTGACCTAGGATCTGTTTCGCCAAAGTATGAAGTGTAGCACTACTCTCCGCATGTTGATGAAGCTCAAGCATAAGTAAGGCAGTGAAAGCCATCAGAGCCCATAAACCTAGCATGATGATAATTGAAGTTGAAAAACCAATGCCGGCAGAGGCAAGTGGAAGCGCTAGCATACCAGCGCCTATTGTAGTGCCCGCAATAATTAGCGTACTACCGAATACTTTAGAACGACTCATTGTATATTAATCTTTACACTTTATTAGAAATTATCAGTATTAGATCGGGCAACGGCGGACCGAAACCAACACCATATTTGTATTGCCGTCGATATTGTAGGATCTTTAGCAGAAGATCAAGCAAAGTGTAAGGATAAAAAACCACACATGTAAACTATAATTTACGACTTGCTGATATTTAACAATAACTGTGTGCATTCTTCCCTGTTCATGAACTTGGGAACAGGGTAATTCCAGTGCGCCTCTTTCAGAATTAAATCAACAAGCGCATCAGCATCTTCACGTTGAATGAGCGCACTGGTTTGCTCAATATCAATAGTTGAAAACAAGGACTCCAGATTCGCCAAAAAATGCTGAGCACTTGCGTTACCTAACTGCCCCTCGGCCGTCAACTCATCGAGCTTTCTTAGTTGAGGCTCAATCTCTGATAATGAAAAGCGCAGCACAGGCAACAAGGCTAATCCGTTTGCCATACCATGAGGTATTCCATATCTCGCACCGAATGTGTGAGCAAAGGCATGAACATAACCCAAACTCGCTTTGGTAAATGCTAAACCCGCGTAATAGGATGCCATAGCCATTTTATGACGAGCTTCGACATCATCCCCTTGCATCACAGCCCTAGGAAGATATTTAAAAATGAGTTTAATAGCGGCAACCGAATAAGCCATCGTTTCTTGAGTAGCGTTTTTCGATACATAGGCCTCAATAGCGTGGGTTAATGCATCAACGCCAGTATCAGCCGTGATCTTAGGAGGTAAACCAATCATTAAATTCGCATCTAAAGCTGCCATTAGTGGCACCAACTTTGGATCCATTAAAGGGGTTTTAATGTGTGAGGAGGGATCTGACACGACCGCAGCGATAGTAACTTCACTTCCGGTTCCAGCCGTTGTTGGAATAGCAAAAAGCGGCGCTGGCATTCGCCATACCTTCAATAGTCCAGCTAATTTTTTTATTGGCCGTTTATTGGTAACTTTCGCAGCGATGACTTTTGCACAATCCATTGCAGAGCCGCCACCCAAAGCTAATATGCCCTCACAATGAAAACGATGATAAGCCTCTAGACCGCTCTCTACCTGATCATAGGTAGGATCGGGCTTAACTTGCGAGAAAACATCTAACTGTAAATCGAGTTGTGCTGCAGCCTCAAGCACCTTATCTACAATACCGACTTGGACTAACCCTTCGTCGGTAACTAACAAAACGCGTTTAAATCCCAGCTCGGTCATCGATTCTAATAGCTCATTCATCGAACCAGGGCCGGAAAACAAGGTTGGTCTCGGCATAGGAAGGATAAGGGCTGCTATTTTTAACCCTGCGGTGTAAGTCCGATATAAACGATGCTTCAACATACGAAATCCTTTTCATTTAGAGCTATCATTCTAGCTACTTTTACTACCTATGCTTACTTTGCAATCACACATTTTCAATAAACTTATCTCACTAAAAGGGCTAGCATCGCTGGGAAACCGTACCATTTTATTATCTTTCCTCAACGACATGAGCTACAGAGAAAACGTTTTCAACGACGCTCTATTGTCATGTAGTTAACAAGCTGCTTTCCCTATTACTCTGTTAGTTACAGAGCAAGCCTCGAAGAAGTCTTCTTATTTTTTGCCTTCAAAAGCAACAATATGAATTCTGTTAATCAAACATCAATACCGTGTGTCTCTGGTTGAGCCCGAACACGATCTACAAAAATAAAAATAAGAATGCGTTACATCATGATTTATTGTCGTTTTCAAATAAGTCAACAAGAGCAACAATAATCTTTCAAAACTTATACTTAGTTCAAATATCTGACTCTTAACCATGAGCTTCAGGTGATATTATTATGCAACTAGGATTATTATCCCGCCCATAATCAAAACTATGTCTAAACGCCCACCTTTTTGGGGTCTATTCGCTGTCGTACCCAATTTTTCCTATCACCTTCTGATTTGGGTTTAGCGTGGGCTAATTAGCAATGTCGGTATAAACCATGAATCATTCTTGCCATTCCCATACGGACATGGGCTTTGAAGTCGATCTGAAACAAGCACTTATCTGGGTTGCTCGAGCACTCGACTATGTCGGTGTTGATGATACGCACCATAGCCATCGTGTCGCTTACATCGCTTACCAATGTGCTCGGGTCATGAACTGGGAACCAGAAAAAGCGGAGTTTTGCTACTTCGCAGGGATGATCCACGATTGTGGGGTCTCCGAAACACAAGAACATAAAATGTTACTTGAGGAGTTGGTGCCACAAGATGTAAAAACACATTGCTTAAGAGGATACCGAAGCCTCAAGCAGTGTCGTTTGTTGCGTCAGTTTGCTACACCTGTTCTTTACCACCATACACATTGGAGTGAATTAAAATATCTTGATTTACCGCCTTTTGAAAAAGAGGTCGCTGCCCTACTCTATTTAGCCGATCGTCTCGATTTTATGCGTTCCAAATACGTCATGAACTGCCACTGTGACATTGTCACACTTCATGAAGAACTAATTGCAGAATGCATCATGGCAAACGCTGGAACTTTGTTTAATCCAGACATGGCTAAGGCAATGGTTAAGCTCGTTATGACCGACGCATTTTGGTTCGCGATGGAGTCTGAAAATATAGAAACCATCGGATTAAACTTTAAAAGCATTGATTGGCTTCAAAAACAGCTCACCATCCAAGATATGAATAGTTTGGGAATGTTTATCGCTCGAATTGTTGACGCAAAAAGCCCATTTACTTATCAACATTCGCAAAAAGTGGCGGAGTTATCTCGGTATCTAGCCATCAAGCTTGGGTTTTGTGAGCACGACCAAGAGATGTTATTTATTGCTGGGTTGGTGCATGATATCGGAAAGTTAAAAACACCAGATGAGATTCTTCATAAAGAAGGCTCTCTTAATAAACAAGAGTATACGCGTATTAAACGCCATACAATTGATACTCAGCTCGCATTACACAAAGTGTTTCCCAACGCTAAAATAGCGGAGTGGGCCTCTAATCATCACGAGCGTTTGGACGGTTCTGGCTATCCTTATCATAAAACAGGAGACGAACTCGATGTACCATCGCGTATTGTCGCGGTTGCCGATGTTTTTCAAGCTCTGTCTCAGGACCGGCCCTACCGAGGACGAATGGCTCAAGCACAAATCGCCGCGATTATGGGTGAGCAAGTCGCTAAACAAGAACTTTGTTCTGACGTCTATGCAGTGCTAGAGCGAAACATGACCGAGTGTTACGAGCTATCAACTAATGTTTAATCGATAAAGGGCGTATCTACGCCCTTTGCTGATTTTATGCTGGTTGCAAACCAATCATTTTGCAATATCAAGTACATTGTCTCGCACACCATTGATTCTGAACCAACCTGCAATACTGAAACGCTCAGCATTGGTCGGTAAAACCTCATGCGGGAATTGCTCAGATAAGAATAAAAGTAAGCGTCCCGATTGAGGAGGGATGGTTGCTATCTTATTATCATTTAGATCGTAAACCACCAATTCACCTGCATCCTTTTCCGTCCAAGATTCGTTCATGTAAAAAACGGTTGTCAATCGACGGTTTTCATTGCCCTTAAAACAATCTAGATGCTTTTGGTAGAAATCCCCTTCCTCGTACTTGGCAAAGTGAGCTTCATACTCAAAAAGCCCCAGAAACAAGTGACGGTTCACTTCTTGGCGTATTTCTTCCATCTTATCTAAGTAAGAAGTAACCGCGTGCCCCATATTGGGCGATAACCATTGAATTTTGTCACTTCGAATTGACTCAATACGAGTCACATCGTCATTACGACCAATACGCGCTTTTTTCCAGTTACTTGGAATGCAGTCTCGTAATTGAGCCACTTCTTGTTCAGAAAGAAAATCATCCCAGATGTAGTAGCCATGGGTTGCTAACGCATCGATCATTTTATCCATTATTGTCGTTCACTCATATTAGTTGGGCGGTCTATATAAAAAATCTTCAACCTCACAACAAATGCGATTTTTTGTCGAAACGACAACAAAATAAAAAGAGAGCAAAAATAGGTGATGACGAATATAAAAATGCCGCTCATATGAGCGGCAATATCTTTTATTATTGACGAGCTTCTAATCTCGTTGGATGAACTCGCAACGGACTAAGACGTTTAATAGTCGGGCGTTGTTTGTTTTTTAACTGGATATGACAAAGTTCCAGAATTAAGCCGAATGCCATCGCAAAATACACATAACCTTTGTTGATATGAATTTCGAAGCCTTCTGCCATCAATAAACCACCTAACAAAACGAGGAATAACAAAGCAAGTGTCTTAAAACCAGGGTAACACGACACCAGGTTATTGATTTTTTCTGCTGTCATGACCATCACGATAGCAGAAGAAACAATCGCTGCGACCATAAGTGGGACATCACTTGTCAAACCAACGGCGGTTATCACCGAGTCCATCGAGAATACAGCATCCACGGCAACAATCTGCAACAGAACTACCGCTAAACCAGTACGGGCGTGAGTTGAGTGAGCAGACTCGTTGTGATTTAACCAACTCCACAACTCTTTCAGGCTTTTAGCCAAGAGGAATGCACCACCCGCAATCATGATGACATCTCTTCCGGTAAACGCTTGGTTCGCCAAAGAAAATAGCGGTTGAGTCAATTGCATGATCCAAGAGATTGAAAACACTAAACCAATACGAGCAATAACAGCAAGACCAATACCAAGGTTTCTTGCCAGTTTACGTTGGTGCAGCGGCAGTCTTTCACATAAGACAGAGATAAAAACGACGTTATCAACGCCTAAGACAACTTCAAGCGCAAACAAAGTGGCGAAAATAGCCCAAGCTTCTGGTTGCATAAAAAGTTCTAGCATGAGCATGTCTCCAATAATAAGAAGACATATGGTGAAGGGTTTTGTCGACTAAAGGGGTCGTCCATTAATTATTTATACCTTTGTTACTGAGGGAGCATGAGTAAATCACCAAACAATCAACAAAACAATATCTATTTTAATTAACAAGGAACAAGTTTAATTCGTGTACAAATCAATCAACTCCTCCAAATTGATTAAAATTACATAGAAGCTTTAGAATTGAATAAATGAAAGCATTAAAGTCCAACAAAACTAAGATAAATTTCTAGACTTATAAGCACCATCAATCCTTATGCAACCCATTAAATGCATTGAGCTCAAAGAGAAACAGGCGTATTTCCGAGATAAACAATAGTAAAAATTTGTTTCATGCTGATATACTGCCAAAAATCATAAGAAACCATGCTATTTATGGACTACATTGCTCTTTCGCGTATAAGCCTTAAACATCTAACTGTTTTACATATGTTGTTAACCACTCACAGCGTCACACTTGCGGCAGAACGCTTGTGTGTAACACCATCGAGCGTCAGTAAAACGCTCGGACAGTTGCGCGAAACGCTAAAGGATGACCTTTTTTACCGTGATGGCACTCGCTTAGTGCCGACCGCATTTGCGCTGCATATAGGCCCATCAATCCATGGCATACTCTCCAGTATGAATGGATTATTACATCAAGGCTCTTTCAATCCGGCTTACTATCAAGGTAGTTTTTCATTAGCAATGCGTGAAAGTTCATTTGAGCTCTTTGCGCCAGTTCTACAGCACTTGTCCCAACAACTGAGCAATCACGCGCACTTGAATGTCCATGCGAAAGAGGAAATGAGCTTCGATGCATTAGCAAGAGGTCAAGTAGATTTTTTGTTGCTTCCTCACGATCTCAGCCAACCACCCACACAAAATAAAGACTTGGTCTGGAAAACCATTTTGAAAGACGAAATGGTTTGCTTAATGAGAGCATCGAACCCACTTGCTGAGCAACCCTTATCTGTTGAAAGTTACCTTTGTGCAAGACACATCGGTATTCATGATAAAGATCTGTCACAACCTTATTTTGAGCAAAATCTCACCCAAAGGCATTCAAAACGAAACTTGGCCATGCGTGTAGCCGACTTTGGTTCAGCTGCGGTGATGTGTCAGCACTCGGATTACTTGTTCACATGCTCCAAGCTTTGGGCAAGAGCGGCAATGCAAGCAAAAGGTTTGGTTGAGCAAGCTCTTCCATTCGATTACGGGCAAGTAGCCTACAGCCTCGTTTGGAACAAAGCGAGCTTAAACGATCCCGCTTTAAAATGGTTACAGCAACAATTACTCGACGCTTGCGCCATGTTAGATGCCTGTGATGCGTAAGCATAGATAAACAACGGTACTACGTGAGTACTGTCGGCACTGTGATAGGGTTACTCACGTAGCATCGAAGCTCTGATTTTAAGCGTTCGATATCATGATGAGAGCACGTATCCCAAGTTAACGCCTCCCCCACTACTCCGTGATGCTGAAAGGCATTTAAACGGATAAGCACCGATTCAGGAAGAGTACTCAAGTAACGTCCAATTGCTACGATTTCTATATCTAAATCACTTTTTTGGGGAATATGCAGTAAGCGGACCTCGTACAATTTTTCGTGTTCAACTAGGTATTGAAGGGTTTTAAATACACGATGATTATCACGCCCAGTTAGCCACTGATGCGTCTCCGTCTGCCACGCTTTCAAATCGATCATTGCGCCATCCAGAAAAGGTAGAATACGCTGCCAACCAGCAACCGCTAAAGAACCGTTACTGTCGATGAAACAAGAGAGGTGCCGTAATTCAGGATCTTGTTTTATCCCTTTAAACAGCTCAATAATGAAAGGAAGTTGTAAGGTAGATTCCCCACCGGATACTGTAACACCACTGATGAAAAAGCGATGCTTGCGTATCAAATCGAGCATTGTTACTACAGAGTAGTCAGTAATTTTTGGATTAGATTGGTTCTGACATATCTCTATACAATGATCGCAGTGGGTGCACTCCTCTTTAAGCCAAACAACGTTGTTGTTTTCGTCGAACTTCAATGCGCCTGCTGAACATTCACTCACACACTCACCACAATGATTACAATGGTTTATCGTGTGAGGATTGTGGCAGTTCAAACACTGATAGTTACAACCCTGTAGAAAGATGACTAGACGATTTCCTGGCCCATCAACACAAGAGAAAGGAAGGATACGAGTGACTTTTGCCAAAAGGCTTCCACTTCGTCTAGACATCTTGTTCTTTCCTAAACCGAACTTATGCCTGCGTGTAAGTCGGTGTTACTTCATGACTCACCACACGTGGCGAGCGTTCTAAAATTTTGGTATTTTTTGCTGCTTCTGCACCTAGAAACGTCGTGTTGGTTCTCGAACCTTCTTTATCATATTTCGCGACATCTGAAAGTTTGATCATGTAGCCTGTCACGCGAATTAAGTCATTTGAAGTGACATTCGCGGTAAACTCACGATAACCAGCATTTAGTGCCCCTTTACATAAATTGAACATCGCTTCTGGGTTAGATTTCACCGTTTCATCAATCGTCAAAATATCGCTGATACCCGCACGATAATACTGATGATGCTTCGCCGTTGCTTGTACATAAGTGACAGCGTCTGGCTCTGCACCATAAGGCAGACGTACACCTGGCGTAACATCATGATCTAAGCTAATGCCGCCTTGTGCATGTAAGAGCGCTTTGCCATCTAAACCATATTTCACCGGGGTTGAGTCCACCAGTTTAGCCAGTGTTGCTGAAACATCATGAGCAAAAGTATTTGCTCGATCATTTTTTCCGTATCGCCCTATTTGCCCTTCTTTTTCAAATAGAAGGTTTACCGCTTCGGCCATGCCGTAAACGCCATACATTGGCGCGAAATAGGACTCTTTTATCAACCCTTCTTGCGTCAAAAAGCCTTGAAAGAAGTTCGATTTTTCATGCAAGTGCGTGCTTCTTGCGTTTATGAGCTCGACCATTAATCGATGGTAAGAAGGCAACGCACTGTTTAAGAAGTCGTTACAGTCTGATGCTCGTTTTGCAACTTCTTTTAAATTCATTCGCACCAATGTGTTCGAGCCACCTGCTAATGGAAGCGAGTTGTAGCAACTTACAATACCAAAGCGTGAGCCGTTGTAGGCTTTCGCGTGCATTGGGTAATTGGCAATATGCGGTTTACTGCATTCACAAATGTTCTGTGTCGCTTGACGAAGTAAATCATCAGGTGTAACTGTCTCGTCGTACATAAAGGTGAGATTCGGTGCGATCTGCTTGAGCTCCGCATCTACTTTTAAAACAGTGCGACAAATAATGTTGTCTGTCGGTCCGACATTCACATGCATAAACGCATCTGGCAATGTGCGATCCAGCATGATCCAAAAATGTTTTAACTTTTTGTAAATCTGGCTCTCTGTTAGGTCGCCTATGTAAGGCAACAAGACATCATCTAACTGGCCTAAGTAAACCGGAATGTTCGTTACCGAAGGAACATGATGGTAAATGATGGTCAGCATGTTCAACGCATCATCGAAATCATCAGCCGGAGACAACTCTAAATAGTCTGAGCCTTGCGATAGAAATTTAGCGTAATCAGGCAACACATAGCGAGGTTTAAACGGTGCATGACCTTCAAACATATCGCAGATGATGCCTTCATCCATTGCTTGTCTCAGTGATGGAGATACGGTCATGTAAGGAATGCACGCTTCAGCCTCTAAAGCTAAACAACTCGACTTCTGTTTTGGAGAAAGACGGACGTCGGTCGCGATATCTAGAAAACGTTGTTGTAGTTTAGAAAGGCTTGTCATCTAAGATATTCCTACAAAGTAACCACAAGCCCACAAGACAAAATACGAGCTCTACCCCTAAAGAGTAACGTGATTTTACTCCTGCTTGGCTGTTGCCACTAATGAAAATAAACAAAACGTCTATTTCCATTCTGGAAATAAGACAAAGCTAAATTAGCGCATTCCAACTTACTATATGGGAAAACCTAACTGCGTACCGAAATCTGTCTTACTTATCGGTTTGCCGTCGACAACATCACGCCTGCACCAATAAATACTCCACCAGTCAAACGATTGAACAACTTCGCCCTTCCAGCGACAAACAACCAATCGGAGGCTTTTACCCCTAACAATGCATAAAATGTTAGCCAGCTAAGCTCAAAAACCACAAATGTAGACGCGAAAATCGCGTATTGAGCCAGTAGCGGTGCGGAAGGTTCAATGAATTGAGGAAACAAAGCGGTGAAAAAGACTATCGCTTTGGGGTTACTAGCGCCAACAATGAAACCACTAGTGAACGCGCTGAACGCTGTCGCGGAACTTTGAGTCGTTGCCGTTTTATTAAAATCTCTCTGAGATGAGCGCAACGCTTGAATACCTAACCAGATTAAATAAGCGGCACCACACCATTTGATAATATTAAAAACTAACTCAGATGAAGCAATGACAACTCCCAACCCGGTAAATGAGAGCGTAAGGATGATCGTAATCGCAGACAAACTGCCAAGCGCAGTCATGAAAGCAATACGAAACCCACTACTCACTCCTTTACTCAAACACAACAGTGAGCTTGGTCCTGGTGAAGCAGTGAGCACGAGAATGGCAAGAGTGTAAAAAATCCATGTATCTATTTGCATTGGCATCCCTTCCAGCAAAATGAGGTTTATAGCCCATTGTGTAGAACTATTTTATCGCCCGGTTTCTATCCATGATAGCCGAGGTCTTAATAACCATCTTGCATCTAAATAACTTAGAAAAAATTAATAGATAGTTATGCAAATAAAATACGTTCTACATGCAAGGGTGTAAAGCCTGTTGTATAAGCTTATCTATTTCTCTTAATCATAAAAAGGCTTAGGATCGATCTCTAACGATGAAGGCGCGATCGCTCTTTCAATTTTGTACGCACTCGTTTTTAAGTCCACCATCGTGACATCAATGTATCGTTTATACTTGCGGGAGTAGAAACATTTCACTTCTGGCTTTAATGCTTGAGATTCATTTGAAGACCAAACAATACCAACACGCCCATCGTTCAATTCGACAATGGAGCCTACGGGGTACATCCCAATGCAATTAATGAATTTGTAAACTAAGTCTGCGTCTAAATGAAATGGCGTTAGACTCAACAAGATTTTAAACGCTTCCGCAGAACTCATGCCTTTTTTGTAACAGCGATCAGCCGTTAGCGCATCGTAGATATCTACAATACAGCTCATACGGCCGTGAATTGGAATCTCATCCCCCTTCAAGCCTCTAGGATAACCATTGCCATCTAACTTCTCGTGGTGCATCAAACAAACATCACGGCTTACTTCACTAAGCCCTTTTACGTGAAGGATAATCTCACCTGCGAACACTTGATGTAGCTTCATATGTTCAAATTCTTCAGGCGTTAGCTTCGCTGGCTTGTGCAAGATCTTATCATCGACTTTAATTTTACCTACATCATGAATAATGCCACCTACAGCAAGCTGTTTTAGCGTTGGTTTATCCAAGCCCAAGTACTTACCGAATGACACTAAAAGACAAGCGACATTGACGGAGTGTTCCAATAAATAAGAGTCTTTTTTTCGGAGTGCAGAGACACACTGCAACGCATCTGAGTCAATAAAAACACTTTCAATGACATCGTCAGCCCAAGCTTCTACTTCATCAACTTCTATGATTTTTCCTTCAAAAGTTTGATTCAATAGTTTTTGCGCCAAATCTTTTGCTTCGGCGATCAGCCTTTTGGCTCGCTTGTGTTGGATGTCTCTCGAACGATAAGCTCGTTGACCCCTCTTAAAATCGGAGTGTTTCTGCTCTCGCGTCTCTTTAGTGGCATCAGCTGATTCATCTACAGGCTTGAAGACACACTGCTGCGAAGATAATGTTTGATCTACCCAAACATACTTTACGCCACTTGTAGCAAGCTTCTTAATGCCTTCAGGGCTAGATATCCGCCCTGCATTGGCTAAATTGACGCGCTTGTTGTGCTCTATCGCGGTAACAAACATACCAACGCCGATATCAGCGAGCGCAATTTTGATGGAATTTTTCGGATCGTACTGCATATAAAGAAGGCTTACTCGATATTAACGTCCGCATTATAAGAGATTTGATTACTTGGCGTGATAATAAATTTGAATTGATTACAATTAATGAGCATCCTGTCAATTAATAATCGGTCGCGCTCATTAAGTCCTTTTTGTTATTATGGTTTTATCCAAGATAACATATATACAAATGACGTTAGAAAACAACACATTGGTACCGACACAACTGAAAATAACTTTAGGATAATTATTCATAAATATTTATAGATTGCGGACGGCATCAATAACTGTATTTTATAAATGATTTTTACTGTTGACTATTTTTTATAAATGTCGATGATTAGCCGCCTAATCTTAGTATGTTATTAACCTAGTAGCGCATAAAATGATAGCCAAACAATTTGAACTGACACTTTTGTGATTGTAATGTACGCCAGCAGATCAACTCTATGTTATCAACCCCAACACTCATCTCTGATGCTAAAAGGCTCGAGGAGGAAATATCTTGACCACCCTATTTGACCAACAAGTCTCAGATAGTGACCGAGAGTTCCTAAAAATCGTCGAAGAACGATTCATTCATATCTTCGATGTATTTAACGAAGGCCTCTTTTACATGGATGAGTTTGGCACCATGGTATTTTATAACAAGGGCTTTTATGAGCAGCTTGGTATCAACGCTGGTCGAATCAGCTTAGAGCAATGGTTAGACCTTGTTCACCCTCTCGATCGAGAAAGACTCTCCACTCGGGTCGATGCTCACATCATTACCAACAACACGAGGGTCACAACGACCTACCGCGTGCGTAAACCCAATGGACAGTACGTCTGGATTGAAGGCGTAGCCATGACCAAAGAAACAGAACATGGTCATTATATGGTTGGTAGCCACCGTGATATTTCTGAACGCAAGCTGATGGAAAGCTACATTCATCAAGTCGCATTTCATGACAATGCGTCAGGTATGGCTAATCGCGCCCATCTCTTGCTGGATATTGAAGATAGTGTGCGAGCCACTGATTCTTGTGCATCTATCTGTTACATTCAGATAGAAGAGATTAAATCTTACTTAAATCAATATGGCAGCGAGTTGGTCGATGGGTTAGTGGAAAAATTGCTACAAACTCTCAGTCACCTACCTTCTCCAAATAGTTCTGTATATCGCGTACATGATGATGACTTTGCGATTTTGATTCACGATGAATGCTCGGTAGAAACGCTGCAAAGTTACGCCGAAAGTTTAAAGGAAACCTACCACGAGGCAGTGATTGAAGAGGGCCAATACTTAGGAAGTAACATTAGTATTGGTTTGTATCCTTGCATAGATCCAAGTCACTCAGCAGAGGAAATATTACGTAAAGCAGCACGAACTTGTCAGTACGCAAGCGAGCAGAATAAAGACCGTGTTGCGGTTTACAGTGAGAAAACTCAGCATGCCGTAGACCGTTATTTCTTTATTGAACAAGGTCTAAAAAGTGCACTAGAAAAACAGACATTAAGCGTTAAGTTTCAGCCAATTATTGACGCCAAAAGCTCAAAAGTAGTGAGCTTCGAATCTCTGGTTCGCTGGCGTAGCAAAGAGTTTGGCGAAATTTATCCAGACGAATTCATCCCCGTCGCAGAGAACAAAGGTTTGATTGTCGAGCTCGGATATCAAGTCTTTGCCAAAGCGTGTGAATTTATCAAAAACTACCGTGAGCGTTACCAAAACCAAGTTCGTGTAAACGTGAATGTTTCTGTACTTCAGTTAATGAATAGTGAATTCCCTGCGCGAATTAAAGCCATGGCGGATGAGATTGGTGTCGATCCTGAGTCTATTGTGTTGGAACTAACAGAAACATTTATTTTGGATAATAATCAGACAGCCATTGCCCCTCTGAATACCCTCAGGGAACTAGGATTTGCACTCTCTCTGGATGACTTTGGATCTGGTTACAGTTCATTAAATAGCTTCTTCGACCTCCCGATGACACAAATCAAAATTGATAGGTCGATGGCGTGGAAAACACTAACCAACCGCTCTTCACAAGAATATCTGAAGTTTCTTATCACTATGTGCCAGGAAAATAATATTGAAGTAGTGATTGAGGGAATTGAAGACGCCAAAATGTGTGAATTTTTTACCGAAATGGGCGTCGATTATCTGCAAGGTTATTGGTTCTCTAAGCCACTTTCTGTTGCCAGTGCAAGCCGCTATTCGTTGAGTTAAGCATACTAGAGCAATATTCCGCACGGCCACGTTAAACATGCTGAACTATTCACTATAGATTTCAGACACTAACTGGCCGTGACGAAAACAAAGCTTAATGCCCCCTATTAACGTAGGCGTTCAAACACCACACTCTGATCTAAATGCTCGTGATACTGAGTGTAATCTAAGCCCACATCAAAGATATATTGGGTCACCAAGTTTCTAACACACTCTATTAATTGGCTTGCTTGCCATGGTTTTTCAAAGTAGCGGTCAATGCCTGCGGAGTTGATCGCATTAATCGTATCGGTGTGCGTCGCTTGCCCGGTAAGAAGCACTTTCCTCGTAAAGCCAAAACGACCGTCTTTTGATACATCGGTCAGCAGTTCTACTCCCGTTTTACCTGGCATCACATGATCGGAAATAATCAATGCGATCATCTCGCCTTCTGCATCAAATTCATCCATCAGTTCTAGAGCCTCACCTGCTGATTCGCAGTCTTCGACATTCAACCATTGATTTAACGGCTCTAAATCTTGTAGAACCGCGCTTAGTACCTCTCGTTGGTCATCAACGCAAATTACATTAAGCTTCTCCATGTTCACCCTCTACTGGTAACTTGATTCTAAAAATCGTTTTTTCACTGTCGCTCTTTACCACAATAGAGCCGTTATATCCGGCGATAATGCGCTTCACAATCGACAGACCTAACCCTAAACCAAACGACAATCCCCCCTTTTTAGTGGTGAAGTTTGGCCGGAAAATTTTTCTACGTGTCGCTTCATCAATTTCTGGTCCATTGTTAGCAATCGTGACCAAAATTTTACCCTTACTCTCCCGAGTATGTATTTCGATACCGGGTTTCTCCGTTTCACCAAGTGCATCGCACGCATTCTTTAATATATTTACCCAAACTTGGACGAGTTCGGTTTGAGAACCAATAAAAGCAGGTAAATCCGCAGGGCTAAAACGAACACTCACTCGTCTTAAGTCACTTTGCAATAGAGCCAAGGCGCGATTGATTGAATCATTGATGTTAATCGCTTCATCCAAGTCGATATCCGTGCGCCCCAATTGTTTTAAGGATCGCACAATGCCAACGGTATGTTTAGAAGCGATGCGTAAGTCATGGAGATCTCGCCCCATTTGCCAGAAACGTATCGCTTCTTCTGGTCTTTTTAGCCAATGTTCCGAAAGGAAATTATTTGGAACGGCACGAGCAAGATCACGAGCAACCTCCTTGGTTAAACCGTAGTATTTTTCGAAGTGGCGCCCCCGCTTTCTCGCTTCGCTAGAAGAGACTTTCTGCCCTTGCATTAAACCAAAATCAAAAAATTGACTCGCTTCCGGATGAACTTCTTCAAGCAGTTCCATGATAACTGTCTCTAGCCGTTCTGATTTACTACTTACAACGCCTATCGCATTGTTCAACTCATGAGCAATACCCGCTGCAAGCTGCCCCAACGTTGTCATTTGCTCTGCGGTATGAAGCTTTTGTAGTGCTTTTTCTTTAGCCAATGCCTCTTGCATTGCGCGCCGTTGACGACGAGATAATTCGTTAACCATCACAGGCATAAATTGTGTCGTCAATGGTCCGTATGTCGCCTCTTCCACGGCAGGCGTATCACGCTGTATCCAAGCCAATTCAACATCTGTTTGAGCAATCACTGTCGAAGAGGCAGTCCACGTACCAGAAAAGAAACTATGTACGCCAATAAACGCACCTTGAGACGCAGAAAATACCTGAATCGGTTTCTTGTCATCTTCCGCGTAATAGCCCGCAAGTTCTCCCGACAGCACATAGTACAAGCGATCGTTGTAGCCAGCTTGCTCAATAAGCACCGACCCGGATAGAACCGTTAATCGGCGTTCAAGGTGATTAAAGTAGCGTTGTACTAACGCGTCTAACTTCGTTTCGTACATGGGTTATCCAATATGCCCAACAGTATGTAAAATCCACACCATCACAAAGCTGAGTAATACGCCAATCACGCCTAGCACGGCACCGATACGAGCCATTTGGCCGCTCTCGACATGCCCTGTTGCATGAGCTAACGCGTTTGGTGGCGTACTGATTGGTAACGACATACCGAGTGAAGCGGCAAATGTCACGACCAAGATCAGAGTAACTTCACCGCCGAGAGGCGTTAACGAAGCCATAGAGGTACCTAACGCAGCCATAATCGGCATCAGCAAGTTTGCGGTGGCTGTATGCGACATAAAGTTTGCCATTAACAAGCACAAGAAAGCCGCACCAAACAAGACAACATATGGCGAGAACTGATCAAACGGAATGCTGTGTACCACCAGCTTCGCAAGCCCGGTTTTATCTAGAGCAAGGCCCAGAGCAATACCGCCTGACACCAACCAAAGCACATCCCAAGAGATTTTCTTCAAGTCTTCTTTGTTAATGATGCCCGTCAATGAGAACACTGCGACCGGAATTAATGCTACTGTGTAAGAATTCATTCCATGTGCAGAACCCATCAACCAAAGAATAATCGTGCCGGCAAAGGTGACGTAAACCATTATTGCTTTGGGTGTTTTCAAAAACTTGCTTTTAATGTTCAGATCGATGGTGGTTTGTTCGGCTTTATACAAAAAGCCAATCAGAAACCAGGCTAACGCCATCATCACAATAACGAATGGCACACCAAATACCATCCATTCACCAAACGTAATTAAGTTGTCACCAACCAAATATTTTAGGGCGATGGCATTCGGTGGCGTGCCGATTGGAGTACCAATGCCACCAATGTTGGCCGCAACAGGAATACACAAAGCGAATGCAATTCGACCTGGGTCTTTAGGCCCGAAAACCGCTATCACAGGGGTTAAAATGGACAACATCATCGCTGTTGTTGCGGTGTTTGACATAAACATGGAAAAAACAGCGGTGATCAGCATCAACCCCAGCATAACGAACTTTGGTTTTTGTCCAAATGGTTTGAGTAACACTCGGGCTAAGTTGACATCTAACCTGTACTTTGTCGCCGCCATAGCCAAAAAGAAACCGCCGAGGAAGAGCATGATAATCGGACTAGCGAAGGTCGCCATTATCTCGTTGTATTGTAATAGCTCACCAAAATGTGGCTGCCCTTCTTGCAAACGAAAGAGCACAATACCTTTATTTGATACAAGCAATAGCTCTAGGACAATGATCACAACCGAAGTGGCGTAGATTGGAATTGGCTCGAATACCCAGCAAAGTGCGGCAAGCAAGAAGATTGCAATCACTCTTTGCTGGACGATAGTAATGCCATCAAATGGGAACGCAGAGAGAGGCATCAACCAAACAAGCAATGGTATCAATGTTGGAACAACGTATTTGAGATAAGGGCGCATAGTACTACTTCTCTTCCTGAGATGGTTAGCCAGACACATTTGGCGTTTGGAACGCTATTACCCGCCGCAAAACCAAAACTTTCAGACTGTTTTTAAGCCTTCAGAGACGAAATGCGGTAATGGCGTTCCAGAGAAGATTATGTACACTGTTTTCAAACAAAACGTTGGTGCGAGATCAATGAACTCGTTTTCACATTGGAAAACATTTTATATCTGTGTTCAAGCTCACTAAATGCTCATGATTTAAGTTAAATATACTTTTCCATCATAAAGTTAGTTAAGGTTTCTCCCCTAACCTCAACACGTTGTCGAGACTTAACTGTGAAACCCATTTTCTCGTAAAAAGGTCGGGCGGTAATACTCACTTCAGAATACATTCGTTTTATCCCCTGTACTTTCGCCTGTGAACAAAGAAAAGACATCAAATCACGACCAACACCTTGTCCTTGGTATTCATGATGGCAAAAGAAATGATCAATCAAGCCGTCACCTTGCAAATCACAATAGCCAACGACCTGCCCTTCTATCTCCGCGACGTATGGTTGAATATCGTCCATTTTTCGTTGCCACACATCGAGGTCAAAATCTGATGGTGCCCAAGCGGAAACTTGTGATTCCGTATAATCGCGACGATTAATGATTCGCACAGTATGGTAAAAGAGTGCCCACAGTGTTGGGGCATCCTCGGTGCGATAGCAGCGTATTGAGAGCATCAATTTCCTCATTCCTATTCAATAAATACTAAGCATTAACGCAAAGTGATACTAGTGAACTCATCATTTTCAATGCCAATCACTAAAGGCTTCCCAATCTGATCACTGTTCATCAATACGGTTGTATTCAGCTCTCGGCTTGATCTGCGTATATTGCTTTTTCTTATGATATGAATATTCACAATATAATCGGAATACTCCTTTGTGATTCCGCCGGAAAATTCTACGTGCTCACTTTCATTGTCTCGGACAACATGAAATTTTCGATTGGCTTGAATATCAGTACTGATGGAGGAGTCACCATAGTTCAGCACAACGGACGTTGGTTCGCTATCTTGATTGGCAAAACAGCCAAATGCGAACATGCTTAATGCGAGTATACTTTTTGATTTAAACATTAATTATTCTATTTCTAGTTATTTTTCTGCTATTTGCATGACCAAACAGCACTTGTTCTGTGAGCGCCTATTGTGCCATAGCTGAACGCTGACTCTAAACGCGCAAAAAGATGAGCGATGAAAATTCCGCCCAAAACAAGCAAATGTGAGACAATGTGAGGGTCCCAAACTCACTCAACCAGTCAAAATCCACTGTAAACCTCTGTTTTTTAATGCTTTTAATTCATGTGACCGTGTAAGGAACACATACAACCTCTTACTTTTTCATACGCAACTAGACGAATCGTTCGAGAAATACGGCACCGTCTATGCCACATGTTACAAATCGGCTTACCTTATTATTACGTATGAACTGGAATTATGGCACTAACTTCCCTCTCTCTTTTAATAAGGAGAGGATTTCAACAATCAGACTTGCCACGTTTTTATAGCTAAAATCAATAGAGCGTTACCAGCATCGGTTGGTCTAGGAGCAATAAATGAAAGACCCTCTCAACTTTACTCACCTTGTAAAAATTGGGTTCATGTCAATCGCGGTTATGCTGGGTGGATGCACTCAAGGAGATTGGCGTACCGCAAGCAGAGAACCTGCGGGTATCGCACCCGATCCTTCTAATGTTAAGCATGCTGTGATTGAGTTTTATGCCGCAGATGCGTTTGGTTGGCGAGGCTGGTTTGCCGTTCATACATGGTTTGCAATAAAGCCTGAAAATGCGAACGAATATACAGTGTATGAAGTAGTCGGCTGGAGAGTGAATCGCGGACAACCCGCTCTATATCAGTACCAAACTGGGACGCCAGATCGATATTGGTATGGTGCAAAACCAGAAAAGATCCTCTCCATACAAGGTGAAAAGGCCCGCCAGCTTATCCCTAAAATACAAAGTGTTATTAACCAATACCCTTGGGCTGAAGAATATACGCTGTTTCCAGGGCCAAATAGCAATACATTTCCAGCTTGGGTGGGTAAACAAATTCCAGAATTAGAGCTGAACTTGCCGTTTCGCGCAATTGGTAGCGGTTACGCCAGCGATTAACAGCAAAGGTTAGTCACTGGCTCGTTTTATGTTCAGCATAAAGCGCAATATCTATTGTGCGTCGTCACCCAACTCCGTTCTATTTCTTCCATTATGTTTCGCTTTATAAAGTGCATTATCGGCGTCTTTCATTACCGCTTCAATTGGTGTGTCATTGCCTTTCCAGTGAGAAACGCCCAACGAAACCGTGACCTTACCAACCACCTGAAAGTCATGTTGTTCCACATTGTGTCTAATACGCTCTGCAACATCCATAGCGTGGTTTACGTCTGTTTTTTCCAAAAACATCATAAACTCTTCACCGCCAGAACGACACAGGTGATCATTAGAGCGAGCTTGGTCTTTCATTAACTGCGCAAACTCTCTAAGTAAGTTGTCACCCACGTCATGGCCATAGTTATCGTTTACGCTCTTAAAGTGGTCAATATCTAGCGCCAAAACAGAGAACGCGGTATTTTCCTGCTTAAACAAACCAAGAACTTTATCTAATCCACGTCGATTCAATAATCCAGTCATCGAATCTGTTAATGTATCCAGTTGCAGCTTATCAATGGTTTTTGACACGATACCAAATGCTTTAAGAAAGCTAAGCTTCAAATGTGAGACCTCAAAATACCAAGACTTAACCAGTTTGAGATCATCGATAGATGATGAATGTTCTTCGACACCTCGCACAGCACCCGCTAACTGCCAAAGTGGTCTAGAAATAAGAAGGGACAAGAACCAAATTAGTAACAAAGTTAATAAACCAATTGGAATCGACTTGAGGAAAACATTCCACATCTGTTCATCTAGCACAGATAACGTCATCGATTTCGGGCGCTGAGCAACAATTCCCCATCCTGATGACTTTACTGGTGCATAACCAGCAAGCATTTCGACGCCGCGAGAGTTAACAATTTCTTTGTTACCGCTCTGCCCCATCGTCACCACTTTGATTGCCTCATTATCGTCGATTACTTCACCAACTCTCGACTGATCTGGGTGATAAATCAGAGTGTTACTCTCATCGACAACGTAAAGGAAAGAACCATCTTTGTATGCGTGCTGGCTGAGTAACTCTGCAAGAATATTTTCTTTTTCTAGATAAATAGTGCCGCCGATATAACCTAAATATTCATTAGATTGAGAAAATATAGGGTATGAGATGGTTAACAAGTAATTTCCAGCTGGCGATATAAATGGTTCAGTAACAACCGGTGCTTGAGCGTTTAAAGACTGGCGTTTTCTTTCACCCACTAACCTTACACCTTTCACCTGAAGTGTTTCAGGGGATACAGAAATAATAACCCCTTTTGCATTAACGACAACCACAGAGTTAAATGATTTGGTTTGCGTTCTTAATCTCTCAGCCTCTTTATCAAGAAGCTGAGCGTCATGCATCTTGTCTTTTAGCACGTTCGCACTGTATTTTAGCTGCGACATTGAGCTTTCTATGAAAGAGTCTGTCATTTCAGACATTTTTTGGGCGTAAACACGGTTTGATTCTAACGTGTTATTGATGATGAGATCCCTTTGAACACGATAAATCGAGTAGAATGCGTTGATCAAAGTGACAAGCACACTGAACACACATAGGGTGACAATAAGATTTCTAAGATTGAGTTTTTCTTTTCTTCTAAAAGACATTGCCAATGGCCAACTTTGAAGGCTTTCTATATGAATGAGCGTATAGGTTATATGAAATTGATTTGATTTTCAGGTAGTAAGTTGGGATCAATGTTAATATTTGCTCACATTAAAGAACACTTTATGAGCTAAAAAGAGAATTCAGTAGCACGATAAAGAAACCGTGCTACTTTCATATTTGGCGTTTAAGAGGGTTTTGTCTCTGTCATCGTTTTTAATATATCCACAACTAGCTGATGATCATCTAACTGCGGTAAACCCGATACCGTCACAACCCCAACCAAACCAGACCCAGAAAGCCGAATTGGGAACGCGCCACCATGAGCGCAGTACTCACGAGCATCGAGATGAGGCTGATTTTCGAAATCACGTTGCTTTTGCTTGTTGTACAGAGAAAGATAGTAAGAGCTGTGGCCATACCATAATACTGAGTTTCGCTTCCTACGGACCCAATCTAAATGATCAGCACAGGTTCCTGCCATCGCGTACTGAAATAGCGTTTGTCCAAAGCCGTAAACCTCAATAGCAACAGCCGCGCCGCGAGCTTCAGCCTCTTCTTTTAGAGCGAGGCCGATAGACCACGCAATATGGTGATTAAATTCGGCCAACTGAAGTTCATGCTCTTGCAGGGCCACGAGTTCAAGCGTCAAACTCATGGTTTCACCTGAATCGTTTTACCCGTTTTACTGCTTTCCAATGCCATCTCAATCAGAGCGATATTCTGTACTGCTTGAGCGGCAGGAACCGGGTTATCAGTGCCCAAACGAATGGCGTCTGCCACACCAACAAAGTAAGCTTGGTACGCGCCTCTCTCCGTTTTGATAGTTTGCGCACCGTCTTCGTCGTAACGGACGCCGTATAACGCCTCATCTTCTTCCGACCAAGCATCGTTTTCCGGCAAACGGCCTTCTTTTAAGTAGCCCTCTTGAGGATCTAATCCGAACTTTTCATATTTAGCTTCCGTACCCAATACTTTGTAGCGGAGATTCGGCTCTGGGCTATACAAGTTTGAATGCAAGTGCACAATATGCTCAGGGTAATGAAGTATCAAGTTGTAATAATCAATCGTTGTCGCACCCGGGCGCATCATTCGACATTGTGCGTCTATCGCATCTGGCAAGCCAAACAACACCAATGCTTGATCGAGAAGATGAGGAGCAAGGTCGAATAGAATACCACCACCATCTTGGGCTAGCTCTCGCCAGCGTTGACGAACTTCAGGGCGGTAACGGTCAAAGTGTGACTCGAATAGCTTTATATCACCTAACTTACCTTGTTCGATAAGAGATTTAACCGTGAGAAAATCTCCATCCCAACGTCTATTGTGAAAAACGCTCAGCACCAGACCTTTCTCTTCCGCCAAGGCGATAAGTTCATTACCGTCTTCTATACGAGTAACAAACGGTTTCTCGACGATGACGTGTTTCCCATTGTTCAACGCACGCTTTGCAAGTTCGTAATGTACGTCATTTGGCGCAGTAATGATTACGAGCTCTACATCACTATCATCGAGTAAAGTATTCGCATCAGAAAACCACTTAGCATCTGGCCAATCATTTTGAACCGCCTCCTGTTGACGCGAGCTTATCGCGCTCAGCGTTAAATTTGGTAGCGCTTTAATGAAGGGTAAATGAAACGTTTTTGCTGAATATCCGTAACCAATCACAGCGGTTTTTACGGGATCGTAAGCCATTCTAAGATTCCTTATTTCGGTGACACAACAATACATTCAATATCATTGTGATCGAGGAGTTGTTGAAAATCTGATTGAGGGGGATGATCGGTAATAATGATGTCGATCTTTGACAAATCACATACGTGGTGGAAATTGTCGCTACCAATTTTTCGGGATTCACAAACGACGATGACCTGCTGAGCTTGAGCAATCATCGCTTGTTTCAATGTTGCTTCTAACAAACTATTTGTTGTCAGCCCTCGGGATGACAATGCACACACGCCAATGAACGCTTTGTTCACGTGATAATGCTGCATTTGCTGCTCTGCTTGCGCCCCTAAAACTGCTCTGGCATAAGGGTCAAAGTGTCCGCCTAAGAAATGAACGTCCATTGTGTCGTTTGTCTCAGCAGCGGTCAGCACATCAATGCTGTTAGTGACAACGTTGAGCTTGTTTTCTCCACAACGCGCTTTTCCTGCATAGAGTGGGAGCAGAGACAAAATGGTGCTGGTATCAATAACAAGATGGTCGCGCTCATCCAACAACGCTGCGGCAGCTTGAGCTAGTCGATGTTTAACGTCACTCACGGGTCGACTCGCGTATGCCTCGGTATGGGAAGAGATCGGCGCAAGCATGACACCACCTCGTATTCTTTGTAACCCAGGTTGCTGACTCAACTTAACTAAGTCTCGGCGAGCTGAATCTCGCGAGATACCAAAGTACTCACAAACTTCAGACAACGTTACTTTGTTTTGCTGCTCCAGCTTCGCTCTGAGTGCTACGAGTCTTTCTTCTTGTGTCATAACTTAAATGCACTTAAGTGATTTTAAGTGAACTTGCCACAATAATAGAAAAATTACCAACAAAACCACTTACAACCAACTCAATTGACCAAAGGTTAACCAAAGATAAATGAGCAGCAAGGCAAAACTTCCTAGAGCGGTACGTTCACTCAAGCCCACATAGTTAGGCGTATGAAGTTTATTTATACCCGTTTAAAACAACTGGCTCATCTAGCCCTAACTTCACCCTATTTATTTTAATAAGCGCTTTTGGTAGTGGAATAAACCCAGCATTTCGTACCTGTTGTGTATTGTTGTCGGTTGTAAGGAGTTCAAATAGTTTTGATTTTGTGATTTTCTGATTGGTGTCGAATTGTTTATTTATATAAACGTAATAGACCACGGAAAATGGATAGCGAAGAGAATAGATGCAATCTGTGCTCAAAGAGCATGAGTCATCGTTATGATGAACAGAGAGAGCCTTGTAGCTCGACCACTGTTCTGAGTATTTAAAATCGGAGTATTGCATATAAGCTTTGGCTGAAAAGTCGTCACTTAAAGCGCGTTTCAATCGGTCTTCATCAAGCATTTGAATCGATGATTGACAACCATTAGAGCTCACATCTGGGTTACTTAAACGCATCTCCCCGAAAGCATACGTATTTGCATCACAGCGTTTCAATTCACTAACGGAAACACTATCTACCGTACTCTTTTGACTATTGATTACGACAATAGCGTTTGCCATTAAAAACAAACGTGTAGGCCTGTGGCCTCTTTCTCGTTGAAATCGGGAGATGTTTTCATCTGACCATTTCTTAGATGTGATCGCAATAGAGGCTCCGTCATTTAGCATGTCGTTAAAACCACCAGACTGAGATGCAAGCGCTACATTTACACTTGGCTCATCTATCAATGTTTCTATCGTTTCTAGTATCTCTGGTTCGACAAAAATCGATGTTCGAGCCTCAGAGTCAGCAAATGCCAGCGGTGAAATCAAACATGAAGTTAGAGCAAGGAAAGGCAAGACTTTAATTTTCATAATTCAGCTCCAACTTCGAATTAGGTGTCAACTCGCTGTCCGAACTAAATATAGTCCACGCTTGTTCAGTACTTTCAGCTTTCGTGTTTACAACAGCAATTGTGCGCCTTTCCCGTTTTTTTAGTTGTACCGTCAATGCCGTATTCTGATAAAACTCTTGCTCTTCAATTCGATTATCTTGAATGCCGTTTCTCACTAGCAATTCTCGTATAGCTGCCGTCCTTTTCTTTGCCAACGCTTTGTTGTATTCGAGTGACGCTTCAGGGCTTGTGTCTCCTATCAGTATGACTTGCGCATTTGGGTTACTCTGAAGCAGTGCTTTCAACTCGCTTAGCGGCATATCATGAGATGGCGTTACCTGATGCTCATCCATCGCAAAGAAAAAGCTGATCAGGTGTGTCTGCGAGTCGTTGACCCAATTCGCACAGCCTTCACTGTCAACAACCACACCTTTTGGCGTATCTGCGCAGTTATCTCGTTGGTTTATCACGCCATCACTATCATTGTCTTTAAGGTCGTTGTACTGGTAAGTGGTCAACGTCGTATTCGGTGATTCAGCACAGCCTGCTAACATGAAAACTAGAAGACTCGTCACTGCGAATTTATCCATTATTGTTCTCCTTCCAGTTCTCTGGATACTCAACTCGCAACGCATAAGTCAGAATCCCCATCGAGTTGAATAAACGGTAAGTGGCAACCAAATGATCGTACTTTGTTCGGGTGTAGTTCCGTCTCGCAACAAACGTTTCAACTTTGGCATCTAATACATCTAACAAACTGCGTCGCCCTACATTGAACTGCTGGATGTACCCTAATTCAGTTACTTTCGCCGCATCAACGTTGACTTTTAAAAACTCCATTTGCTGTTGAAGCAATGTATGTGCGTCCCATGCCAGCCTTACACCTTCATTCGCATCTAGTTCTGCATTTGCTCGAATAGCCCTCGCCTCCTCTACTCGCCAGGCAGATGACTCCACTCGGGAGTCTGTAGAAAAGCCGTTAAAAAGATCGTAGTTGACCGTCAGCATAACCTTTGCATCTTCGTTAATGCCTTCAATATTATCCACGTTGTCTGTTTTGTTGGCTGACAGCTCAAGCTTGAGCTCTGGGTAGTAATCCCCCTTTTCTCTTTTTACTTCATGTCGAGCCGCCTCTAAATCTTTCATCGCTGACTGTATGGATGGGTGCAACCTAACCGCTTGTTTGAGTGCTTCGTCAAGCTTATTCGGAAGCAACTCCTGCGGGTAAACAGGTTCAACTAAGTTTTGCGGCGCTCGACCAACCAAACGTACAAATCTTGTTCTAGCATCGGAAAGATTGTTTTGGGCGGCAATCAATGAGGACTGTGTTGTCGCGACACGCGAAGAAACCTGCGCTAAGTCGGAGTTGCTGGTTAAACCTTTTTCTTTTTTATCTAGAATGAAACGGTAGATCTCTTGGTGTTCATTTAGGTTTCTTTCTGTCAGTTTCATCAACTCTCGGGCATGTAAAACATCCACATACGCTCTGACAGTATCTAATGCAACATTTTCCGCAGATGCCAATAAGTCCAAGCGTTCAGCTTCAGCCTCGTAAGATAGGCGATCAACATCAGCACTTGTTTTAAATCCATCAAATAACAGTTGGGAGATTCTTACGCCCATCTCCGTTCTTTCTAATGTTCTATCTTCACTGTCGATGTAGTTTCCGTTGTTATATCGAGTACCTTCGTACCCTGCTGCTGCATACAAATTAACCTGAGGAAGAAATGAACCATTTATGGCATTTCGGTCTCGTACCATCGACTCATAGCGAGAATAGCGAGCAAGCAAACTGGGGGAGCTATCGAGAGATAACGTAACTGACTCTTCTAAAGTCAAAGCGTTTGGCGACGATGATACTGCAAACAAGACCAATAACGTTGATTTAAGCCGCATCTTATATCCTTATGTCTATCTTTCTCTGAGCGAATTCTCTTTCGCACGTAATATAGGTTTTAACCAATAATTCAGTACTGTTTTTTCTCCTGTAAGAATGTCTACCACAACCTGCATTCCCGGGATGATCGTAAACTTATCATCAACCTTGAAAGTAACGTTGGCACGGTAGTAGGCATTGCCCTCTTCATTTTGAAGTGCATCGGCGCTTACGTAGGTCACTTCTCCTTCTAGGCCTCCGTAAATGACAAAGTCATAGGCAGACAACTTTACCGTTGCCGGCAGGCCAGGCCTTATGAAGGCGATATTCTGAGGAGAAATTCTCGCTTCAACGATTAACGTGCTATTACGAGGGACTATTTCTAAAATAGGCTCACCCGGCTTAACCACACCTCCGATGGTTCTGACAAAAACATCTTTGATGGTTCCATCGACCGGAGAAAGTAACTGCGTTCGATTCAACTGATCCGCAATCGCCTGACGACTTTCATTGAGCTGCGCTAGTTGCGTCACAACTTCATTGAGCTGCCCTTGTGCCTCTGCCCTAAAAGCAAGCGCAGTACCACGATAATCTGCGATGGATTCAGAATACACAGCCCTTTGCTTTTGGGCAGCAGCTTGTGAACTCGCGATGTCTCCTTTGAGCTTTATAACGTCTCTATTCAGTTTTAATAATTCCACTTCAGCCACCGCGCCACTAGAAACCACCTCTCTCAACATATCTCGCTCTTTCGAGACAATAACCAGACTGCTTTTTAGTGTTTGAATGGTATTCAAGGTATCTAGATAAGCTTGCGATTGTTGCTCAATTCGCAATTTAGCCTCCTCCAGCTCAGACTCCAGTTGGCTCAACCGCTCAAGATAGTTTGCTTTGGCATTCAGATAGGCAGAGTGGCCGGTCATCGAAATATCAAATGGCTGAGGCTCGATACTCACTTGTTGTTTCCAATCCAGTTGGAGGCTATTCACTTTTACCGTTTCTAATTCAATTTGAAGCCTCTGCTTTCTGGCGAGCAAAGATTCAACTTGTTCAGAGGTCTCCGAATAGGTCGACTTAAACCTTGTATCATCCAGAATAGCGATGGTTTGCCCCTTAGTGACGCTTTCACCAGGCATGACAAGTAACTCCTTTAGAATGCCTCCCTCTAAGCTCTGAATCGTCTGAACAGACAAAGTAGGAACAACCTTTCCTTCGCCGACAACCACTTCGTCTAACCTCGCCCACGAGGCCCAAATAATCACACTTAGCACTAAAGCGGCAGACAACCAAATCAACGTTCTCGAACGGTTTGCTAAATGAGCATTACTCCAACGAACTGTGCTCATCATTGACCTCCTTCGCGTACAATTGATACTGCGCGTACTCTGTTCGTTTTCGCGTTAGACTGTTGTTTAGCAAAAATTTCTTGGGGCGCTCCTTCCCTCAAAATTGTGCCTTTATCAAGCACAACAATTCGATCACAAAGCGATAATAAGGAATGTTTATGAGAGCTAATAATCATCGTCGTCGAGTGCGGCAACGATTTAAGAGCATTAAACAACGCATTCTCAGCTGGCTGGTCTAAGGAACTGGTTGGCTCGTCTAAAATTAATGCTGCAGGGTTTCGATAAAACGCTCTTGAAATCGCTACAGCTTGCCTTTGCCCCCCCGACAAATAACGCCCTCCTTCTCCGACTTGCGTTTCTAGACCATGAGGAAGGCGGCTCATGTACTGGTTCAAACCCGATAATTCTATCGCACGGCGTAAACGTTCTTGATCAATAACATGATGTCCTAATACTATGTTTTCCATAATGCTGCCGTATATAAGATGCGAATCTTGGCCAACCCAACCCGTTTTCTCTCTTATCAATTCGGCGGGCCAAAGCTGACTGTCAATGTCATCAAAATAAACGCTACCCTGTAAGGCACTGAGTTGATTGGTAATAATAGAAAGGAGTGTAGACTTTCCTGCTCCTGCACTACCAATAACGCCAACGCGTTCGCCTTGCTTGATAGTAAGATTAATATCTCTCAAACATGGCATATCAACATCTGGGTATTGGAAGCTCACGTTTTCTAAACGTATATTCCCTGTAAATTCGGCAGACGTAATGACCTGACTGCGTTGCACCTCCTGAGGTAAAGACATGATAGAATTTAAGCCTTCAACCGCTGTTTTTGTCTGTTGATAGCGAAGTAACAGCATAGCTAACTGGTTAATCGCCCCTGCAGCACGACCGCTAAGCATGACAATAGCAATGAGCCCCCCCATGCTGAGCAATCCCTCAGAAATTCTGTACACGCCTGTTACAAGTAACATTACGGTAATTATCTGCTGGCTAGATTGAATGGAGTAAGCAACGATATTCGAATAGTTTCGCGATTGATTTTGCCAATCAGAAAGCATGGATACCGTTTGCTCCCAACGCTTTTGTGCTTCTCCCGTAGCGTTATTTTGCTTAATCTCTTTTAAAGAGGACAATGAATCAAACAAGTGAGCTTGTCGCTTCATGGATAGTGCAGCACTTTCCGTATGTGATTGTTCTATTTTTGCTTTTACCGCAAAGCCAAGGATCAGCAGGATAAACATGACGGCAATAGGTATGAACATCATTGCCCCACCTAGCCAACCTATTAAGACTAAAAATAACAACGTAAATGGGAGATCAACTAAGGTCACAAGAGATGCAGAAGTAAAAAAATCGCGAACACTATCAAAATCTTGTAGTTGTCGAGCGAATGCACCGACTGATGCAGGACGGTGTTCAAGTTTCATCCCCATAACTTTAGAAAAAAGTATCGAAGAAAGCTTGTTATCGATGTACTTACCCGCTGTATCAGTGACAACTCCCCTTGCTTTACGCAATAGCCAATCAAAAATAATGATGACGGAGACACCAGCGACCAAAACCCATAATGTACTGAAAGCTTGATTAGGCACTACACGATCGTAAACGTTCATAGTGAAAAGCGGAATAACTAGCGCTAGCATATTGATAAGGAAAGAGGCAATCAAAAGATCTCGATACCACGGAGACATTTCTTTCACTACGGCGAAAAGCCAATGTTCATTGTAATCCGCTTGAATAGAACTTATCCGTTTGTCCAGCTCTGGACGCATAGAAACTTGCCATGCTTGAGGCTGGAATTGATTCTGCAGTTCCTCGCTCGTAACGTATTGCGTTTCACTCTGGTCTTCACTAAATAACGTGACTTGATAATCGCTGTTATGTCGCTCAGATATAATAGCGGGTTGTAACGTCTTCCTATTGATTACCACCAATGGAAAGCTCAACATTGCGGTGGATTTTAAATCGATTAATGTGAGTTCAAGATCGGCTCGCTCAGCGGCTCTGATGAATAAGTTACTATCCAATCTACCCTCAGCAAGAGGTAATCCAGAAAGCACCTTTTTTGTATGGTGTCTAACTTCAAAATAACGCATCAACCAAGTTAACGATTGCCCCCAAGGATCGTTAGTCAGCTCACTTGATGAGGATGAGTGATGCTTCATGACATACCACCTACTAGCAAGTTGTTGTCATCAATCATCTTCTGTAAGACATTTTCTTCGGCTACGCCAGTCGAGTCACCTTTGTAAAGCTGATCGAGAGTGACGCCCTGCATAAGAATCTGTTGTTTTGTCCCCGTCTCTTCTGGTTTTATGTGAAGCGTTACGCCATCATCATTCTCTGTTAAATCGAGCTTATTATCGACTTCTGTTATCGAGGTAGCTGTGATTATCGAGGCGATGTCAATTGTGTCATTATCATCACCAATAACGGATATTTGGAAATCGTTGATCACATCGTACGAGGGCTTTAACTCGTTACCGAGCCCTGAACTGTCAAACTGGAATACATCGCTGCCACTTCCTCCAATAAGCAAATCATTAGCATCTGTCGCAAGTAAAGTTTGGCCCCCTTCTTCCACTAAGGTAACGTTGACTGTCTGAGCAGCACCTTCTGCGACTATAGCACCCAGTGTTGCAATCGGTTTTATCGACAACGTAAAATCACTTGCACCGCTAAACCCGCCAACGATGGAAAGATCAGCGACATCCTCTTGATCAACAGTATAAATGCCGTTCAATCTTTCACCATGACTCAACTCTAGATCTGTTGGTAATCCGCGAATCTCCACACTTCCAAACTCTTCGGGTGCAGGATTGACCAAATTCATGCTCAACCCCAAAGGAATACTCCCAGACGCTTCAGACACAATAGACTGATAATCGGCCGTTAGTGTTGGCTCATCAGCTTCAGGGGTAACAACAATGGTTAGATCGGTGCTTTGCACATCTCCAAAATCGGTTTCGAGTTTCCCTGACACTATCGCTTGATCAAACGTTCTAACATTGAGAGCAACATCCATCGTTCCAAATGCATCCTTGGGAACGAACTCCAAACCTGACACTTCATTTGCTCGCACTAATACCGTCGCCACGGCATTGCCCGCGTCATCGAAGGTAAAGGATGAGAATTGAGTCCCGATACGAATCCTACCTAAGCCTTCCAATGCAGAGGGTTCAGAGCTTGCTTTGATCAACATCGACACTTCTATATATTCGTTGCTATTTGTTTCAAAACCGCTCGCTAAAAAGTCAATCGAAATGGAATCACCTTCATCTCCAGTGAACGTGTTAGAGGTTGTATTCAACGATACATCATCGCCAATCGGTTTTACGCCGACGTTGAACTGAGAAGTGGTATAGTTATAGTCGTTTGATCCAGACTCTTGGGTAATAGCTTGCAGTGTTAGTGGAATATCCCCACTAAAATCTAGTGGCGGTAGAAAGTAAACCTTATCAAGTTGTGCTTGAGTTAGCTGCCACTCCTTGCTCTCACCATCCGTTGAACCGTTATTAGGGAGTAATTCGAACGTCCCATTATTGTCCCAAACCAACACGGCTCCGTCTGGCACTCCTGTCATGACCAAAGACATCGACTCAGAACCATCTTGATCGATTAGTGATGCAGATAAGTTTCCTAAATAAATATAACTATCTTCATCACCAACTACGTCTTCTGTTTCCAGAACCGCTTTATCAACCACTGGGGCAACGGTAACGGTAACTTCTGTTGATTTAGTTTGAGTATCTTTCGCACTGTCAGTACTTAAACAACTTCCCGTGACTTCATCAGTAATGTTTGCGTCAACGGAAATAACAAGCTCTCCACTGTAGTTTTCAGGTGGGATTAGCTGAATTTCGTTTAGACGCGTAACATCTGTCACTACCCATGTTCCATCACCGTTGTCAATGAGTAGGCTCGGGTCCACGGCAGTAAACCGCGCATTCTCGTCAGATACAGATAAAGAAACCCAATTGACACTTTCAAGGCCAGTCGCTGCGTCACCTTCTCCAGTAATGGACTGCATTGGCCCTTCACTATCGCCCAATACAAGAGCAAGATTCAGGTTGGTTATAGTATCTTCTTGAACCGTAACTTGGCTTGGTGCTATCGCGATATCATCGACAGCAGGAGAGATTTGTACCGTAATGGTCTGAGAGGTTGTTTTCGAGTCACCATCGCATGGGGCCGTTTCTGTCACTTCTAAATTGAAAGTAATGCAACCAGCAAAGTCCTCATCCACGCCAGTAAGCGTCAAGGAAGACAATCCAGCGCTAGAAATTGAATAACCCAACAGATTGCCCGCATTATCATAAGCAGGTATCACACCTTCGCCAGTAAGCTCGACTCCTTCAGGTAAAGAATCTGCGGCGACAAAGAAGGAAACTAAGTTACCATCACTACTCGCTACATCAGGGTTTAAAAACGCCCCAATTGAGACATCTTCACCTTCTTTACCTACAATATCCCCACTTTGAACGCTTCCTGGTTCACCAGGATCAGCACACTGGTCTCCATCTCCTTCATGGCCAGTAATTTGAATTTGGAACTGACCTGTGATGTATTGAGCATCCGTTCCATCTCGAACATACGCTAACACATTCACATCAAGTATCTCTGTATTAGATGGGCTATAAATCGATGCGCCAGCAAGCAAATCTTGAGCGGTTTCCAACACGCTATCACTTGTGATTCCTTCCATTGGAATCAGCCAGTTCCCATCGGCATCTTGAGAAGCACCATTCGGATGAGTAACAATGAGGTCTTGGCCCTGCGGTATCTGTAAAACGATGTAATCGAGATACTCTGAACCATCAATATCCGCTTCTGTAAATGTAATGCCTCCACTCACGTCAACAGCAGACCCATCCGTACTTGTGAATACTTCAGTCGCGCCTTCTAAACGTGTTTTGTCAATATCTTCATTACCAATATCCACTTTTCCAGAAACCACGACGCTCAAAGAACCGTTGATTGCCTTTACATCAGTCTCCAGCGTAGGAGACGTGTCTGTCACTTCGTACTGAACTTCCAGGCTAAACGTCCCACTTAGGTCTTCATTAGCTTTTACAGTGATTCGTCCACTGTTTAACAACTCAGATAATGTTGCCGAGCTACCATCGAGTAGTTCATTGAGTTCTAACGGTAAATTACTTTCCTCTACTGCATTACCATCAAAGTAAAGTGTTAAGCCATCTGGAATGGATACAATGGTGTATCCTGTCAAGGACTCACTAGAATCTATATCTTGATTAACGACAGGCTCAAGATTTAGTGTGATGAAATTGTCCTCAATACCATTGCTTTGTAATTCTTGACCGTCAGTTTGATCAACAATAGGTGAGATTTCCATTTCCACTTTAAGAGGGGTTTCAGCAGAATCACCATCCGGCTCTGTTGAAACGACGATAACATCCATGCTCAGTGTTCCACTAAAATCTTGCTCTGTTTTGAGGTAAGTGTTTTCAAGAACAGCGTTTGAGACCTGATAAACTGGCCCCGTTATTGGGTCCACGTAAGCAATTGGAAGAACAATAGGGTCACCATTTACATCTGTCAGTTGTGTTCCCACAGGGATGTTCTGAAGCAAGATATTAATTTCTTCTGATAGATCGTCGTCTGATGTCTGGATGATAAAATCCAGTTGTATCAGGTTATCTTCGTCTAACGTAGAGAGATTACTAATTACTTTAGTCGCTTGATCATATTGCCAATTCCCCTGTCCACCATCTAGAACAATTGGTTCATCGACCACGCCTTTTAGCTTAATGTCAATGGTTGCAGATTGGCTCTCGGCGGTTTCATTAAGAGGTGCTAAGTCATCAATAGTCGACTCTGTTGAAATGGCGGTTACTTGAAGGGATAGAGATTCAGTAAATGAGCTGATATCCGATTTTGGTTGAAGTAACGCCTCCGAATTGGCTAGAGCATTGGAGGTCACTAGGTAGGTATTAATACCGATAAGCGTAATCCCAGCTCCGACAGGCAATGTCCAACCATCTTGAACTTCTATGCGATAAGACAGAGACTCCGAGCCATCTGTGTCAGTGAGCCGCCCTAAGATGTACTCTTTTAAGTCAATCGCTTGGTCTTCAAGCCCCTGAATGTTTTTAACGGTCAGCGCAGGCACATCGGCATCTGGAGATATATCGATAACAACTTGCTCAGTGATCTCCGCTGTTTTATCTTGCTCATCGGCAAACACACTACCCGACTCAGTCGTTACTGCCGTTACATCAAAAGTAAATCTTCCGGCTAAGTTTTCGTTAGATGTGATTTCAATTTGATCTAACTCGGATTGGCTATACGATTTCCCTTCCTCAATAGCACTTCCGTTAAGTGTTAATATAAGTCCATCTGGAATATTCGAAACTTGGTAGTGGAGCGTTTCAGAACCGTCTTGGTCAAACTTTTCAGCGACAATATTGAGCGAAAGTGATTCAGCGGAATCTTCAACACTTTGATAAGAAAAGTCCGAATCATTAGACCACTCTGGCAAATCTGCAACCGGTAAGACGTTAACATTTAACGTGTTATTGCCTTGTAATACAAAACCATCTGGTTCGACATCAGATACGATTAATGCAGACACTGCTAACGAAACTTTGATAGTGTTGCCCGACAGGTTTAGCGCTGGTTGATAAGTGAGATCACCATTTGGAACGGTGAATATACCCCCCCCCATTAGCTCTGTACCAGAAAGACTAATAAATCCGTCATTATCATCATCTTCAAGGCGCACTCCGTCTAAAAACAGAGCCCCTCCTTGTAGAGATTCAACAGAGATCCTTATCGCTTCAACACGCTCATTATTCTCCGTATCCCCAGGAGAAACTCTAATCGGTAACGCGACTGGCGTGGGGTCTCCACTATTATTCGCGCCATTATCTTCTAACGTATCTACATTAACGGTTCGAATAAAGCCCCTGGCATCATCAAGAATTAATTGAGCTTCACTGCTTGCTTGGTCACCGTCTGCATCCGTCACAGTTATCGTTAGATCATCAAGCAAACCACCTACAGGCGTATTAACAATAATCTCGGTAGTTAGCGTAAATGTCCCATCTTGAGCAATAGTCAGCGTTCCATATTTTAAGTTACCATCACTACTATTGATTAAATCGATGGTCCAAGCATCATTGCTAAATACCGAACTCGCCGTATCGTATGTTTCACCTGCATAGGTCAAACTTGAAATCAACGTGCCATCTGAACTGATTAAGTCGGCATTATTGCTAAACCAGTTTCCCGAAAACTCATCCCCCTCGGTAAGTTCAATTTCTATTGGTGAGCTTGTGTCTTCAGGGATATCATCTACTACACTAACGGTATATGTCTCAGCTTCAGACTGGTCGCCATCCTTATCAACGGCATAAATTGAAAAACTGAGTTCTAATGTGTTCTCGTCCGCTGGAACACCGTCAGGTTCATCGTGTTCAAGTGCACGGTATAGATCAAACTCGACAGTCCCATCGGTATTAAATCTAATTCTAAAGACGTCTTGCTCGCTTTCATCTCTTGCATATAACCAACCATTCGAGTCCGGTGAATCAAGCGAAACCAAGCTACCACTACTTGTTTTATAGCCGAGCACATTGAACATATCGATATTCACGCTCACACTGGCGATAGAGTCTGAACCTTGTAATAGCGTAATGGATGGTGACGAGCCCTCGATGCCAGAATCAAGCGAATCATCATTCAACCCGCTTTCATTGACTGTGATTCCCTCTGTAATTACTAGTTCCGGAAACAAGCCATCATAGACCAGTATGTTGGACTCCGTAGAGATCTCGCTTCCATCAGAATCTCTCGCCACGATGGGCATAGAGATCGACAATTGCGTCCCATCACCTAAAACATGGTCAAGCGAGTGATAAAGCTCTACAGTTACATTAACGGTAGACGTATCATTTGATGGCAAAGAGAAGTCACTAGGTAACGTGACCCTAAATACAACGTCTCCAGTGTCTGAAATTGCGTCAAAGCTTCCATCATTGTTATCGTACCAAGTGACAGCCTCTCCATTATAAGTAACAGCATCACCAAGCGTAGTTTTGACAGTATCTCCATCATTTATGTCAACACCCAGATACACAATCGGATCGAATGATGACGTAACTATCACATCCGTATTCGCTATGGCTGAAACACCATCAGGAGCAATGTTTGTATCGACAGGTGTTTCGGTCAACTCGACATTGCCACTATTGATTAGCGCTTGTCCATTGTCGTTATCTATCACATTAATGTCTAAAACGACCGACGTGTTATCTTGGTCTGAGTCCATTGCAGTAACAACGAGAGGTACGTTTGGATCAGTATTTTCTTGTTGGTCGAGAGCCTGAAAAAGCTCAAAGGAGTAGGTAATGTCGCCATTTGCATCAATAGGTAATGGAGCATTGAGGATAGCTTGAAAGATGGGAATCTGAGTTTGCCCATCTTCGTCAAGAATATAACCATCAAGTGTTTTGCCATCCGCAGAGACTTGATAAAGCACAACTTGTTCACCACTCGTCAACAAGGGTTGTTCAGAGACGATGAACGACAAAGATTCGAGGTAATCACTGCCAACCTCAACTTGAAAATTCCCTGAGCTCAACACACTTCCATTGGCGAGATCAGATTCTTTTACTTCTACCCCATTCAAATTATTTAAAGTTGAGTCTGCGCCATCCTTTAGAACATAGTCAATTTCATTCTCTACAAGCGGTGTGGCATCTAAATCTACGCCACCAATGGTCAACGGGAAAGTGACCGTATCACTGCTATTGAATTGATCGATAGGGTGCTCAAGAGTAAGCGAAATTGAAGCTAATACATCGTTACCCGACTCAACGCCACTCAATGTTAACGTAAATACAGTGACACCATTCGCAAATGCTGTAATTTGCTTTCCACTGGAACTTAACGTGTAGCTAAGCTCATTATCAGAGACTGAGCTTGTAAGCCCTAATGCTTCTAACTTAGTAATAGATGACCCACCGAAATACAAACTACTCGGATCAGGGTTGTCAGATCCCGCGACAATATTGACAGTTCCTTCAAAGTTCAATATCGGGCCATCCAAAGGGACTTCTGTTACGTCTATAGTCGCATTGCCTACGTAACCTGCTTGTCCATCAGTAATGTCAATGGTCGCGTTAGCCAAGCCATAGTCTTGGGAGTCATCTGCCGCTAAATAGCTGAAAGAAACACTTTGCTCGACCGAATGATCTAGGTTTCGACCTGCATCAAACTGCCAAGAGCCATCAAAAAATACGGTTAATTCGCCTTTTTCTAAACTAAAACTTACGGATCCCCCCTCTAGAATTGACTTCTGCTCCCCGCCAGCCTCTACAAATTTCACATAAAGTGTTCCATCAAGATCAATATCATTTTCAAGTAGATTGCCCGTAATTGTTTGATCTTCTACGACTGAGTATGTGTCATCTCTAATCACCGGATCAGAGTCATAAATAGTAATCGTTAACGGTGCCACAACCGTCTCTTGTGTACCGTCAGCATCACTTTGAATGCTTTCAACCAATACGTTAGTCACCAGCTCATCTTGACCTACACCATGATCAATCGCTTCATAAAAAGTAATTTGAACCGTACCATCATCATTGACCTCTGCTGAGAAAACTAATCGGTCGTCGGTCGATGTTCCTTGTAAGCTCAACCCATCTTCTGCAACAACAACATTAATAGATTGACCGACCGATGTAAGCGCACTCAAACTTGGCTGCTCTGCATGCAGTGCTGGCACACCATTTTCTATGTTGATGGCTGCCGAGCTGCTTTGCTCACCAAAAAATCCAACGATGTTTTCAGAAAATACCGTTGAACCGGGTAGCACTATTGTTGGCATGGTATCGACCGCATGGTTGCCGGCGACATCCAACACTTCAGCTTCAATGGTCCACGTGCTGTTTAGATTGAGAGTGTTTACGTCAATTCCGGTTACTGTCCACGAACCTGATGCATCAACAAGGCCAGTAAAATTCAGCGTGCTGTCTCCGTCACTTACCCGAATCGTCACCGCCAGACCTTGCTCTACACCACTGGTTGTCCCTCTCATTTCCGTGACTATACCCTCACGGAAATCATCAATGGCAAGACCACCGCTAATATAAAAATCCGTATCGATATCAATGGTGGGAGCAGTGGCATCTATGGTCGTAGCCTCATCCATCGCTTTCGCTTGGTTGCCCGCCACATCATTCACGGAGGCAGATACGGTTAACGCCCCATCGGCTAACGTGGATAAGTTCGCCCCTTCGACTTGCCACATACCATCAACGACAACGGCATTGAACGAGAGCATCGCCCCCAAGCTGTCTTGAACCGTGACAGAAACCGTCTGACCATTTTCAACATCACTGACTTGCCCTGACAAAGTGACAGATTGGCGCTCTTCAATGTTTAAATAGCCGTCTCCGCCATCGTCAACGTCCACCGTCACACTTGCAAGCGTATCTTTGACGATGGTGTTTTCACTGGTTGCAGGGTTGCCCGCTATATCTATACTCTCAGCAACAACTGTCAGCGTACCTTCAGACAATCCAGAAAGGTCAACGTCGTCCAGAGACCAACTTCCACCAGTCACCACCGTTTCTAAGTTTATGACCGCTCCTAACGAGTCGGTTACCGTAACTTGGATACGCTGGCCATCTTCAATGTTTTCAATCGTCCCTTCGAGGCGAGTAGTCGCGATTTCGTACTGATTTAAATACTCATCCCCTCCACCATCAAAATTGACGTTCACCGTTGCAAGTGTATCTTTAATGGTCGTATCGACAGCGTTCAGGTTATTGCCATAAATGTCAGAAACCACAGAAGTCACCGTGAGCGGCCCTTCAGCAAGAGAAGACAGATCAACGCCTGATAGGGTATAAGACTCGTTCTCTACGGTCGTTGTAACAGTAATGGAATCATTGAGGCTGTCGGTAATGGTGATAGTAACAAGCCACTCATCGCTTATCTTGAGTGCGTCACCTTGAATCGTGACACTAGGAACTTCAAACTGGTTTTCGTATCCATCGCCGCCATCAAGAATATTCACCGTTAAAGAGGCATCATCGTTCAAACCTTCAATTGCCTCTAAGGTAATATCCAATGTTACGGAGGTGGTGTCACCGTCTGAATCTGTTGCATTAACTAACAATGGTATATCCAGGATTTGATCTTTTGACAGATCGAAAGAGCGATATAATTCAAAGGAATACTCTATTTCACTACTCGACTCTAAAGGTAATGTGGATAATAGTGTCGATTGAAAAATATTTACTTCCACCCCACCTTCTATGATATAGCCAGTAATTGTCGTACCGTCATCAGACAGACGGTAAAGCAACTCACTTTCACTACTCACTAATGTGGGCTGGTTTAATTCGCTAAATCGAAGAGAGTCAACATAATCACTCCCGATATCGAGTTGAAGGCTCCCAGTCTTAAAGATTGTCCCACTTTCTAGATTAATCTCCTCCATTGCAACAACAGTCAAGTTGCTCAACGTAGGATCAACACCATCTTTCAACACGAAATCAATTTCATTCTCTACAAGCGGTGTGGAGTCTAGATCTGTCCCTCCAATGGTCAACGGGAAAGTGACCGTATCACTACTATTGAATTGATCGATAGGATGATCAAGAGTAAGCGAAATTGAAGCTAGTACATCGTTACCCGACTCAATGCCACTCAATGTTAACGTAAATACAGTGACACCATTGGCAAATGCTGTGATTTGCTTCCCACTGGAACTTAACGTGTAGCTAAGCTCAGTATTAGAGACTGAGCTTGTAAGCCCTAATGCCTCTAACTTAGTAATGGATGCCTCACCAAAATACAAACTAGTCGGATCAGGGTTATCAGAGCCAGCAATCACATTAACACTGCCTTCGGTGGTTAATAATGCCGCTCCCAGAGGTACTTCTGCTGTTTTTATAGTAGCGCTACCTACATAACCCGCTTGGCCATCTATAATGTCGATGGTCGCGGTTGCTACACCGTAATCTTTTGAATCATCGGCTGCGAGATAATCAAAAACGAGACTTTGCTCGACCGTGTGATCTAAGTTGCGACTGGCATTCAACTGCCAAGAGCCATCTGAAAATACGGTTAATTCACCCTTCTCTAGACTAAAACTTACTGAGCCACCATCAGGGACAGACTGGATCTCTCCTCCGGCTCTGACATATCGAATGTACAAGTCACCATCAATATCAATGTCATTCTCCAGTACATTGCCAGAAATGACTTGGCCTTCGGTTACACTATATGACTCATTTTCGATCACTGGATCGGCATCAAGGATGGCGATTTCTAGGGGGGCCACAACCGTTTCTTGTGTACCGTCAGCATCACTTTGAGTGCTTTCAACCAATACGTTAGTCACCAGCTCATCTTGACCTACACCATGATCAATCGCTTCATAAAAAGTAATTTGAACCGTACCATCATCATTGACCTCTGCTGAGAAAACTAATCGGTCGTCGGTCGATGTTCCTTGTAAGCTCAACCCATCTTCTGCAACAACAACATTAATAGATTGACCGACCGATGTAAGCGCACTCAAACTTGGCTGCTCTGCATGCAGTGCTGGCACACCATTTTCTATGTTGATGGCTGCCGAGCTGCTTTGCTCACCAAAAAATCCAACGATGTTTTCAGAAAATACCGTTGAACCGGGTAGCACTATTGTTGGCATGGTATCGACCGCATGGTTGCCGGCGACATCCAACACTTCAGCTTCAATGGTCCACGTGCTGTTTAGATTGAGAGTGTTTACGTCAATTCCGGTTACTGTCCACGAACCTGATGCATCAACAAGGCCAGTAAAATTCAGCGTGCTGTCTCCGTCACTTACCCGAATCGTCACCGCCAGACCTTGCTCTACACCACTGGTTGTCCCTCTCATTTCCGTGACTATACCCTCACGGAAATCATCAATGGCAAGACCACCGCTAATATAAAAATCCGTATCGATATCAATGGTGGGAGCAGTGGCATCTATGGTCGTAGCCTCATCCATCGCTTTCGCTTGGTTGCCCGCCACATCATTCACGGAGGCAGATACGGTTAACGCCCCATCGGCTAACGTGGATAAGTTCGCCCCTTCGACTTGCCACATACCATCAACGACAACGGCATTGAACGAGAGCATCGCCCCCAAGCTGTCTTGAACCGTGACAGAAACCGTCTGACCATTTTCAACATCACTGACTTGCCCTGACAAAGTGACAGATTGGCGCTCTTCAATGTTTAAATAGCCGTCTCCGCCATCGTCAACGTCCACCGTCACACTTGCAAGCGTATCTTTGACGATGGTGTTTTCACTGGTTGCAGGGTTGCCCGCTATATCTATACTCTCAGCAACAACTGTCAGCGTACCTTCAGACAATCCAGAAAGGTCAACGTCGTCCAGAGACCAACTTCCACCAGTCACCACCGTTTCTAAGTTTATGACCGCTCCTAACGAGTCGGTTACCGTAACTTGGATACGCTGGCCATCTTCAATGTTTTCAATCGTCCCTTCGAGGCGAGTAGTCGCGATTTCGTACTGATTTAAATACTCATCCCCTCCACCATCAAAATTGACGTTCACCGTTGCAAGTGTATCTTTAATGGTCGTATCGACAGCGTTCAGGTTATTGCCATAAATGTCAGAAACCACAGAAGTCACCGTGAGCGGCCCTTCAGCAAGAGAAGACAGATCAACGCCTGATAGGGTATAAGACTCGTTCTCTACGGTCGTTGTAACAGTAATGGAATCATTGAGGCTGTCGGTAATGGTGATAGTAACAAGCCACTCATCGCTTATCTTGAGTGCGTCACCTTGAATCGTGACACTAGGAACTTCAAACTGGTTTTCGTATCCATCGCCGCCATCAAGAATATCCACCGTTAATATAGCATCGGGATTCAACCGCTCAGGAGCCTGAGTCTCAGAAGTTGGGTTCTCTATTTCTTGCACTGCTGGCCTAGTAACATAGCCATTAGAAACGAGTTGCTCAGGTAAAACAGCGCGAATATAGGCAACAAAACTTAACCCACCAGAAGACTCACTAAAATCTCGAACGCTCTGATTAAAAGTGGATTCAATACCGTTTTGAGATGCAATTAAAAGATCATTCGAACTCGATTCATCCTCACTTGTTGTATCTTCATTAAATGCAATATCGAGAATGTCAGTATTAAGAACAACCACCTCTACTTCTGGAACTAATTGTTCGTTGGGCAACATTTGGATCCAAGAACCGTCACTTAAAACCGCCCAAAGAACATTACCGATTTGAATGTAGAGTATTGGCTGCATAATTCGCCCCATATGAAACAACGAACTTTAAGTATGGTCGACGAATATGACTGTTCAAATGAAACTAGAAAAAACATGGCCCTAAATGGCTCTAATGAGATATTGAACCAAAAACATACCTCATGTATGCGAGAAAGAGCCATTGGGGTAAACTACTTCTGGCGTAACCCATCCACTGGAAATTGATTGAAATTCCCCTTGCTACAATCGGGCTCATATCCAAATGGAGCAGGGAAAGGAATCGTATCGCAGCTTGTTGAAACGGAAGATTCAAACTTTACTCTCTTTCCTATCATGATAGGAAATAACCATGTGGCATTATTTCTTAAATCAAACTCCTCTTTAGGGTCATCAATCAAATTATATATTTCAGGGATCTGTAATGGGCGCCCTTTCTCCGGCATGATATCTTGATCAATAAAGTGCATCTTGTAATTTTCCCACTTATAAGCGTAGGTTTCAGATCCATTGTTAACGATGAAACCATCTCGATTAGACTTTTCACTATCTCCCTTTAAAAAGGCCCACTGATCAATACTATCTATTGTTCTATCGCTTGGTAATTTGTATCCACCGACATGAGAAAGTGAGGCAAATAGATCCACAACATGGATAATTTCATCACTCACTCTACCCGGTTTGATGTGGTTAGGCCAAGAGGCAATAAATGGTGTTCGGAGAGACCCTTCAAGAGCCGTAAAGTACGCACCACGCCATGGCCCGCTAGAGCCTTGGTATGGCATATGCCACTCTGGACCGTTGTCAGAAAACCAAATCACTAGTGTATTGTCTTTAATTCCTGCTTTTTCTATTGCACCAATAACTTGCCCAGCTCGAAAATCTATCTCAGCTAACACATCTGAGTAATTTCCTTTGCCTGTTTTACCAATAAAATCAGGATGAGGTAGCGTCGGTAAATGTGGTTGAGTAAAAGTAATTACAGAGAAAAATGGCTTATTCTCTTTCACATTTCGATTTATAAAATCTGTGGCATGTTCAACTAGCTCACTGTCAATCGTTCTACGTGAGTCCAAATTATATTCTTTGACCCCTTTAGGATCCTGCCCTGCTCTAGCTGAAAGGATTTGAGGTTTAGGTAATATAGCTTTATAACCGGGTTGAGAGCTATATTCTGACTCATCCGTCGTATTTGCAATGCCATACCATTCATCAAAGCCTTGATCCGTTGGAAAGCGCCCTTTTTGGTCTCCCAAATGCCATTTCCCGTAAAGGCTCGTGTTATATCCTTGTTCCTTAAACTTCTCTGCAATGGTTATCTCCCAGTTCACCATACCGTAAGGCACTCCCCAAACAACCTTATCTGTCCCAGATCTAAGCGCTCGCCTCCCCGTCATGAATGAGGAGCGAGTTGGTGTGCATTGCGGTTCCACATTAAAATTAGTAAGGCGTACACCTTCTCTAGCAAGTTGATCTAAGTTTTTGGTTTCAACACCTCTGGTACTCCCATAGGAACTTAATTCCCCCCACCCAAGGTTATCAACCAACATTACTACGACATTTGGTGTCTCTTCCGCAACCACTTCTAACGGGATACATAGAAACAGGATAGTTGCTAGTTTATTTTTCATAGTGTCGCCTTTCATTGAAATTTAATCCTGTAAGTGCGTCTTATCACACTTAAAACACACTAAAGTCTAGTTCATGTTAATTAACATTTTTGAAAAACAGGGATTACTTGGAAGCAACAAAAAACCTCTACTATATTCAATTAACTACATTGTCTCATTTGGTGTCATCTCACTCGACTTCGCCATGATGAACACAATTAGTAACGTTATATAACGATAATGGACTCATTTATCGCGGAGGATTTTCATGCGAAACTCGATTAAAAAGGTAATGGCATTGGTCGGTACATTAGCTGCGTCCACAGCCTTTGCTGCCGATAAGCCCAACATCCTTGTGTTCTGGGGTGACGATGTAGGTGTATACAACATTAGTGCGTATCACAATGGTATGATGGGAGGGAAGACTCCTAACATTGATAAAATCGCCAATGAAGGTGCCATTTTCACAGACGCTTACGCACAACAGAGTTGTACTGCCGGACGAGCCTCATTTATTCTGGGTCAACATCCGTTTCGTACCGGTCTATTGACTATTGGTATGCCCGGCGCAAAAGAGGGTATTCAATCGAAAGATCCTACTATCGCGGAGTTACTTAAAAATCACGGCTATGTGTCTGGTCAGTTTGGAAAAAACCACCTTGGTGACCAAGATGAGCACCTACCAACTAACCATGGGTTTGATGAGTTCTTTGGTAACCTATACCATTTAAACGCGGAAGAAGAGCCTGAGTCTGAGTTTTATCCAAAAGATCCAGAGTTTCGTAAAAAATTCGGACCTCGAGGCGTGTTGAAGGCGACTGCGGATGGCAAAATCGAGGACACAGGTCCCCTTACTCGTAAGCGTATGGAAAACGTAGACCGAGAGTTCATGGATGCTAGCTTGGCCTTTATGGAAAAAGCAGTAAAAGAAGACAAACCATTCTTTATTTGGCATAACTCAACCCGTATGCACGTCTGGACACATTTGAGTGAAGAATATCAAGGGAAGTCAGGTTACGGCTTATACGCCGATGGCATGATGGACCTAGATGATCAAGTAGGTGTCATGCTTGATAAACTTGAAGAGCTAGGCGTAGCAGATAACACCATTGTTGTTTTTAGTACTGATAATGGCGCTGAGAAATTTACCTGGCCAGATGGTGGTACTACACCGTTCAAGGGCGAAAAAGGTACGACTTGGGAAGGCGGATTCCGCGTTCCGATGATGGTACGCTGGCCTGGAAACATTAAACCAGGAACGGTTATCAACGATATCTTTTCACAAGAAGACTGGATGCCAACTCTACTCGCAGCTGTGGGCGAACCTGATGTGAAAGAAAAACTATTGAAGGGTCATAAAGCAGCGGGCAAAACCTTTAAAGCACATTTAGATGGCTACAACCAACTTGATCTGCTGACTGGTAAAGCTGATGAAGGCGCACGCAAAGAAATCTTTTACTTCGATGCTGGTGGTAATTTAAACGCCGTTCGTTATAAAGACTGGAAGATCCACTTCAGTGTTATGGAGGGTGCCATTAATGAGGCATACCGCAAAACACCTAGTTGGCCTTTGATTGTAAACCTTCGTATGGATCCATTTGAGGTCGGTCCAGATGCAGCACTTTACGTCAGACATTTTTACGCTGATCAAATGTGGATGTTCGTTCCTGCTCAAGCTATCGTGCGTAAGTTCCTAGAGACATTTAAGGAGTTCCCTGCAACGAAAGGTAGCTCGTTAAGTATTGAAAAAGTGGTAGAAACAATGACACAGCAACCTAGAAACTAGACCCTAGGTATCGAAGCTATTGTGGAATTAACTAAGGCCTCAATTGTGAGGCCTTTTATTTCGTTGCAATTGTTTGGTTGCAGCAAGTTATGGTCAAACAAAGATTATCATTTAGTGCTCTCTTTAAACACTTGATTCCAATCTTGTTTCATATCGACAAATAGCCAACCTTGCTCTTCACCTACTTTAAACGATTTATCTAACTTACCAACATGAGAATCTTTATCATAAGCCCATTCACGCTTGTCATCCGTGTGATGGATAATCGCAGAAAATCTTGGACCTGAACCTGCTTTCGTCCACTCTAACATCTGTAAATCACCATCAGAATTACCAAACGCCATGACAGGACGTTTGCCAATGAAGTTTTGAATCGTCACAGGCTTTACTGCTTTGTCATTGACAAAGTCTATTTCCGGCATGCGTTGGATGGTAGGTTTTCCATCAACACTTTGATATTCCGCCTTTAACGTCGTCCCCACGATGTTTTGCGTTGGAATGCCGTATACTTCCGGCGCCCAAACGCGCATAAATTCAATTCCGCCTCCAGAAACGATGTAGGTCTGATAGTCGTTCGCTCTTAAGTAGTCGAGCAGTTCGAGCATAGGTTGATAGACCATTTCAGTGTATGGTCTACCCGTTGTTGGATGGACAGCCGTTTTCAACCATTCCTTAACTTCTTGATGAAACTGTTCAGTAGACATTCCAGAATGGGTTGCCATAACAAGCTTCATTACACCTTCGAGTCCTTGTTTACCAATCCCCTCCATGTCACCTTTTAATGCGGAAGCAAAGGGTTCGGTTGTCTTCCAATCAGGATGCTCAGAGGCCATTTCTTTTACTCTATCGATCGCAAAAAACAACTGTAGATAAACAGGCTTTTCTGCCCAAAGTGTTCCATCATTATCAAACGTCGCGATTCGTTGGCTTTCAGGCACATAGGAATCCGAACCTTGGGTCGTTGTTTTCGTAACAAACGCCATAATAGCTTGCTTAGCGTCAGTGTTGTTCCATGACGGAAGTGGATCTTGCATATCAGCAGCAACAGCGTAACTAGACAGAGCAAAACCTGTTGCTAAGACAATCGCCTTTAACTTTATAGCCATCTTAATTCCTTATATTGAGGTGCTAGGTGCGAATCCAATCAAAAGTATAGTTCAATTGAAACAGGCGCATATTGAACTGAAATATGCAACGGCCACCAAAAAGTGACAATGTCACCAATCTGGTCCACTATTTTATTAAAATAGAAACATGGAATTTAACGATTAGAGTTTAAATTCATTGGCTTCAACTGATGTAGAGGCACTTTTACGTCCCTTTTTCTGATTGAGCTCTTCAATAACATAGTCGGGAGCGACCTTCGTTAGCTCTGTTAAGCAGTCATCCGTTTTAGGGTTGCCGTATCTAACATAGATGTCACACACGGCATACAATTGTTCTGGAGCACCGGATATCAAATACGCTTGCTCAAAAGCGTTGACAGACTTCTTCAAGTCTAACTCTTCTTGCAGAACACCATTTAAGTACCAAAAGTAACTGTTCGTCTTTGCCATCGTCGCAGCTTTGTCTATTTCAAACGCCGCTTCTTTCTTTTTGTCTAATCTAACCAAAGCGAGAGATTTAGAATAATGCAGCGAGGCATCTTCTGAATTTAGCTTGATACCCTCGTCAAGCACGTTGATAGCTTTTTGGTCTAGCTGTTGCGCTCGGAAGTTGTCTGCGTAGCTTAACCAAACTTGAGGGTTGTTTGGCTCAAGCTTAGTTAACTCTGGGTATATCAGCGCCGCTTTATCCCAATCACGATGCCAACGGTAAACGTCTGCAAGTAATAACTTGGAAACATTATCGTTCTTACTGGACAAGTGTGCTGTCAGCTCTGAAACAGGCCCCTCAAGTGACTGCTGTTGCTCCGAACTCAAATTGGCGTAATCTCGAACGAGGTTAATCGCTGCTGTAATTCGCACCATGGCGGCGTCATCACTCAATAATGGTGAAATCAAACGCCAACGGTGCTCAATCATATATGGCTGTGCTCCCACGATCGCAGCTTCGCGAATACCTGCATCTTCATCCTGCAACCCACGCGCAACTGCAACCAATGCATTTTGGCTTGGATAGTTGGCTAACTCACGTAAAGCATCAATACGTTTTTCTGAAGACAACTTTTTATTTTGCGCATCATAAGACAGCTTTTCGACTCGTTGCGCCGGTGTCATTTGAGCTTCTTGTGGAGTGACAACCGTTGTCGGCGATACTTGATCTGGGTCTAGCAATGTTGTTTCTTGTGCCACCACGGCTTGACTCGTAGCAATGCCGATCGAGATCACGAGTAATGATTTAGAGAGCAGCTTAATTTTTTGCATTCAATAACCTATATTCTTTCATTTCCGGGCCTGTAGCAGGCGTAGTGACTATCTTAAAACTTCATTTCAAACACAGTCTGTGTTTGAGTAGCTTGCTGGCGTAGAATCTGGTCACTGTATTTACCGTGAACCACTGGGTTACCTGTCGCTCGTAAGATGTACGCCATCGACTGATCAACATGGGTAAAAAACTTCTTCCAACCCGCGCAGAGATAATTAAGACCAGGCTCACCTTGCCTAGTACGGATAAAACGATTTTTGGGACATTCTCCAAAACATGCAAATTGATAATCACATTGAAGGCACTGTTGGGGCAGCGTACGACTTTTAGCAAACCCAAATTTCTGCTGCTCAGAGCTATAAGCGAGCGTATCGAGCTTTTCGTGATGAATGTTTCCAACCTTATATTCTGGGTACACGTAATGATCACACGCAAACACATCACCATTAGGCTCCATTGCTAAGCCTTTCCCGCAGATTTCACCTAACGTACACAGTGGGTTTTTTCTGCCCATCCAGGTTTCGATACTGGCTTCAAAGTACTGAACAAACACGTTGCCGATATCGTGTAAAACCCATTCATTGAAAATCGCGATCAGAAAATTTCCCCATGCTTCATCCGCAACGCAAAAAGGCTCAACAACGGCATCTTTATGACCTGGGATCAACCGTTTATCTCCTTGCTTTAGTTGCTCGTTTGGCTCCCAAGTTTGAGGGGCGGTTGTTCTGAATATTTTCTGCTCAACTATTGGAATAAACTGCATTTGAGGGGAGCGTACTTCATCTCGCAAGAATCGGTACACTTCAAGTGGGTTACGGCCGGTCAAGTTGTTAACACAAGTGAGCGTAGCAAACTTTACTTCGTGCTTATGTAATAATTCAACCGCATTCATAACTTGCCGGAATGTGCCTCTACCAGCTCGGTTTGTTCGGTAAGCGTTGTGCATCATTTCTGGGCCATCAATGCTTAAACCGACGAGAAAGTTGTTCGCCTTTAAAAACTCACACCATTCATCGTTAAGCAGTGTGCCATTAGTCTGGAGATCATTGGAGATCGTAATGCCATCGGGACGGTATTTATTCTGTAGCTCAACAATTGTCTTGAAATAATCCAAACCTAGCATTGTCGGCTCACCACCCTGCCAAGAGAAAATGATTTCAGGTGTATTCTGTCCCGCTATATATTGACGGATATAGGTCTCTAGCGTTTCCTCATCCATGACTGGTGAGCAGCCAGGCTTGTACTCAAGTAAATCTTGTTTGCTTAGGTAATAACAATAGGTGCAATCGATATTGCACACTGCACCGATAGGTTTCGCCATGACATGTAATCGCTTGGATGCTTTTCCATTGAACTGCGGACCTTGAGTTATGTGCATTCATCACCTTCTTAGTTGCTAGCCTGTGCCCAACGGCGTTAAGACTAATCATTAAGTTAATCGCCTAGTGTGATGATAATGTTCAATTATTCGTGGCGCTTGTTATAGTGTGTATAACTGTTTTTCATAGACTTGCCTGATAAAATTCTTTGATCATAAATGTTGATGGAGCTCCCCTATGAAGCATTCCAAAAGTAATACTCTTTACCTTGGTGCCGCTATTTCGATTTCGCTAATTATGACTGGATGTGCAACAACACAACCTAGCCCTCTTGCTCAAAAAATCGATCAAGATATGGTTCTTATTGAAGGTGGACAATTTATGATGGGCTCGGATAATCCATCAGCAAATAAATCCGAGCACCCGGCTCGCACCGTTCGCGTGGATGATTTCTATTTGGCAAAATTTGAGGTAACCCAAGAGTTATTCGAATCGGTTACAGGATCTTCTCTGAGCTATTTTAGAAACCCAAATACGCCCGTGAATAACATTAGCTGGCAACAAGCCAATTATTTTATAAAGAAATTGAATGAAAAAACGGGAGAGCACTATCGTTTACCCACCGAAGCAGAATGGGAGTTTGCAGCGAAAGGGGGGAATCTAAGTCAAGGATTCACTTACGCGGGGTCTGATGATATTAACGACGTTGCCTGGTATGCCAGTAACTCAAACAATAAGGCACACAAGGTAGGTCAGAAAAAACCGAATGAGCTTGGCTTATACGATATGACGGGTAATGTTGGTGAGTTTGTTATTGATGCGTTTGATGAAAGCTATTACAAATCAGCACCAAGTGATAATCCGGTAAACGCAAAAGATGAAAAAGAAAGCCTTGCACACAAGTCTGTACGAGGTGGTAGCTTTGCCTATGATGCTGACGAATCCGAAAACTATCGTCGCGATTTTGCTAGCCAGTCAGTCATCATGTCCGACATGGGGCTGAGATTAGCGAAAGACGCTGATTAAACCAAGTAAGAAAAAGTGGAGCGATAAAAGCTCCACTTTTGGTAATTAGCTCCTATTGACCCCAACAATAGAGGCTTTAAGCTGATCAATAGCTTGTTTAGGTGCATAGTGACTAAGCTCTTGTATGCACCTATCGAAAGCAAAAGCGACAGCACCTTTTTTATGATTTCTCGCTAGAACCTCGCATTGAGCAAACAAGTGTTGTGGATTGCCACCGACTTCAAATGCTGTATGCAACGCTTTACTGGCTTCTAGAACATCGCTTTTTTCTAAAGCTAGACCGTACACGTACCAATAATGCGCATTAGTTTCACCAATTTCTGCGGCGCGTCTAAGTAGCTTTTTCGCATCATCGGCTTTGCCTTGACGTAACAAAGAAAGACCTGCGCTGTATGGTAATGTGCTGGATTTAGGTTGAGCTTTCATCCCTTGTTGTAGCACCGTGATCGCAGCTTCTTCTTTACCTAGGTGGCGATACAAATCTGCTAGGTTAACGTAGCTATTTTCGAAGTAGGGTTCGATGCTGATCGCTTGTTTATACAGCTCGGCCGCTTTGTCGATTTCACCTAAGCTGCGGTACACATTCGCCAAATTGGTTCTTCCGAAACCACGATCGGCATTAAACTCTTGAATTTCCATGTACTCTTCTAAAGGCGATTTAATTATATCTTTTTGTAAAGGGGTCATTTGTGCGTAGTTCGCTACCAGCGCCGAGGCAGCTTCCGCTCTCACTGAAAGCACCGGGTCACCAAGCAATGGCTCTAGAATCCGCCACCGATCATGAAATTCATAACCAGACGAGCCTGAAATTGCCCCTAATCGAACCATTTCATTCTCATTCTTAACGGCCCTAGCCAAAGATACTGTTGTATTTTGGTCAGTATTGCCCCCCATTCTCTCCAGGGCTGAAGCACGAATAATGTCTTTTAACGACGAATCCTGAGCAGAGTATGCCAACGCATTTGCTGCTCCTTGATGACCAATTGAATCCGCATAAAATGCGACAGCAAAATGTTGTTGATTACGATACTTCGAATTCGGGTACCATTCTGCTATCTGTTCATCGGCCCATTGATTGCTTTTATCTTCATGGCATGACATGCAAACATTGGGCGTTCCAATGTGTTTGCTCAAATCCGGTCGTGGAATATGCCAACTGTGGTCTCTACGAGGATCGACTTGCATGTAAGTCGTTTCTGGCATGTGACAAGTCGTACATTGCGATGCTTCAGATCCAGCCTTATGAAAGGTATGCTTTTCAGGTGTATATTCCGATGCAATATGGCATTGCGAACATACTGCCTCTTCTGGGATCGTTAACTCTGCCGTGTGTGGATCATGGCAATTAGTGCACGTGACCCCCTTCTCCGCCATTTCAGATTGAAGAAACGAACCATAAACATAATCTTCGTCGTAAATCTGTCCATCATGATAGTAGAGTTCAGGTGTTATAAGACTTAAGCGATATTTATCAAAAAAAGAACCTTTAACATGATCACCTGTTTCATTTAACTGGGTTCGGCGACTATGGCATTGAGCGCATGTTTGCACTTGATTGGTTGCTTCAATTGATTTCGGCTGTAACGTACTATGGCCTTCCTCAAACACCCAATCCGACACTGCTTTAGACAAATTTCGATCAAAGCCATAATGGCTGTCATGCTCAAAAGACGTGCCAGCATTTTTGTATTTCTTGGCCAGTTCTATGTGCTGACTAGCGGGACCATGGCATGCTTCGCATCCCACATTAATCTCTGACCATGAGCTGTTGTAAGTGTTTTTGTCAGCGTCGTAATTCTTCTTTAGGTTCGTTGAATGGCAATCAGCACACATGAAGTTCCAATTTTGCCCGGTATTGGTCCAATAGAATTCATCCGTTGTTGTCGTTTCTGGATAAAGATGAAACCAACGCTGTCCCCCTTCAACTTTAGCTCTTGTGTCCCAAGCAAAAGGAATAAGCTGCACGCGGCCATCTTCAAACTCGACCATGTACTGCTGTAATGGTTCCCAGCCAAATGTATAGCTGATCTTATAGTCATGCCATTGCCCGTCAGAGCCTTGAATGTTGACCCAATATTCGCCGCCTTTTTTAAAAAAACGATTAGGCATTCCTTTGTGTGTTACAACATGGTTATCAAAATTACCACGCACAGAGGTTGTACTTGCATGCTTCATGGCCATATCGTGATGTGACCCTTTCCAGGCCTCCACCTCGTTTTGGTGGCAATCTATACAAGCTTGTGTGCCAGCATATTCTGGATTTAAGCCTGAAGGAATATTTGGTTTCTCTGTTAATAACTCTTGAGAAAAAGCCATAAAACTGACAACAACGTTGACCAGCAATAAAATGCGAAACCGGCCTGCCCACTGACTCATAGATATCCTTATATTTATAATGTACAACCTAAATCAATATAGACACTAAATCACTGGTTATACAAATAATTACAAGCAATACATAACGACTTTAGTATTGCTTTAGGACCGTAAAACAAGCGAACATCCTATTGTTTTTCATTTCCATCCCCTCTTCTACTACGCAATAAAAATAAGGCTCTTCAGTGATCTAAATCTACTTTACGAATCTCTACAAACTAACAGGATAATCCTATTTCTTCTTAATTAACAAATGGTTACTACCTAGCAATAACTTATGGTTATATCGAGTATAAGAGGATTTTTCTATATACATCATTAACTTATGCAGCAACTAAGCATAAGGCTCACTTGTGCTTATCTTTACTCTCAACAATCTGGAGTTTTTATGGCAAATCAATTGAGCAAAATCGCTGTAGGCGCAGGACTGTTAGCGGCGTCCAGTGCTGCTATGGCAGCCGACAAACCGAATATTCTGGCAATTTTTGGTGACGATATCGGCTACTGGAATATCAGCGCATACAACCAAGGTATGATGAGTTACAAAACGCCAAACATCGACCGTATAGCGAATGAAGGCGCGTTGTTCACAGATCACTACGGACAACAGTCTTGTACTGCTGGTCGCGCGGCCTTTATTACAGGTGAAGAGCCATTTCGTACGGGTTTGTTAACAATTGGTATGCCAGGCTCTGACCACGGTATACCTGATTGGGCGCCAACCATTGCAGATCTGTTAAAAGAACAAGGTTACATGACGGGTCAATTTGGTAAAAACCACTTAGGTGACCAAGATAAGCACTTACCGACCAAACACGGCTTTGACGAATTCTTCGGTAACTTATATCACCTAAACGCAGAAGAAGAGCCTGAAACTTATTACTACCCTAAAGACCCAGAGTTTCGTAAAAACTATGGCCCTCGTGGTGTCATTAAGTCTTATGCCGACGGTAAGATTGAAGACACTGGCCCGATGACACGAAAACGTATGGAGCACGCAGATGAAGAGTTCCTAGAGAGCTCTTTGGCATTTATGGAAAAAGCAGTTAAGGCGGATAAACCCTTCTTTATTTGGCATAACGCCACTCGTATGCACGTTTGGACTCGCTTGCAAGAAAAATACCAAGGTAAATCAGGTGTAAGCATTTATGCCGATGGTATGCTGGAACATGATGATCATGTAGGTGTTTTACTCGACAAGCTGGATGAGCTAGGTGTTGCAGACAACACTATCGTTATCTACTCAACGGACAACGGCGCAGAAACCATGACTTGGCCAGATGGTGGCGCAACACCATTCCATGGTGAAAAAGGTACAACTTGGGAAGGCGGTATGCGTGTTCCTCAACTGGTTCGTTGGCCAGGCGTCATTAAGCCAGGAACCAAGATCAATGAAATGATGGCACACCAAGACTGGTTGCCTACATTATTGGCAGCTGCTGGCGTACCTGATGTAAAAGAAAAACTGGCAGAAGGCTACAAAGCAAATGGCAAAGAGTGGCGTGTACATTTAGATGGTTATAACTTCATGCCATACTTTGAAGGTAAGGAAGAAAAAGGCCCTCGTGAGTCGCTGCTTTACTTTACGTCTAATGGTGAATTAAACGCTGTCCGCTGGAATGACTGGAAACTTCACTTTGCAACGCTTGAAGGGAACCTAAGTAACGCAGTTCGTTTTGCTCCGAACTGGCCTAAAATCATCCACCTACGCGCTGACCCATTCGAAAAAGGCCCAAGCGAATCACAAATGTACTTGCGTTGGATGGCTGACAACATGTGGCTATTTGTACCTGTTCAAGACGTTGTGGGAGAGTTCTTTAAAACACTTCCAGAATACCCAATGCAACGTGGCACAGCGATGAACCCTGCTTCACTAAACTACGACTCTCTAAAAATGCAAGAGAAGCTGCAGCAACTAGACAAAGTTGAACAAGAAATCAGCAAGTTTAAGTAAACTAAGTTAACGTTAGTTAATCAGTAACATTAAGCCAGCAGACCATTCTGCTGGCTTATGTGTATCGCCACATAGGAACTTACTTAAATCGTCTGTTTAGACTATGCAAAAGTACAAACTGAAAAACAAAAAAGGAGAGCTAACCTGCTCTCCTTTGTATTTTAACCGTGGATAAACTAAGCCACATTAACCGATTTAGCTAAACTGCTACTTTGGAAAAACTCATCATGCAATGCGCAAATCGCGTGCTGGTATTCCTTATCACCGACAACAAATTGAACATTTACATTTCTCAATGATGAGTGCAGTGCAACTGGCGTAACGCCATTATTCATCAATGCAAGCACACCTTTCGCCAACGTCTTGTTGGTATCAATTTGAGAACCGATGGCTGAGATAAGCGCGACCATACGACCTTTAATCGAGGCATTCGGATAACGTTTCTCGGCTTTATACAATACTTTGTTTAAGCTATCTGTACTGCCACCTAGATAGTAAGTAATAGAGTTAGCGTTCATCTCTTTACCAACCAAACTTACACGAGCATCGGAGATGATTTCCATCAATTCGTAACTAACGTTATCGGCTTTTCCTACCATTGCTTGGTCAAACAAATGCAGTGCAAATACTTTCTCTTTACCTGCGATGATCTCGACTTTGTCTTCTTCTGGGCGGTAGCTTGAAGAGATCAAAGTACCTTCGTGTTCAGGTTCGAATGTATTTTTAATCTGTAGCTCAATACCACTTTCACGCAAACCCGCAGCGGCATTTGGGTGAATCGCTTCCATGCCAAGGTTGGCAAGTTGGTCTGCTACGTCATAGTTTGTACTACCAATTGGTAATACTTTTTCAGGGCCAACAACGCGTGGGTCCGCTGAGCTCAAGTGGTACTCTTTGTGAATTACTGCTAAATCCGCTTTTGTTATTGCTGCAATTCGGCTAAATGTCATCTCACTATAACCTCGGTCATAAGTGTGCATTAGGCCCTCTTTACAGTAAGCATAACCTGTCACGATTGGCAGTTCTTTTGATACATCGATATCAGCAAACGCGTCACTGATCGACTCATCAAGGCTTCTTGGCGCTTGATTATCCCAACCAGACAGGTCAACGAACTTAGCGTTAATACCCATATTTTTTAGTTTTAGTGCTGTGTTGTAAGCACTATGTGCCTCACCGATAGACGAGAGAAACTCTCGAATTTGAGGCAAGTACTGGCGCAACGAAAATTGACCGTACTGACAGGTTTCTAAAATATTCGCGATACAGTTTTTCGCTTCAGCAATGCGGGAGCGAATGAATTTATCCGCACGGATACGATTCATTGGGTCCGCAAAAATATTTTCATTGGTCAGCAACATACGGCTTTCAACGTACGCTAACGCTTCTTCCCATTTGTCGTCGCGTTTCGCGATAAGCTGATAAACGCCTGGTTTACTGGTTTTTTTACACTCAAGCAGCGCATCGGTCATACCACCGTATGCAGATACGACAAAAATACGATTGTATGGTGTTTTGGGACGAAGAATAATATTGTCGAGAACAGCATCAAATGCTGTCATTGATGTACCGCCGATTTTTTCTACGGTAAATGTCATGATAAGCCTTTTTTGATTGGTAACTTTAAAAAGAAAAAAGAAGAGATAGTAAAGTGTGGGGTGGCAAAGCACCCCACCATCATCTTTTAGTCAACGAGAGGATAAACACCGTTTTCATCGTGCACTTCAGCGCCAGTAATCGGTGGGTTAAACACACACGCCATTACCATTTCTTTATTCTTATAAGCTCTCAAGTAGTGCTCATCGTGTTTATCAAGGATGTATAATGTACCTGGTTTGATTGGGTACGTTTCTCCACCTACAACTTCAATCTCACCTTCACCACTCATACAAAACACCGATTCAAGGTGGTTTTGATAGTGAATATGAGTTTCTGTATCTTCATAAATCGTTGTGATGTGGAAAGAGAAACCCATGTTGTCGTCTTTCAACAACATGCGGACACTTTCCCAGTTATCTGAAACAACACGTCGTTCGCTGTTGCGGCATTCATCTAGAGTTCTGACGATCATAATTAAAATCCTTATTAAGATGCTTGTTTGAAATGTTTCGCAGCGATAGTCTCTACTGCATTTTCAAAGATGCTTAGTCCTTGATCTAGCTCTGATTCGCTGATGGTTAGTGGACAGAAGAACTTCACAACTTCATCGTCTGGACCCGCTGTCTCTATCACCATTCCATTCTCGAAACAGTTTTTCGCAATTTCAGATGCCATGTCACCATTGATACATTCAATACCAACCATCATGCCGCGGCCTTTTTTCTGCACAAACATTTGTGGAAAGCGACGAACACAACGGTCAATAACAGCACTTACCTTGTCTGAACACTGCTTGATGTGTGTTTCAAAATCATCGTTTGCCCAGTAAATTTCTAGTGCTTTTGCAGCAGTAATAAAGGCGTGATTATTGCCACGGAACGTACCGTTATGCTCGCCTGGCTTCCACTGGTCAAGCTCAGGCTTAAGTAATACGACAGCCATCGGCAAACCGTAACCACCGATCGACTTCGATAGCGTCACGATATCCGGTTGGATACCAGACGGCTCGAAACTAAAGAAAGTACCGGTACGTCCGCAACCTGCTTGAATGTCATCGACAATCACAAGAATGTCATTGGCTTTACAGATTTTGCTCAAACGTTGTAACCACTCGTTTGAAGCAGCATTTAAACCACCTTCACCCTGCACAGTTTCAAGAAGTACAGCGGCTGGTTTATCCATACCTGCAGAGTTATCATTTAGCATGGTTTCGAACAGCGCGAGACCATCTACGCCAGCGTAACCTTCAAATGGAATACGAGTGACGTTACTTAGACTAGAACCGTTACCTTGTCTGTGATGCTGGTTACCCGTTGCAGCCAGTGCGCCAGCAGTACAACCATGGAAACCGTTAGTAAACGCAACGACGCTGTCGCGGCCTTTTACTTTTTTAGCCAGCTTCAATGCCGCCTCAACAGCGTTAGTACCTGTTGGGCCCGTAAACTGAACCTTGTAATCCAAGTTTCTTGGTTTAAGGATGTAAGTATCCAACGCTTCCAGAAACGATGCTTTCGCTTCTGAGTGCATATCCAAACCGTGAGTAATACCGTCCATTTCAATGTACTCAAGCAACGCTTGTTTTAGTACTGGATTGTTATGGCCGTAATTTAGAGATCCCGCTCCAGCAAGGAAGTCTAAGTATCGTTCACCTTGTTCTGTTTCTAGCCAGCAGCCTTTCGCTTTACGAAAAACGACCGGGAAATTGTTTGAATATGAGCGTACGTTGGATTCCTGCTTTTTGAAAATATCCATGATGAGACCGTTTTTAATTCCTATTGTTTGAGGATTATTTGAGAGGAATGCGATACAAATATTCTGTATCGTGTTTGCCTTTAAAGTGGGCTTCTTCATCCAAAAATGTGCTTACTTGGCCAGAATTGCCGTTCATCGCATCTAACTTTTTGAACAGTGCCCAAGAGGCTTTATTATCTTCCGTGATGGTAGTTTCTACCGATTTAACACCGCCTAATTCCTCTCGGGTGAGAAGTTCTTTCAACATGCGGAATGCTAAACCATGACCTCTAAAGCGAGGTGAGACTGCAACTTGCCAGACAAATAAAACGTCTTGCTCGTCTGGTTTCTGATAACCGGAAATGAAACCTGCGATTTCGCCTTTTTGCTCAACCAAAATACTGGTTTTGCTGAAATGCGTAGACTGTAGGAAATTGCAATAAGATGAGTTCATGTCCAATGGAGGACAGTCTGCAATCAAGCTGTAAATGTCGTCACCATCAGAGATTTTAGGCTCACGAAAAATCCATTTTTTACTTGAGTCTTCTCCAATCTCTGGATAAAGGACCCAAGGTGCTGATGTGATCATGTGAAAATACATATCCTTTGAGGTCTAATTAAATTTCCTTTTTATTATGGCCATCCCTCGCGACTAAAAATCAAATAATCTGCCTTTTTATCGGTATTTTTGTGATGCAGATCACAAAAATAAACCTATTAACCAAAAGTTAAAATAGTTCGAGGTCTAATTTATTAAATAGTCACCCAAATGCGCAGTACAAAAAACAACCAGAATAAGACCATTTTCCATGCTGTTCATTTCTCAGAGAAAAATAGAAATCCAAAAAAAAGCGGCATGCTTTCGCATACCGCTTTTATCAATAATTTAACTGCTGATACTAGTTATTTTGATTTCTTAGAAACCGCCTTTGGACGAGGTTCATCCATCAAACCTTTTATCAAAGATACCGTTGCAACAAGCAAAACAATAGTAAATGGTAAACCAGTCGTCACCGCCATTGCTTGAGCAGCAGCTAGACCACCACCCAACATCAATGCAATCGCAACCAAACCTTCAAACGTACACCAGAACACGCGTTGTGGCGTTGGTGCATCGACCTTACCGCCCGCAGCAATAGTATCAATAACCAGTGATCCTGAGTCAGAAGAGGTAATGAAGAACACCACGACTAAGATAATGCCGACAAAAGATGTTATCTCAGCCAATGGCATAACATCTAACATGGCAAAAAGTTTTAAAGGCAGTTCTGCGTTAAACACCGCCTCGTAGCCATCATTAACGTATTGGCTAATTGCGTTACCGCCAAAAGCCGTCATCCATAACACACAAACTGAAGATGGGATAAGAATAACGCAAATAATAAACTCACGAACTGAACGACCGCGAGACACACGTGCGATGAACATACCCACAAATGGTGACCAAGAAATCCACCACGCCCAGTAAAACGCCGTCCAGCCTTGAGAGTAATTCACATCCTCTCGTCCAAATGGCATAGATAAGGCAGGGATATTAGCCACATAGGAAACGATGTTCTCGAAGAAACCAGTTAAAATCGCAATCGTCGGGCCAACAACAATAACAAATAGCAATAGCAGCGCTGCAAGCCCCATATTGATTTCAGATAAGATTTTCACGCCCTTATCGAGTCCAGCCACAACAGAGATTAAAGCGAGCGCAGTAATACCAATAATCAATATAACCTGCGTGGTATTGGTCATTGGGACATCAAACAGGAAGTTCAAACCCGTTGCGGCTTGAGATGCACCGTAGCCTAGCGATGTTGCTAAGCCAAAAACCGTCGCTACCACTGCAAGAATATCGATAATATGACCAGTCCAACCCCATACACGCTCACCAAACAAAGGGTAAAAAATTGAGCGCATGGTGAGTGGCAAACCTTTGTTAAATGAAAAGATAGCCAGCCCAAGAGCCAAGAGCGCGTATATTGACCACGGATGAAGTGCCCAGTGGTAAATCGTCGCAGCCATCCCTAATGCCGAAGCTGCAGTTGCATCGCCCTCTGCACCACCTAGCGGTGCCCAGTCAGTACGTACACCATTCTCAACGCTCACGCCACCAATCGCAGAACTAAAATGGGACATCGGTTCTGATACACCGAAGAATACAAGACCAATGCCCATACCCGCAGCAAATAGCATTGCCAACCATCCGGCATACGAATAATCCGGTGTTGCTTCAGTACCACCGATTCGTACACGGCCTAATGGTGTGAAGATCAATCCGACACAGACAATGACAAAAATATTACCTGAAGCGAGAAAAAACCAGTCTAAATTGTGCAACAAACCCGCTCGTAGGTCTGCAAAAAACGGCTCTACCTGTTCTCGGAATAATAGTGTTATCACAACAAACATGACGATTGCTAAGCCAGAAATTGCAAAAACACGGTTATGAATATCAAGGCCAAATGGGCCTACCTTTAGCGCAACGTTATCCTGACCAATTTGATAGTCAGTATCTATTGCGTTTACTTTTCCATCGGGGCGTTGAATGCCACCGTTATTATCGGTGCTCACGGATAATCTCCTTAAAAATACGTGACCAAGTTTAAATTACTTTCGTCGGAGTTCGAGTAATGAAACGTCTTCATCACTACCAAGCACATGTTCATAAAACATTGTTCTTATAAGCGGTTACTCAATCCGCCATCATAATCTTAAAGCCCCCTATCTCTCATTGCATTTTATTGTTTTCACCATAAATAACGCCTATTGCCAAACCGAAGATATTGGCATGTCTCGATTAAAGTGATACTGCAGTTGTGCTTGAAACAGCTCCGCAGTTGCTAACGCATCCGTCAGGGCATGGTGAGGTTGATAAGCAGGGAGGCCATATCTTTCACGAGCGTGCCCTAATCGTACAGAACCGGGTTTCTTGCCTTTCAACTTATTGATAAAACCTCTGCATTCACGGCGTTGTATCGCATACTCAATATCTAACGTATCAACAACAGGAAACTGTATCCCCTCTCCGATGCTATTTAGCAAGGCGTTATTAAAGAACTGCCTTTCAATGTTCTTGTAGTGAACAAGTACCACTTTGCCTGACAACGCATCCAATATTTCACCCAAGATCTGAGACAGCTGCGGCGCGTTTTTAACCTCAGAGTCAGTGATACCGTGAATAATGACAGACTCGTGGTTTAACTCTCTGTTTGGGTTAACGACCCAATGAGCAGAGCCATTACATTGAACACGATCAATAGTAAACGGGACAAGTCCGATCGTGAGAATGACATCCTCTTCCGAGTTCAATCCTGTTGTCTCAAAGTCTACCGAGACAAATGGCACTTGTTCAATTGGTGTTTCCCCATTAACCATCGGTGCCGAATAGTAGCGTTTGAGCCTCTCGTCTTTCGCTTCTTTAGCGAGTTGTTTGAACAACATTGACCACTCTGGCGTCTGGGATGTATCCAACAACGGCTGTTCTTTTTCTACTTTTTTTGAGAACCACATTATTTGCTACTTCTCTGGTATCGAAACTTAATGAAGTTCTGAGCGTTACTTAGAATTTGAAATGCTGCTTTTAAGTTTCGACGTTCAAATTCAGACATGTTCTCCGGCTCAATATTGTTGTCTGGCTCTTCTCCATTTTCTATATCAAGGGCTTGGTGACGAATTCGAACCATGTAGATTAGCTCCATCGCATCCCTTAAATCCAAACCTCGACCTTTCGGTAAAATGCCAGCATCATTAATGTCATCTAAACGGTCGAAAGAGTTTTGCGATCGGGAACCGATTGCCAGAGAATGCACCCGTATTAAATCGGCCAACGGAGCCGTCCCCCTTCGCTTCAAGTTAATCGAGTTGCGATGACGACCATCTTTCTCCATCACAAAGTCTTTGAAAAAGCCCAGTGGAGGCGTCCTACGTATTGCGTTGTACGCCATACAAGCAAGAAAGCGGTTATTTCTTTTCGCTCGTCTCACAATAAAGCTGCTTAATTGCTCCGCCCATTTCACTCGCCCATGCACACCGAGGAGATCAAAAAAGATATTACTATTTAACAACCTCTCAGGGGTTGGATTGTCTATCCAGTTTCCAAAGCATTCTTCCCATTCTGCACGAGTTTTTCGCCATTCTGGGTTGGTAGCCATAATGTCTCCAGTACAATAAGCATAGCCGCATGCCGCTAAACCATCACAAACAAATTTAGCAAACTTTTCAAAGTACTCTCCGTGAATCTCAACGTCATAACTGTTATCGAGAATAAGCGCGTTATCTTGATCCGTTACAATTAGCTGCTCATCCCTCGCCATTGAACCCATTGCGACTAAACAATAAGGAATGGGCGCTGGGCCGAACTCTTGCTCAGCTAATTCAGCGAGGCGTTGTTTGAAACTACTGCCTATAACCGACATGGCTCGACCAATCATGTGCGCGTTGGCATCTTCATTGACCATTCTTACGAAACAGTCTTTTACTTGTTCAGAAACCTGCTTGAGATCCTCGACACTGGTTTGCTGAAAAATAGAGCTCACTAGCAATAGGCTGTTCTGAGATTCGTAACGAACGATGTCCGTCATGCCAATAATTCCTATCGGCTTTTTATCTTTTAAAATTGGTAAATGATGCACGTTGTAACGCAACATGGTTAACATGGCCTCAAACACATAGGCGTTATAATCCAATGAAACCACGTCATAACTCATGACCTCACTCACTGGAATATTGGTATCAATACCTTGAGCTAGTACGCGAATGCAAAGATCGCGATCAGTCAAAATTCCAAGCAGCTGTTCGTCATCTTCTTCTGTGAGCTCCTCTGTCGGGCGAATAATGAGCAGAGAGGTGACATTTTCCTCTGCCATTAGTATCGCAGCTTCCTGAATTGAAGCCGTTGCCTCCAGAGTTACTGGATCTCTTGCTAAGATTTTACGTGCCTTAGCGGTGGTAAAGTCATTGCTTTCGGAGCGGCTAGATATTGCGCTTCGCAAACGCGCGCTATCTTCCAGTTCCATGTAGTCCGCAAAGTTTTCAAACTCATCACAAAGTTCATTGAAGATGTTTTCCGGAATACAGTAAACGAGAGTGTCTTCTATCGCTTTGGCTGGCATACGTACGCGGTTGTTCATCAACAACCCCATCTGACCAAACAGTCCACCAGCATCAATCCTGTTGTAAAGTTCACCTTTACGTCGATAAATCTCTACCGCCCCACTTCTCACCATATACAAGTCGCGGATCGTATCTCCGAAGTTAAGGATTTTTGTTCCTTGCCGAAAGTATGCAACCTCGGCATTGAGAGCAATTTTTCTAAGCTGCTCTTCAGGTAGGTCATCAAAAGGTGGGTACTGGCTAATGAAATTGAGCACTTCTAACTGTTCGGCTTCCATTTTTTATTCCATACGTTGCCTAAACTACAGCGATAAATATCACCCTGAGTGAAATCAAGCAATAAATAAATCTAAGGATAACAGTACCTAACCGATTTCACAGGACCAAGCCTTAACCAAAAATTAGAGCTCTAACCTTTTTATATGTAGAGCTCTAAGCTATCACAGCTTATATCTATGCAAGCGAGTTGAGTTGAAATGTACAAAAAAATTCAAAATAAATTCAACCCTACGTCAGGGCAACGTTATGGCGGATAAAAACACATCACAAGCAATTGTTTTAAATATAAAAAACAAGAATTGAACATACCTTGCTCAACGAATTCTCTATGCACGGCAGAACTAGTTAACCAACCCCCTTTCGTTGAAAGTTGAACTAAAATTAATTAGAGTACAAATCGTTAAACAGTTATAAACACACGAAAAAGGACAGATAACATGGATCCCATACTGGAAGTTAAGGGACTGTATAAAGTGTTTGGAGAAGACCCAGAGAGAGCCTTCTCGCTTATCGACAAAGGCGTCGATAAAGACGGTATTTTTGAACAGACAGGTTTAACAGTCGGCGTAAACGATGTATCTCTCACCATAAATGAAGGGGAAATTTTCGTAATCATGGGCCTTTCTGGCTCCGGGAAATCCACCCTTGTTCGACTTCTTAACCGGCTCATTGAGCCGACTAAAGGTAGTGTTTATCTCAAAGGAAGAGATATCGCCCACATCTCCGAGAATGAACTTCGAGAAGTTCGTCGTAATAATATCTCAATGGTGTTTCAAAGTTTCGCACTCATGCCACACATGACGGTGATTGAAAATGCCGCCTTTGGTTTAGAACTTGCCGGCATCGATGTTAATGAGCGTCAGAAAAGTGCCCTTTCCGCCTTAGAAAGAGTGGGTTTAGACCCTTATGCAGAATCTTTCCCTGACGAATTATCCGGTGGTATGAAACAGCGCGTTGGTTTAGCGAGAGCGTTAGCCTGTGATCCTGACATCCTATTAATGGACGAGGCGTTTTCCGCTTTAGACCCATTGATCCGTTCTGAGATGCAAGATGAGCTTATTCGTCTACAGAACGATGACAAACGCACAATTGTCTTCATTTCTCATGATTTGGATGAAGCAATGCGCATTGGCGACCGTATCGCCATCATGCAAAACGGTGAGGTTGTTCAGGTTGGTACACCTGATGAAATATTACACAGTCCAGCAAATGATTATGTCGAAGCCTTTTTCCGCGGCGTAAACATCGCAAGTGTCTTGACAGCAAAAGATATCGCGCGCAAGAAGCCAGCGGCTGTTTTTAAGAAATCGGAAAATGACGGTCCAGGCTCTGCGATGCAGATTCTGATGGATCACGACCGTGATTACGGTATTGTCGTCGATAAATCTAGCCGATATTCCGGCATCGTATCTCTTGATTCACTACGTTTGGCTCATAAAGAAAACCGTTCGTTAGCCAGTGCTCAATTACCGGATGAAGTTACTCTTCAGCCTGATCAGTCAATTAATGACATTTTGGGTCTGGTTGCTGGTGTTCCTTATGCCGTGCCTGTCGTAGATGAGCAAGGAACTTACTTTGGTGTCGTGACTAAATCACGTCTTCTACAAACACTAGATAAGGATTAACACGATGTCTTCAGAGCAAACTAACAATGATCCCTGGTCAAATACTGCTCCTGCGCAAGATGATCCTTGGTCGCAAGGTACAGAGGCCGCGCCAAGTAATGATTGGCTCAACTCAGAAACTGTAGAGCAAGCGCCATTCGATATTATGAACCCATTCCAAGATGCGGTTTTACCCCTCGATAGCTGGGTAGAATCCGGTTTGAACTGGCTGGTGGAACATGGTCGACCTGTTTTCCAAGCAATACGAGTTCCAATCGACTTTATTCTAACGTCGTTTGAAACTGCTTTGGTGTCTACACCTGCGCCTATAATGGTACTCATTTTATTTTTGCTAGCGTGGCAGTTTTCCAATGTAAAACTTGGTTTTTCTACTCTTGTATCCCTTGTTTTCATCGGCCTAATTGGTGCGTGGTCACAAGCGATGACAACGCTAGCACTGGTGTTAACCGCCGTTTTCTTCTGTTTGCTTATAGGGCTACCAATGGGGATATGGTTGGCAAGGAGCCAAACCGCTGCCAAATTTGTTAGGCCAATATTAGATGCAATGCAAACGACTCCCGCGTTCGTTTACCTTGTACCAATTGTTATGTTGTTTGGTATTGGTAACGTTCCTGGCGTAGTAGTAACGATCATTTTCGCCCTGCCTCCCGTTGTGCGCCTGACTATTTTGGGTATTCAGCAAGTACCTGAAGAGCTTATCGAAGCTGGCCACTCTTTCGGGGCAAACAAAAAACAGATGCTTTATCGCATCCAGTTACCGTTGGCGTTACCAACTATCATGGCAGGTGTAAACCAAACCTTAATGCTGTCACTTTCTATGGTAGTGATTGCTTCAATGATTGCTGTTGGCGGCTTAGGCCAAATGGTACTTCGTGGTATTGGCCGACTTGATATGGGTCTTGCTGCCGTTGGTGGCTTAGGCATCGTTATTCTTGCGATTTTGTTAGACCGTATCACCCAGGTGTTAGGGGTTAATGCGGGCAACACTAAACTTCGCTGGTATCACACAGGTCCTGTTTCATACCTATTAAAACTGAAAACAAAGACGAACCAAGACGATCTAAAACTTAGGAGAAACATCAATGAATAATTCATGGAAGAAAGCGCTCTCTGTTGGAGCTCTAAGTACTATCGCATTTTCAACTTATGGTGTGGCAAGTGAACTACCGGGTGAAGGTGTCACTGTTCAGCCTGTTCAATCAACCGTTGCAGAAGAAACATTTCAAACGTTGATCGTAAACCGCGCACTTGAAGAGCTTGGTTACGATGTTAAACCGACCAAAGAAGTGGACTACAACGTAGGCTACACCTCTATTGCTAAAGGTGATGCTACTTTCTTAGCGGTTGGTTGGTTCCCTCTTCACGCCGATAAGTACACGATGTCTGGCGGTGATGATAAGTTCTTCCGTAAAGGCCAATACGTAAGTGGTGCTGCGCAAGGTTATTTGATCGATAAGAAAACCGCGGAAAAATATAACATCACTAACATTGGTCAGTTAAAAGATCCAAAATTGGCGAAGCTATTCGATGCAAACGGCGATGGCAAAGCGGACTTAACTGGTTGTAACCCAGGTTGGGGTTGTGAAATGGTTGTTGAGCATCAGTTGGATGCTTTCAAACTTCGTGACACAGTAACACACAACCAAGGTAACTACGCGGCGATTATCGCTGATACGATCTCACGTTACAAAAAAGGCGATCCGATTCTTTACTACACTTGGACACCGTACTGGGTAAGTGGCGTTTTAGTTCCAGGGAAAGATGTTGTGTGGTTAGAAGTGCCATTCTCTTCACTTCCTGGTGAGCGTAAGGACATTGATACGACACTAGAGAACGGTAAGAACTACGGCTTCGAGATGAACTCTATGCGCATCGTTGCCAATAAAGAGTTTACAGAAAACAACCCTGCTGCTGCAAAGCTGTTTGAAATCATCAAACTAAATATCAATGATGTTAGTGCTCAGAATATGATGATGAGCCAAGGTAAGAACAGCTCAGCGGACATCGAGTCTCATGTAAATGGCTGGATCAAAGCGAACCAGAAAAAGTTCGACGCATGGGTCGAAGAAGCGAAGAAAGCCGCAATGTAATCATGCCTTTATCAACCTCTAGAGCCAGTTGGTGTTATCAACTGGCTCTTTTTTTACACAAACGCCCCTCCCCCTTACATAGACATACCAACACTTACACTACTCGACCATAAACCCACATTATAATTCACGTTTATTTCACGCTTGCTTTGCTAAAAACAACACAACATAACAATTAAACTATTCGAATAAATATGAAAAACTTATCAAAGAGCTCTGTGTGGGGGCCTTTGCAGCCAATTGCTGCCTTTTCTTTGTTTTCGCTTCTATTTCTGTCTATCTCAAGAGTTTTGCTAGCTTTTTGGCAGATTGACCGTATTGACTCTCTAAACGACTTAATTTACATCCTAGGTCAAGGTTTGCGCGTAGATATTGCAACGCTTTGCTGGTTATTTATTCTTCCAGCACTGTTATCAACCTTCATGCCATTAACCGGTAAGATGGGAGAGTGTTGGAAGCGAATATTACGCATATGGATGGTTTTAGGGCTTTGGGTGCTTGTATACATGGAGCTAGCAACAGCGCCATTCATTCAGGAATACGACCTACGTCCAAACCGCCTGTTTGTGGAATACTTAATCTACCCAAAAGAAGTCTTGAGTATGCTCTGGACTGGCTACAAATTAGAACTGTTTATTGGTGCGTTAGGTACAGTTTTAACCATCACTTTAGGTTGGAAGTGGAGCAAGAAACTGACCGATAAGGCGCAGCAGGTCAACTGGAAATGGCGACCACTATTGGCACTTTTCGTTGTTCTTTTTGGGGTTGCAGGTGCTCGCTCATCTTTAGGGCACCGCCCGCTAAATCCTGCTATGGTCGCCTTTTCTAACGATCCACTGCTTAACGACTTAGCACTGAACTCATCTTACTCATTGTTGTTTGCGGTTAATAGCATGAAGTCAGAAAAGAGCGCGGAGCAGTTCTACGGAAAAATGGACACTCAAAAGATGTTGGAATTAGTTCGCACTTCATCAACAAAGTCCGACTTCACCCCTTCATTACTCCCAACCATGAACAGTAACCCCGCGACTTACCAGGGTAAACATAAAAACTTAGTGATTTTGCTACAAGAAAGCTTAGGCGCCCAATTTGTCGGTGCTTTGGGTGGTTTGCCTCTAACACCAAACCTTGATGAACTCATGAAGGAAGGTTGGCAGTTCACACAAATGTACGCCACTGGTACTCGTTCTGTTCGTGGAATTGAAGCCGTAACCACGGGCTTTCCTCCATCTCCGTCTCGCGCGGTAGTGAAGCTGAGTAAAAGCCAAACGGGTTTCTTTACCATCGCGGACTTACTGAAAGCTCAAGGCTATCACACGCAATTTATTTACGGCGGTGAAGCCAACTTTGACAACATGAAAACTTTCTTCTTTGGTAACGGTTTTGATCAAATAGTAGAAGAAGACGATTATAACAACCCAAGCTTTGTTGGCTCTTGGGGTGTTAGTGATGAAGATCTATATAACAAAGCAAACGAAGAGTTTGAACGCCTTTCAAAAAGCGACAAACCTTTTTTTAGCTTAGTTTTTACGTCAAGTAATCATAGCCCTTATGAGTATCCAAAAGGCAAAATTGAGCCATACGATTCAGAATATATGACGCGTAACAACGCCGTTAAATATTCCGATTACGCTTTGGGCACTTTCTTTGAAAAGGCGAAAAAGTCATCTTATTGGGATGATACCATTTTCATTGTAATTGCAGATCATGATGCACGTGTTTCTGGCGCTAACCTTGTTCCAGTTAAGCACTTTCACATTCCAGCATTGATCCTTGGTAAAGGCATTCAACCACGTAAAGATGACCGCATAGCAAACAACATAGACATGCCGCCTACACTGTTATCTCTGATTGGGGTAGATGCTAAAACACCGATGATTGGTCGTGATTTAACGAAGCCACTGGCTCGCGAAGATGAACGCGCAATGATGCTATACGACAAAAACTTTGGTTATTTAACGCGCGACAATCTCGTTGTGCTTTCCCCTGGTGAAAAGATATCGACCCTGGCGTACGACTTTAAAGACCAAACCATGAAGCCGCTAGAGGTGGACGAGTCTATTATCGAGCGTGCAAAAGCAAACGCATTATTTGCATCTAAAGCGTATCAAAACAACTGGTATTCTTCCAAACACACTCATTAATACCAATGATTCCGCTGATAAAAAGGAGCTAAACGGCTCCTTTTTCTTATTCTGTCACTCACCTCGGGAATGTTCTACTGACAACTCCTGTCGTTCCTTTACGTTAGATTGCCCCTACTATTTCTAATTGATTAAGGAACAAACCATGCTGACTATCAATTCATTCGTTCTCTACGTTGAGGACATCCACATAAGCCAAGTTTTTTTATTCGAAACTGTTCGAACGCAAAGTCACGCAGTTGTCTCCAACCTTTGCCGCTATTCCAATGACCGAAGGCTTAACGTTGACACTCAAGCAAAGAGATAATCTTTCACCCCACAGCGGAATTAGAGGTGGTGGCACCGAGCTGTCTTTATCAGTGCCCAACAGGCATACGTTAGAGCGCATTTACAAGCGCTGGAAAGACCTAGGTGTTGAGTTTGTTCAACCACCAGCGACATCAGTGTATGGGTTAAATTTTATGGCTATCGATCCAGATAAGCATCGCATTCGTGTTTTCATAAATGAATAAAAATGCGTTAAAAATGCTTTTTACCCATTCCCAATGTGACTTCAATAAATTAGACTCAAGGAAACATTAAAAGCGGCGTAGTAATAAGAAGGAATGCCCATGAGCTCAAGTATGATCCTTAGCGAATCCCTAATCGAGAGCGGAAGAGATATCCCCCTCAAAGAACTGCTTTATGCAAAGCGCGTGCTGGATAACTACATGGCAGTAGCCAAAGAAAGTAGCCCGCTTGAGCTATTAACTGAGATGAAATCGGCAGCAAAGCAAGTAGAATACTTTACAACGACGAGTAACCCGTGTGAGGCTCGTAATGTCATCAGTCAGATGATTGATAAAATCGACACCGCGGAATCTTTTGCTTCGTTCAAAGCATTAGCAGGTAAGCCATCTCAAGCACTCAATGAACTAATTGAAGATCGAGCTCAGCTGATTAAACACGAACGAGAGCTCCTGCTCGCCTCAGGCTATGACGCCTCACGAATCTAATATACGAGCAGCCTTAAAGTCATAGCTAACAACGAAAAAGGAGCTCTTAAAGAGCTCCTTTTGCTTTTCAAAAATCGGATACAAAAGACTTAAAGGCCGATATCTTCCGTTATTGCTTTGATTTGTTTGAGGTCCATTTTATAGACTTCAATCATTTGATCGACCTGACTTAGTCGTGAATTAGCTTCGTCATGTTTATCACACGCGTCCGACTTCACGTCCCAAGATTTGCCTTCTAAAAATACGTCACACTCTTTCTTGAGTTTCTCAATCTTAGGTAATAATTTCGACCGTTCTTTCTCGAGAGACTCTAATTCTTGCGAAATTTTTAGCTCTTTCTGGAATACTTCGCGGGACCGCTCAAACATAGTCGCTTGCATATCCGCTTGACGACTCAGCTTCTCATTTTCTGACTTCGTCGTGTTGATCTTATCTGCCTGCTGCTTCAATTGAGACTCTAGTGACAAGTTGACCTTCTCGACCTCAGTCAATTGCTTTTGCAACTTCTTAAGTGCTTTCTGGTGCGCTTCGTCTTTCGCGGCAAGTAACTCACTAACTTGGTTTTGTATTTCTTGGTCAAGCGCCTCTTCACGCACTTTTACTTGAGATGCCAACTGGGTTTTATCTTGCGTTAGTGCTTGATACTTTTCTTCTAATACGTGGTAAGTCGATTCCCACTTGTTCGCAGTGACAACCGATCCAACAAGGCCACCAAATGCCAAGCCTAACACCGCAGCGATTGCGATATAGATATGCGTACGTTTGTCACGCTCTTCAATGACAACTACGTCGTCTTGCTCTTCCATTTTGTTCTGAGAACTCACCGTATACTACTCCAAGGACTCTTTTACTTTGCTAGCGGATCAATTCCGCAAACATAATTGATGCTGTATAAATCAGAAATGCGCCAATTAATGTTATAACGGTCGCTTTTTGGACTTTTTCATTGGTTCGATAACGAAACAGCACAAATGCTACTGCAATCAACACCGCAATGGCTAATAATCTGGTCATACCGCCTCCTTGTCCACTCATGAAAAACTGCCTAGGTCCGTAGACTGTTTCACAAAGATTCATTGTAACCCATTTATACGTACCATAAGGTCAACTTAGCGTAGATTTTAAAATAAGTGCTCCGATTTTAATCAATTTTGTGTCCTTAATTGAATAACTTATGTCGTAACGATCGAAACACATTTATCGTTCTGAAGTGTTTTTGGGTTCCATTCCCTAACCCAATAAATTTTATTTATGCCGTGACTCGCACAAAAAGATTGGCAAACATACCTTCATGAAAATTGATGAGGTTATTTCATTGAAAATAAATTGACATAGGGTGTTGAAATGGACCAAAAACATGATAGAGTTCACACGTTAATGATGACCAGCATCATTAACTAACCTTTACTCATTTAATTGAGTAATTGTTCCGATGAAGACTGCAGGAGAGTGGTTATTAATCAAATTTTAACATTTGATTAGCATAACTCGCCGAAGAATTAACTATTTCAGGTGCTACCTAGGTAGCGGGGACTGTAGTTGGAGGAACCTCTGGAGAGAACCGTTAAATCGGTCGCCGAAGGAGCAAGTCTTGCACTCACGCAAGGTGAAACTCTCAGGCAAAAGGACAGAGGAGTGGAAAGTTACAACCTAACTATTTTGCTTGGCCTTCCCGCCTACAACCAATAGCTTAGTTCTTTTAGAGATCGTTGATCTCGTCCTTTCCCTCTTCTCCTTATTAGTTGTTTTATTAAGGGGAAATCATGAACAACCTACAATCTTTACTACAAACCATCGATAATTTTGTCTGGGGTCCACCGCTGCTTATTTTGCTAGTAGGTACAGGGGTTTACTTCACTTTTAGCCTTGGCTTGATCCAGTTTAAACACCTCCCAACAGCGCTAGCGATGGTATTCAGTAAAGATAAGTCATCTAATACTCAAGGTGACGTTTCTAGCTTTGCAGCTCTTTGTACTGCGCTCTCAGCAACAATTGGTACTGGTAACATTGTTGGTGTTGCCACAGCAATCAAACTCGGTGGACCAGGCGCTCTATTCTGGATGTGGCTCGCTGCCCTTTTCGGAATGGCGACTAAATACGCCGAATGTTTGTTGGCGGTTAAGTACCGAAGAGTCGATGATAAAGGCCAAATGATTGGTGGCCCAATGTACTACTTGCAATACGGTGTTGGCTCAAAAGCTCTCGCGATCATGTTTGCAGTGTTTGCTTTGGGTGTTGCTTGTTTTGGTATCGGTACGTTTCCACAAGTAAACGCGATTCTGGATGCAAGTGAGATATCTCTTGGTGTTAACCGTGAGCTATCTGCCTTTGTACTAACTCTTTTGGTTGCTTTCGTAACTTTGGGTGGCATCAAATCCATTGCTAACGTTGCAGGAAAAGTGGTTCCTACCATGGCTGTATTTTATGTGTTGGCGTGTTTAAGCGTGATCATCATGAATGCAGACCAATTGTTCAATGCCGTTGAATTAGTGCTGGTTTCAGCCTTTACATCAACAGCAGCGACTGGTGGTTTTCTAGGTGCAAGCATCATGCTGGCAATCCAATCAGGTATCGCTCGCGGTGTGTTCTCAAATGAATCAGGTTTGGGTAGCGCGCCTATGGCAGCAGCAGCAGCGAAGACAGACTCTTGTGTTAAACAAGGCCTAATTTCAATGACGGGTACCTTTTTCGATACCATCATTATTTGTACCATGACAGGCCTTGCTCTAATCCTGACCGGTGCATGGCAAAGTGACCTTGCAGGTGCCGCGATGACGACTCATGCTTTTGCGGTGGGTTTAAATGCAGATACATTTGGCCCTATGCTCGTCTCAATCGGTTTGATGTTCTTCGCTTTTACCACCATTCTTGGTTGGAACTACTACGGTGAGCGTTGCGTTGTGTTCCTGTTCGGAACTAAAGCTGTGCTTCCATACAAACTGATTTTCGTCGGCTTGGTGGCATCTGGTGCATTCCTTCACCTCGATATGATTTGGCTACTGGCTGATATCGTAAACGGTCTGATGGCAATTCCTAACCTAATTGGTTTGATCGCACTGCGTCACGTCGTACTGGCAGAAACCAAACTGTTCTTTAGCTCAACATCGCAATCAGGTAAAGTTGAAGCAGTGAAAGCTTAGTGAAACGGCAGGTTTGCGGTCACAAACTGTCAGTCACAGAGAGCAAGACACATTAGAAATGGTAAAACACAAAGCCCGCTATTATTTAGCGGGCTTTATTTATCTTCGGTTAAATGGTTAATCTCTCAACCATTGATGCTCAACGTTTTCTCCACGTTCTTCAAAAAACTTCGCATTTTTTTGCTTGAATTGATCCGCTTTCAACTCTGATAGCGGCCAGTCTAAAAATGCTTCTGTTACAAAAGAGTCGCCGACACCCACTTCAATCGATTCCAGATGTTTCCCGATGTAGCGATAAAAGTAGCCTTGCCCAAACGCATCGCACACCATAGGTACATGCCTAACACGTTGATGATTGACTGAGACCGAAGCCCAAGTCGTCGTTTTAGGTTCACAGGTTTGCTCTTTTACAACGTCAACCTCAAATTTATTGTCCATAGTTGTCGAAACAAAAACGACAATAGCGTCATGCAAATACACACGCCTGAGCAATAACTGTTTAGTATCTTGAGTTCGCGTTTGTTGTATTCCATTAGCAAAAGGCTCGAAGTAGCCCCAGTGCCAAGACCAGATCATGCCGCGTTGCGCAAACTGTACTTGTGGCCACGTATGCCAAGCAACAGCGGCACCTACCCCCACAATAAATACAGCGAGTAGTATCAACAATCGATAAATATTACGCATTAAACGGTTTTTTCAATCAATAACTTCACACCAAGTGCGACTAATACTGCGCCCGTCGCGCCTTCCATCCACTTCATAAAGCTTGCATTCTTTAGTAGATTTTTAGCCGAGTTAAGCGCGCCAGCTAAACCACACTGCCAAACCATCGCAATAGCAAAGTGTACAGATGCCATCATCATTGATTGAAGCAAGGGTGAACCTTCTGGATTCACAAACTGTGGCAAGAAAGCCAAATAGAAGACCGCCGTTTTCGGGTTCAAAACGTTAGAAAGAAAGCCCTCTCTAAAAGAGCGCTTACCATTAAACACTTCGTGAATCTGCTCGGTCACGGTCAATCCATCTTTCGACGACATTAGCGCTTTTAAACTGCTCAAACCAAGCCAGATAAGATAAGCTGCGCCAATCATTTTTACGATTTGGAACAACTCTGCAGATTGCGCAAGAATCGCCGAGATACCAACCGCAGAAAAAAAAGCATGTACGAATAAGCCAAAGCAAATCCCTAGACTGGTTGTACATCCATCTTTTAGGCCCGAGCGGCTAGTGTTACGGATAACAAGTGCAGTATCTAAACCTGGCGTTAACGTTAAAATCGTAATGGCAATAATAAATGCCTCGAAATTCAAAATATCCATATTATCGTCATAATTAATTGTCAATCCTTCATCAATACCGCCAATCCACAAGATTCGCAAGCTTCTTTTTTAAGAGAGCTATACAACTGGGTGAGTTTATGGACAATGGGTTGGAGTTAATTGTTAATTATTAGTAAATTAACGTAGGTTGCTTAGTGCAACACCATATGAAGGACCCGTTATCGGGTGTTTAGGGAAAGAACAAAAGAATAAGAGTAGTCACATGAACGCATTTACAAAACTCGTTGAACATTCCAAAAAAGTGGCAAATTTTGAGCATCTATCTGCCATCATAGATTGGGATCAAGCAGCGGTCATGCCACCTGGTGGCGCTGAAGCACGATCGAATGCCACGGCAGAGCTCGATGTACATATCCATTCTTTAATGACTAAACCGCACTTGGGAGAGCTTTTCGCTCAGGCAGAAGAAGAGACGCTGTCTACAAAAGAAAAATCTATCCTAAGAGAAATGAAGCGTGGGTGGCAGCAAGCTAACTTACTACCAGAATCATTAGTTCAAGCTCAATCTCTTGCTGGCTCCAAATGTGAACATGCATGGCGTACACAACGTGGAGAAAACGACTGGGCTGGTTTTGAAAAGAACTGGGCTGAAGTCGTAAAGCTATCGCAGGAAGAAGCGCAAATTAGAGCCGAAGCAAATGGCACGACTCCTTATGATGCCATGCTCGATGTTTATGAACCTGGCACAACGTCTGCGTCGTTAGACATTCTTTTTGCTGACGTGAAAACCTGGCTTCCTACTTTGATCGATGAAGCGCTTGAAAAACAACAATCAGACAACATCTTATTGCCAACTGCACACTACTCTGCGGAAAAGCAAAAAGCGCTCGGTTTGGAAGTCATGAAGCTACTTCAATTCGATTTTGAACACGGTCGACTTGATGAGAGTACCCACCCATTTTGTGGCGGTGTACCGACAGATGTGCGTATTACGACACGTTATAATGAAAACGAGTTTGTCCAATCATTGATGGGGATTGTCCACGAAACTGGCCATGCTCGATACGAGCAAGGGCTACCAAAAGATTTATCAGGAACACCCGCGGGAGAAGCTCGCTCTATGGGTATTCATGAATCACAATCACTCTTCTTTGAAATGCAAATAGGACGAAGCAGCGCGTTTATCGATCACCTCGCTCGACTGGCTTCTAACCATTTTTCTGGTAGTGAATTCGAAAAAGACAATTTAGCCAAAATTTACACTCGCGTAGAAAAAGGCTTTATTCGCGTAGATGCTGACGAACTAACATATCCTGCTCACGTTATTCTTCGATATGAAATTGAGCGAGATCTCATGAACGGCGTCATCAAACATACAGATGTACCAGAACTCTGGAACGAAAAGATGAAAGCGTACTTGGGGCTATCAACCGAAGGAAACTTCAAAAATGGCTGTATGCAAGATATCCATTGGACAGACGGAAGTTTTGGCTATTTCCCGTCCTACACGCTCGGTGCGATGTACGCTGCACAATTTATGGCAGCAATGAAACAAACCGTCGATGTAGATGCGGTTATTCGTTCTGGCGACTTAGCTCCGATATTCAATTGGCTCTCGGAAAACATCTGGAGTAAAGGTAGCTTATTCACCACTGATGAGTTGGTAAAACAAGCCACGGGTGAAACACTGAATGCTAAACACTTTCAAGCTCACCTAAAAGATCGCTACTTATAAAGCGAAAAGAATAGAAAGTAAAAGCCCAAGGTTCGTATGTTCCTTGGGCTTTTTGTAGGCTCTCTATGTGTTATGCCAAGCTAGGGATGAGCCTAGGCTTGTACAAACAGTCCTCACCCTCTGGTCTAGTTTTAAACCGACGATGAAGCCACATATACTGGCTCGGACTTGCCATGATTGATGTTTCAACTATTTGATTCACGAATGCGGCGGCACGTTGATGATCCTCTTTCGGGAAACCTTCGACGGGCGCACTAATGGTTAGGGTATAGTGTCCGTCTTTTCCTCTTACCATCGTAAAAGGCACAATGGCGCAATCTGTAGAATCAACCAACAAACTTGTGCCTGTCGTAGTACAAGCATTTTTAACGGCAAATAACGGTGCAAATGTCGAGCGTCGGTTACCATAATCGTGGTCCGGTGCATACCAAACCCGCTCACCTGTTTTAAGTGCTTCAAGCATGGCTTTGACGTTTTTACGATCAATCAGTGTACGATTAGAGCGAGAGCGTCCCTTATACTGAAAATAATCAAAGCACGGATTATTGTTTGGGCGATAAACACCGGTTCCAGACTTTTTAATGCCAAAAGCTCGAGCACCTAACTCTAGATTCATTGAGTGTACGGCCAACATTAATGCACCTTTGCCTGACTTCTCTAAAGCCTCTAGATGCTCCATGCCTTTTATCGTGACGTGTTTGTTTACCCGTTTATCTGACCAAAACCATGCCATTGCGGTCTCAAAAAGTGCGATGCCAGTATTGTCGATGTTGTCTTTTAGAATTGCTTCGCGTTGGCATTTTTCCATATGAGGGAAGCAAAGCTCAAGATTGCGTCTGATCGTAACTTGACGTTTTCTCATGAATCGCATAGCTAAACGACCAATGTTGCGTCCCAAAGCTAGTTGAACTTTAAAAGGAAGGAGGCTAAGTAAGTACATCACGCTAATGATAATTAACGTTCCCCAGTAACGAGGCAAAAGAAATTCGGCCTTGAATGCAGGCTTTTTGTATTTGTTCATGTAAGTATTGTCAGATGTGCCCATCTATAAGTGATAAAAACAATGATAATGGACTGCACTTTTATCATTGATAACGCTAATAACATAAATTAAAGCGCGCGGATTCTATGGTTCTTCGACACACTACACAATAAGAACTTTGCAGAAATATGTAGGGAATGAAAAAGCAGTACAGATGAGTCGCCACGTTAACATCTATCGGAGTGATTTATCTACTGCCCTTTCCTAACGTTTGAAGAAATATAACTTTGTATTTTCAATGCGCTAAATAATGCCTGTTTTTCAATCACATAATGCGACCGTGATGAATGCAACAATAAGACATCATATCAATACTCGCCATTAGCGATTGAATTTGCACTAAAAAGCCGCAGCAATTTCTCGCTGCGGCTTCTTATTCACTTAACAAGTAGAGTGGCGTTATTCGTACCCTACTGTTTTGGATAATAAATTTACGATCAACACACCAGCGATGATAAACCCAATACCAACTAGGGCTGGTAAGTCTAGACGCTGTCCGTAAACAAAGTAACCAACCGTCGCAACCAAAACGATCCCAGCACCACTCCATATGGCATAAACAACCCCGACAGGCATTGTTTGCACTGTGACGGAAAGCAAGAAGAAAGCGATGCCGTAACCAATCAAAACGACTGTGCTCGGCATTACTTTCGTAAATTGCTCTGTTTTGGGAATATAAGAAGTGGCAATCACTTCACATACAATCGCTATCGACAGCGCCAACATTGGTGGCATAGAGACAAGCATTTTGAACATAAGGCATTAACGCTCAACAGAAATGTAACCGACAACATGTCCGGATAATTAGGCCGCGCATTATACCCAACTCATCTCACGATGGAATACCACTAACGATGTTTACACACCATCACTTTCGCTTACTTTTTGATGACCAGGTGAAAGGCTGACGTTTTGGTGCTGACGAGAAATTTCAAAGTAGATATGCATATCAATCGGCTCAGGTGTATTGAGTAGCATCTTACCTACTTCACGTTGGAAATGACCATAATTACCTAGCTCATCCGTTAGTTCTAGGAGCTCGTAAGAAGCTTCATCGGCAAACATTCCATACGCATACTGATAATGACTGATATCCTTGCTCTTATCATAACCCAGCTTTTGAAGAGCTTGATCAATCTCTTCCGGCGTATAAATGTCTTTATCACCAAACGAATGCAGTAGCACGCAAGGAACTTCTTGAGCGATGCTCTGAATCTTTGTCTTTCTCTTGAAAATACCGAACATAATGTCCTCCACTGACGATGTTTCCAAATATGCACATTAATGCAAAATGGTGAGCTGATTGTTTTTAGTATGGCTCATTAATTTGAGACTTCCTTACTACGAAGTCACCTTCACATATTAACGTGATCGCATAATTACCAGCAAATAGTACACACTGCGTTTCAAACCTATCTCATCAGAAACTCTGCTTTAGTCACAATTGTGTGACAACCCCGAGTACGGTTTACCATAATGTAAAGAGTAGATTGAAAAGTCGGATTTCGTATCGACATCTAAACTTAATTAAGTTAGCTTTAGAAGTATAGACGTCTATATTGACTATGCTTAGGGAGAGAAAGTCGTGCCAATTAGAATTCCAGATCAATTACCAGCTACCGATGTATTAAGGACAGAAAACATCTTCGTGATGAGTGAAACGCGTGCAGCGAGTCAGGAAATACGTCCTTTAAGAGTGCTGATCCTTAATCTGATGCCAAAAAAAATAGAGACTGAAACTCAGTTTCTGCGTCTACTCTCAAACAGCCCACTACAGGTTAACGTCGAATTACTGCGCATTGATAACCGCCCGAGTAAAAATACGCCAACTGAACATTTAGACACGTTTTATCGCCAATTTGAAATGGTGCGAGATAAAAACTTCGATGGCATGATCATTACTGGGGCTCCATTAGGTTTGGTGCAATTTGAAGATGTCATTTATTGGGATCATCTCAAAACCATCATGGAGTGGGCAAAAGATCATGTGACATCCACTCTTTATGTTTGCTGGGCTGCGCAAGCAGGGTTAAAGCTACTCTACGATCTACCTAAAAAAACGCGTAAAGAAAAACTTTCAGGCGTGTATCACCATCAAATCCATCATCAATTTCACCCTATCTTACGCGGATTTGATGACACGTTTTTGGCTCCTCACTCGCGTTACGCAGATTTTTCGCCTCACTTTCTAGAAGAGCATACTGACTTAGACATTTTAGCGACATCGGATGTCGCAGGTGTGTACTTAGCCACCACAAAAGACAAACGCAATGTCTTTGTCACAGGACACCCTGAGTATGATTCTCACACCCTACATAATGAATATATCCGAGATTTAAGCGAAGGTATGGAGCCCGCTATTCCTGTCAACTATTACCCAAACAACAACCCAGATAACCCACCAATTGCAAGCTGGAGAAGCCATGGACACCTCCTCTTTTTAAACTGGCTGAACTACTGTGTTTATCAGCAAACACCGTACGATCTCGATCACTTCAGTGAAGATGCTTTCACTAAAGACGATTAGCTTCAAAATAAGCAAACAAAGCACTCATCATTACCGAAATGTAATATGTGAACCAAGCCGCCATATGGCGGCTTTTTCATAACAGTTTGCAAACCTGATCGCATAGTGTTTTTTCCTCAATAGGTTTTTGCTAAGTAATTCATATCATGCAGAAAGATTCAGGGATGTAGGGATAAAGAATGAAAACAGCAAAGCTCGGTGCACTAATATTATTGTCTCAGTTTGCACTCGTGGGTTGCGTGACGGTGAAAGAAGATGGAAGCCCTGTCGTTAAAGCCGATCCTGTGGCAATGGCAGAATCACGTATCGCACTTGGCTTAGGTTATTTAGACGGCGGTAACATGATTCGCGCGCATGATAACTTACAACAAGCCTTAAACCACGCACCTCAATACTATCGCGCGCAATTATCTATGGCTCACTACTACGAAACGGTTGGTGAAGATATTAAAGCCGAACAGATGTATAAACGCTCTCTACGCCAACACACTAAAAACGGAAATGTGCTCAATAACTACGGTACTTTTCTTTGCAAGCGAGGTGACTTCGAAAAAGCCGATCAGATGTTTAATCGAGCCATTGAGCAGCCTTATTACTACCTTATTCCAGCAAGCTATGAGAATGCAGCTTTTTGTGCGCTAAAATCACAAGATAAAGACAAAGCGAGATACTACTTTACTAGAGCTATCGATCATGACCCTCATAGACCAAAATCGATTTTGCAACTCGCTAAAATAGAAATTGATAGCGGTGATTATACTGAAGCTAGAATTCGATTAATGAGATTCAATCAAATGTATGGCGTGAAGAAGCCCTCTTTGCAACTCATGATTCAACTTGAACGTGCAGCAGGCAATGAAGCTCTCGAGAAAAAGTATCAAAAACAATTGGAAAAATTTTCTTAGTACAAAATAGCGATACATAAGGCGCATTAGCTCACAGCCAATACAGCGCTTGACCAAGAATCCAGTGAATTCAGACTCACGGTGATACATTCATCCTGTACATAAACGTCAAATTCGGTACTATTTGAACGGAATAAGTGACCAAGTCACATTATAATAAGTGCGCACACAACGAAATTTGTACATCATACTGTTTTTAAGGTTGATTTCGGCACATTGATAAATACTAAATATTACTGACATGCACCAGAAGGAAGTTGAAGCCGGATGAAACCTGCCTGCACTCTGTTATTACTCACTTTGCTGAGTTCACCTTTTGTCGTCAGTGCACAAGAAAATATTGAGAAAACATTCACATTTGGCATTGTGTCCAATAAAGCCCAAAGCAAAATCAAAAAAGCGACGCCCCTTACTCAGTATGTAACTGAAAATATGACTGAATATGGTTACGCAAAAGGGGCGGTAAAGGTATTTAAAAATTATCGTCAGCTCGCGGTTGCGCTTGAAAATGGCACCGTTCAAATTGCAACGGCGACCCCCTTTAATGCGATGACCTTAGAAAAGGAGTCTAATAGCCAAGTTCTTGCTATACGATGGAAAAAAGGCCTGCAAAAATATCATACGGTGTTCTTTACTAATAAAGAGAGTGGCATTGAGTCATTTTCTGACCTGCGCGGAAAAACGCTTGTTTTCGAAAAGCGCACGTCTACCAGCAGCTATTACCTACCTGCGATTACATTGCTGAACCACGGAGAAAAACTGCAATACCTTCCCTCGCCTGATGACAAACCGGCCAAAGACAGTATTGGTTATTTATTCCTTGATGAGCAACTCGCTCAGTCAAATGAAATCAACCTATCTGTATGGGTATATAAACAGAGAGTTGCAGCAGGAGCATTCAGTAACTTCAACTGGAACAATCCCAAAGATTTGCCAGAGAACATGAAAGACAAACTAGCGATTTTTTCTCGTTCTGTTGAAATACCCAGGGATTTGATTCTCGCTTCTCCAAGCATGAGCCTAGAGCAACAACGTAAAATCACGTCCATACTGCTTGATATGGATACAACTCACGAAGGCTCTCTCGCACTTAAAAAGTTTCAGAACACCAAAAAATTCAGCGCGCTTACTCCAGAAATGCGAGCCTCCTTAAGTACAGTGCGCAAGTCAGTTCACTTATTACCGAAGGTGGATTGATGTTTCAAAAGCTCTCACTCGAAACCAAGTACATTTGCTCGACAATGTTCGTTGTCTTGTTTGTTGTGGTGATAAATCTTGCGTTATACATGCACGGTTACGATGCGTATTCAAATAGCTTAACTCAACAAATCACGAACAACTCTCAAGAAAAAACAGAATCTTACGTTAAGCAAAAAGGGTTGGTTTATGCAGAGCTATTATCAAAACAGCTTTTTGATCCACTCTATACAGACAATATCAGTCAAGCGTATGAGCAAATTAAGGCAACATTGAGCCAGCCAGATGTATCGAAAATACATGTTGTTGACAATGAAGGGCTAATCTTTCACGACGGCACTACTCAGCTAAGGATGTTTGCCCAACCTCATTACCGCTCTCCTTTTATTTTGAAAGCAATAAAAGAATCCAGAACTCTCGTTTCCTTTTCCAAGCATCAGTTGGAGATCGCAGCGCCGATTCAGCAATCAAACATAACTCTTGGGGCGGTATATCTTGAGCTTAACTTGATACATCTACTGGAAGAAAAAGAACAGAACATTGAACAAGTCCAAGCGATTACCTCAAACGATAAACAGAAGATGTTTAACTTGCTGCTAACGATCAGTGGGATATCCGTTCTATTCGGTAGCATCATCGCTTATGTTTTGGGGCGGTCGTTAACTAAGCCACTCAAGCAACTAAAAGATCAATTTTCAGAGTCAAATACCCAAGCGCTGCCAGTCACCGACATACAAAGCAAAGATGAAGTGGGAGAACTTATTTCGGCGTACAACAAAATGTCAAACAAAGTGAACCGATACACCAGCCGAGTTGAGTTCATGGCGTACCACGATATTCTGACTTCCCTGCCAAACCGAGAAAAGTTACTCATTGATATTCAAACGCAAATAACTGACCACAAATCCCCCTCACTCGCGGTTGTGTTTATTGACTTGGATGACTTTAAGCACATTAACGATAACTATGGACATAACATTGGGGATAAATTGCTAGGCCATCTTGCCTCAGAGCTTCAAGGCCGTTTGCCGAGTTATTTTAAGCCGCTTTACCGCCTTTCTACCATCGTAAGTCGAGTAGGTGCGGATGAATTTGTACTGGCCTTTCCGTGCTCGGACAATCATGAAGCTACAGAAAAAGCGCACGATATTCATCGCCAACTACTCTCTCCCTTTAGTTTGGAAGAGAACGATATTCAAATTACGGCAAGCCTCGGAATTGCTGTGTATCCAGAATTTGGTTCAAACGCTGAGTCTCTTTTACAGCTTTCTTCTCTTGCGGCGCAGGAATCCAAAAGACGCGGTAAAGACATTATGACGATATACGATTCCACGTTTGATGAAACGATTAAACAACGTTTATACATAGAACGAGAACTGCGTCGTTCAGTACGTGATTTGTCTCAATTCGAGCTGTGGTATCAACCACAATTTGATCTAAAAACCTATCGCCTAATTGGGGTCGAAGCATTGGTTAGGTGGAATCATCCCGAGAAAGGTTATATCAGTCCAGAATCGTTTATCCCGATCGCAGAACAAAGTGATTTAATATTGGAGCTTGGAGAACATATCATTGAGACGGCAGTTGCTCAGCGGGCAATGTGGGCAGAACATTTCGGTACTGATTTTCACATTGCACTAAACTTGTCCCCAAGACAAATCTATCGCCAAGATTTAAGTCAATTATTTTCTAAGTATTTACGACGACATGATGTCGCCCCTCAAACCATTCATGTTGAAGTGACAGAGTCACTTTTTATTGATGATACAGAGAAAGCTCAATATGTGCTTAAAAAACTACAAAGTATCGGAGTGGAAGTTTGGCTAGATGACTTTGGTACGGGGTATTCAGCCCTTGCCTACCTACAACATATGGCTTTTGACGGGCTCAAGATTGATCGTTCATTTATCGCTCAAATCCGAAAAAGCGATCAAGACGATTCATTAGTTCGCGCGATTGTATCCATGGCTCACAACCTAAGAATGAAAGTAGTAGCCGAAGGCGTAGAAACTCAAACTCAACTCACACGAATGGAGTCTCTCCACTGTGACGTCGTACAAGGTTTTTTCTTAGGTAGACCTGTACCTGCCGAGGAATTGATTGCATTTGAATACCAACGAGGGAGTGGCGCTCAAAGCGTCAATCACTTTGCTTAGAACGCCGTTTTGTTAACTATTGCCGCTTAGCGCGTTAGTACTCGTAATGCAATATCGGTCACACTTCCCCCACCTCATTAATATGAATTTTCTCTTAAAATCTAACATCTGAGATAAATAAACTACACTTTTCATATCAACTTCTTGGATATGGAAATGCGCGTGGTAGGAATCTTTTCTTGGAACAACCTGTCGGTAAAACAAAAGCTATTTGGGTTGGTTTTGCTGCCAATTTTATTGTTGCTTGTCCTCGCGGGTAAACATGTACAAAGCCTTTCTATCCAGGCTCAGGAACTACAAAAAGCACAGTTATTCTCTGTCTACGTCGACCGCGTATCTTCGCTTTATCACCTACCGAATAACCCTGATTTAATAGATAAGCAACTAAAAACTCAGCAGATATCTCAATTGTTACGCGACACCGCTGCACCAGTATTCGGTGAAAACGCTGAGATACTAAACCAGTTGACAAGCTTTGAGGAAGCAACCCTCTCGATGCTCTCTTCGCAAAATCAAGAAGAAAAGTTAGATGCGGCAGAGTGGCGCGCTGATACGTTCAAAGAAATCCTCATGAGCTTAGACAAAGTCTATTTTAGAAATGTGAGTTATGAAACAAACACTCACCTTTCTTCTTTGATGCAACTTGAATGGTTGATGTTTTGGTCCACTGAAGAGCATAGATTAAGCGAATATTTGATTCGATCTTCAGAGGAAAATAACGAGTATGACCTCACAACACAGGCTTCTATCCAATCTTTAATCCAGAACCAACAACTATTTCTAGAGCGTTTTGTGACGCTAAATGCCAATCAACAACAAGTAGATCTGCTCATTGAGACGTTTACGGGTGAAGTCTTTATCAAAAGCCAAGAGTTTCGTGCTTATTTATTGCAACCAGCTCAACTCAAATCATTAACCCCGGATGAGATTGATGCGGGGTTATCTGCACTCAACAAACGCTTATCGTTATTACAAAGTGTTGACGACAAAATGGAACAACAGCTGAGTGATGATATATCAAAGACAATCAACACGACGACACAGCACCGCTTTACCTTTATCGCAATGATGAGCCTTTTAACGCTGTTGGTCGTAAGTTTAACGCTAAGATTGGTGCGAAAAGTTACTGGAAACTTGAATCTAGTCCTCAAATTTCTCAGTAACGAAAGCAATGAACAAAGTAACACTGAAAATTCACCTCTTGCTCAACTAATAAAGGGTAAAGACGAGCTGAGTAAGTTTGCTCGAGAGGTAAAAAAGCTTAGTGATGAGCGGATGTTGTCCAGACTAAAGCTCACACAAGCTAAAGAAGATGCAGAACAAGCAAAAGATGATGCAATTAAGGCGAGTAAAGCCAAAAGTAGCTTTTTGGCCAACATGTCCCACGAGATCCGCACGCCGCTAAATGGCGTTATTGGTATCTCTGAAGTCTTATCCGATACTTCCCTGACTGCCACACAACGCGATTACGTCGACACGATTGAAACCTCCTCCCAACTGCTTTTGAGTTTAATTAATGACGTTCTAGACTTCTCAAAAATTGAATCTGGGATGTTGCTCATTAGCCCACATTCAACTTGTGTTCGAGAGTCTATCTATGACATTGCTTCTATCATTTCACCGAAAGCAAAGGAAAAAGGCATCGATGTGCAAGTCAACATTAGCCGTAACACGCCTTACCACGTAATGTTGGATGACCATCGTATACGCCAAGTTGTCATGAACTTCATGTCTAACGCGGTAAAATTTACCGAACAAGGCAGTGTAGAGCTATCGGTCATCACCCGCGAAATAAAAAATGGTGAAGCGGTCATCGAGTTTTCCGTTAAAGATTCTGGGATTGGTATTGATGCCCAGCAGCAAAAGAAAATATTTGCTCCATTTGCCCAAGAGGATAACTCTACTACCCGACAATTTGGGGGAACTGGACTTGGGCTTGCCATTAGCACGCAATTAGTTGAGCTAATGGGTGGAGAAATTCAACTTGAATCCGAGAAAGGTAAAGGCAGTCGCTTCTTCTTTGAACTAACTGCACCTGTTGTGACGCAAGAGTTTAACGCTTATCACGCTCTGAATCACAACGATATATGGATTGTATGCAGCAGTACTCAACTAGAACAAAAACTGCGTAACGAGTTAAGTTTTTTCAACATCAATATAACGCAGTCAGTAGATACCTTAAGTGCGTTGCCAACGTGGATTGATAACGAGCGCGTTATCGTTATTCATGTAGAAGCATCACCAAATGCAGCGGCGATGCATATCGATGAGATAGAAAGCCTTTGTAAACGAAACATTCGTGTCTGCCTCATCAAGCACCTTCATAGCCCACAATTCGACTTTAGAAACAGTATCAGCGCCTTGGTCACTCAGCCACTACTAGGGCAGCGCTTAATTAAAGCACTTGAAAGTTGTGCGGCAAATTTCTCGCACGCACAACAAGAGAGCACTTCAGCGCAACATGTTAAATCTCTGCCGAAAATTTTGGTCGTTGATGACAATACGGTCAATCAAAAAATCGCGGGGCTACACGTCACAAAAGCTGGCTTCGACTTTGATGTCGCTGTAAACGGACAAGAAGCGGTTGAGAAATTTCAACAGAATCAATACAGCCTAATTTTAATGGACTGCATGATGCCCGTAATGGATGGATTTGAAGCCACCCAAATAATTCGTCAAATAGAAGTAAAAGAAAAACGCGCTTTCAGAATTCCGATTATTGCTCTAACGGCAAGTGTGGTCGATGACGATATACAAAAATGCTTTGACGTTGGAATGGATGACTATGTGCCCAAACCGTTTAAAGCAGGGTTGCTTAAAGAGAAGTTAGATAAGGCAATTGGGTTACGTGTTTCCAACACGACGCCTGCTGAACCACACCAAGAGAACACCACCCCCGATAAAACTCATGAACTACCTGCAAGTTCTGAGCAACCAGAAGCAACGGTAACGCCTATTCGCTCCGAACGCATCTTGCTTGTCGAAGATAATAGAGTGAACCAGAAAGTGGCTTCTCTATTGCTATCTAAAGCAGGCTATCAATTCGAAGTCGCAGAAAACGGACAAATTGCAGTCGAAATGTTCCAAAAAGATGGAAAGTTTGATGTTATTTTGATGGATTGCATGATGCCCATAATGGATGGGTTTGAAGCTTCTAGGCAAATTAGAGCTTATGAAGCGAGTAAAGGATTAGCTAAGACGCCCATTATCGCATTAACAGCAAGCGTCGTTGATGATGATATTCAACGCTGCTTTGATTCAGGAATGGATGCCTACGTACCAAAGCCTGTGCGCAAAGAAAAACTGTTGTATCAAATTGAACAAGCAATGTAGGTGGATTCTATGAGTAGAAATCATTCTCGCGTTGCTTTTCCTTTGCGTTACATAAAACGCTATCTGTTCATTCTGATTGCCCTTCTTTCATTAAATTGCCAAGCTCTCGCTGCAGAGAGCTACGCCGTTTTCTCATTTAATGACGAATTCTCTCCGCTCACTGTCAATAAAGCGCGAAAGTTGTACAGAGGGAAGACGCAACTTTTACAAGGCCAGCGAATTGAACTCTCTGACTGGCCTGCGACATCAACAGAAAGAGCTGAGTTCTATCGTTATCTTCTCAACAAAAATTTAGCGCAAATGAACGCGCATTGGGCAAGCTTGTCTTTTTCAGGTAAAGCTAGACCGCCAAAAGTGATTGCACGCTCCAGCATTGATGACCTCATAGCATGGATGCAAGAGAAGCCGAATAGAATTGGTTATGCCCCAACATCGAGCGTCCCTAGTAATGCTCATGTTTTATGTGTGGTTAGCTCGGAGAACTGATATGAAAAAATATTTAACCATGTTATCGCTGAGTATCGCGACCTTTCCGAGCTCAGCCACGATTGAACTAACAGAACAACTTTCTTTAAGTGGTTTTGGCTCTACTTCGTGGGCAAAATCCGATAACCCAACTACGTTACTAGTTAACCGCTTTATTGGCGATGAATCTTGTTTCGATTGCGATACCACTTTCGGCATGCAGCTCGATTATTTTCACAAGGCATTTCGGGCATCCGCACAAGTCGTAAAGCGCCCGCAAGACCATTGGAGCTCGCCTCAGCTCGAGTGGGCGTATTTGGCTTATACCTATCAAAACATAGAAATACGAGGAGGACGCTTAAGACTGCCACTGTTTTTGATGTCTGAGTACAACTATGTCGGCCACGCTTTTACCCAAGCCCGCCCACCGAATGAGGTATATGACAGCATTCTAGGTATCACGGCTTATAACGGCCTATCTGCACGCTGGATTCATGACCTCAATGAGCAAGTCGTACTTACTGCCATGCCGTTTGTCGGGTTTAAAGACAATAGTGACGTAACCATCAATGAACGTACTGAATTGGAAATTGAGTCAAACAATACTGCAGGGATGAACTTAACGCTAAGCGGAGAGAGCTATCGTTGGAATTTTTCCTACCTCCACGGCGATTATGATCAAACAACGACGCTCTCTAACATTGAGCAGTCCACTCCCGGTGGCGGAACCACAATCATTGACCGTCTAGTTGAAACAGAAAAAAACAACACGATCGATCTGTTCTCTCTAGGGTTAAGATACGAGCTCGATAACATTGTGATTATGGCAGAAGGACAGACCAGCAATCTTTCCTCATCTTGGTACGCGACAACAAGTTATAATGTAAACAAGCTGACTCCTTATATTGTTTACGGTCAGCAGTTTAATAGTCGGGATAAAAAAAGTGGAGACAGTTTCTTACTCGGATTGAGATACGACCTAGATTACAACGTTTCCCTAAACGCAGAATGGCAAAGGTTCAACGCCTACAATAATAGCTCTGGCGCGTTTTCATCAGCCCCAAAGGATGACAGTGCGAGCCTTTATACGCTAATGCTCAACTTCGTTTTTTAATGTTTCTTACAGTACCAACTTCCACAACACTGGGGGCTGTTTGTTGTATTAAGAAGGCTTTTTGCAACACGTAACTAAACGCTAAACAACTGGAAGGGATAGAATCGATCAGATAGGTAAGTGGCAATCCAAACAGAGACAAAGGTTACTCTATTTCGGTTTATTTTGATTGCCTTTTAACCGCTTTTCTTTGCGTCGCAGTGCCCGGAAAAACTTTGACTCTTCGTGGTACCAACCAAGGACACTAATTGGAAAGCCCACGAGCATCATAATAAAAACATCCGCTGGGAGTTGTTCCCAAATGTCGCTTAAAGAATGCAGCTCTCCAAAAATGAACAAACCGATGACTTTACCAAGCAGTAATGCACAACAAATCATAAAGAAGGACTTTAATATATAGTGCCATTTGCCTTTTTTACGCTCTTCTCTCCAATAGGCATATTTATATTGTCGGTCGTACATTCATCCCCCTAAAGTAAACTTGCCGTAAGTTTAAGTATCTCGATAGCGTAAAGTGCGTTGGCACCTCTTTAATCATAGTGCGTATCTAAAGTGAATGCTTGTCGTGGCAATAAGAATGAGAGGTATTCTGTAGTAAGAGCTACATAATCTCTGAACGTTATATGTCTTGTGTCATTCGGATGATGCCTGATTTTGCTTATCGCTAGTGTTTTCTGAACACCCAAATCGGGCCGATGAGTAGAAACTGTAAATCCTCAAAAAACGACGGTTTTTTACCTTCAATCTTGTGACCGATAAATTGCAATATCCACAATACACCAAACAAGAGCATAGAAATATGCAGAACGGGCAACATCAATACCTCTAGAAACCAAATAAGGCCAATGCACGCTAATGTGTAGCCGATCATCATCATGAATACGCTCAGAGACAAACGAAAATAGAAAACCCAAGTGGGGATCACCGCTACCCAAACCCAATTAAGTTCGAAGCCTAATAATGAAATCTGGGGAATCGACCAAATAAGTCCAACCACAGAAAGGTAAATACCTGGAACTGCGATTGTGTGAATCTTTTGGTTGATAGGGTTTTGGTGACTCTCCCCGTATTCTTTTAGCCATTCAGATAATGCTCGCATATCATTCCCCTTTTCCACCTTCTTATTCTTATATAGCCCGAGGATGAAAAAGGTGCGAATTTTTCCGTAAAGACTACGAGCAACGAGCGACAAAACAACAGAGGCCAGTGCGTTGCCGATTACTCACCAAGCAACGCTCGTTGTGCTTTCGGCAGCTTGGCAACGACAAGAGCATAAGAGCGTTCACACAAGTCTTGAATCAACCCATCCTCGACATCACCGTTAAAATAAACCGTTATCCAATGACGCTTATTTAAGTGATAACCCGGGATAATGTCCGTAAACTGCGACGTTAAGACTTCTCCATCTTCTGGTTTTACTTTTACGCTGACATACTCCCGACCGTTTCTCTCTGCAATGATGGCAAACATCTTGCCTTTGATTTTGTATACAACCGCTTCAGGCCCAAATGGGAAATCACTTTCTGCACACATGAAGGTACTTAAGTATTGTTCTAGTTCTTTGCTTTTCATATCCCCTACCTCCTTCTGCGTTCTCACTCAAATTGTGGCAATAGCAATTTTAACGCCTGGTTAACCTGCGCTTTTTCATTGCCTTCTAGACCATGCAATAACGATTGCTGAACGTCTACATGCTCCAAAATTAGCTTGTCAATTAAGGTTAAGCCTTGCTCTGTTAGTTCAACGGTGACGCTACGTCGGTCTTCTTTACTATGGGTTCTGGTAATAAACCCTTTCTTCTCAAGTTTATCTAAGCGATTGGTCATCGCACCCGAAGTGAGCATCATCGACTCTATTAACGCTGAAGGAGTAAGACAATATGGTGAACCAGCTCGACGCAGTGTCGCTAACACATCAAATTCACCCATTTTCAGATCGTACTTCTTATGTAGCTCGGCGACCCTAGATTCCATGTGTTTTGCAATTCGCATTAGTCGACCCATTATTGCCATCGGTTCAGTGTCGAGGTCTGGCTTCTCCCTAGCCCACTGCTCTACCACTCTATCAATTGCATCCATTATTTCTCTCCAAACATCATATATTTTTTATTTTAACATAAAGATACTTTACAAAAAGCCACCTTGCCGATATCGTTACATTTAATTATCTCTACATAAAGATATTTAACATGAACATTTTACTTGCGATGATTCCTGCCTTTTTTTGGGGGACGACTTACGCTGTTACTCAGTTTACTCTACCGGACTGGCCTCCCGTTTTACTTGGCGCTCTAAGGGCACTGCCTGCGGGTCTTTTGTTGCTGGCAATAAAGCCCTCGTTTCCAAAAAGAAGTGAGTGGAAGGTGCTGCTTGTTTTAGGAACCATCAACATCGCTTGCTTCTTTGGTCTTATTTTTGTCATGGCGTTAACGCTTCCTTCTGCCATCTCTGGTGTTGGTATGGTTTCGGTCCCCGTTTTTGCGATGCTGTTTGGTTGGGCGGTCTACAAACGTCAGCCTAGTGGCATTCAAGCGATAAGCGGCGCAACTTTGATTGCTTTAGCTTGGTTCTTATTTGATCCTAGCTCTATTTCTCTCGACCCCGTGGGCTTACTTGCGATGATCTCCGCCATTATGTGCATCGTGATAGGAAGTAGCGTAACAAAGTCACTAGGTACAAAAATGCACTGGTGGACAGTGTTAACATGGCAGCTCATTTTGGGTGGCGTGATTATGTCTATCGCAACAAGTGTGCTGGCGATAAACAATCCAGAGCCATATGCTACGGTCGTTCAGGACGTATCCATGACGAATATTCTAGGGTTACTTTGGGTAATTATTCTGAACACCGCATTAGGGTATGGCATGTATGTATGGTTATTACAGCGGATGTCGGTCGTAGATTTTACCTTTGGTGGTATTGCAAACCCAGTCGCAGGCATTGTTTCGGGCCTACTGCTATTGGGGGAAACGTTCACTCCTCTGCAATACAGCTTAATGCTGGGAATGATCGTAATGTCATTACTACCTCAGCTCATTACGTCAATCAAAACGAAAAGAGCCGCACTCTCCTCCTAAGTAACGTTAATTCCTAACACTCTAGGAGTAATGAGAGTGTTAGGAATCCTCAAGTGTGAGCCCATCAGCAAAAATCAGCGCTACCCTAGGAAACTGGCACCTTTAAAGAGGGATGTTGACGTTATAGATGTTAAGCACTTGCAAGGTTAGTCAGGGGCTCTGGTTTAGCGTAAACATAACCTTGAATAAGGTAAATCGCATGCTGAGCCAGGTATTCGACTTGAGCCTGGCTCTCTACACCTTCTGCAATCATCTCACATTCCGCTTTGTTCGCTGCAGACACAATTGAGTCCAGCACTTTCAATTTTTGGTCGTCAGATCCTATTGGATCAATGAACATCTTATCCACTTTTAGACATCGGATGCCCAAGTCTTGTAGGTAAGAAAAGCCACCATATCCGGTACCAAAATCGTCAATTTTGAACTTGTAGCCTTTATTCGTTAAATACAAAATCTCTTTTTTCGCGGCCTCAGTGTCTTTTACTGGTATTCTCTCGGTCAACTCAAAATGAATTCTATTAGAGATTGGCCAATTTAACTCCGACAGCAACTTCGTTAATACACCTGACTCTAAATGGGAGGAAACAATATTGATGCTGACCCACGTATGCTCGGGCAAGTCACTTAAGTCTTGTATGATTTTACGAATAAGCTGATTGGTCATCGGGATAATCAGGCCACTTTCTTCTGCAGCACCAATAAACATATTTGGTGGCACCATTCCATCACGCCGCAACCATCGAATCAGAGCTTCGTATCCTACTGTCTTACCATCGCGACTATCGACAATCGCCTGGTAGTAAGGAATAAATTCTGCATTACTAATCCCATTTTCAATTAGACCAGTAATGGATTTTCTCAAGCTTTTACCAGATATGTATGCAAAGGCAGTCGCAAGACCAGCAAGCACACTTACAAGACCGCCCCACAAAAGTACTCTTTCCTGAGCATAATTTTTAAGTTTTTCACCGCTGTATATCTTGATGAGCATGTTGGCTTGAGACTCTCCTGAAAAGAAAAACTCTTTTGAGAGTGCGTTTTCTTCTCCTGCAATATTCGCTTTGCCACGGCTTATCGTTAAATCACCAAATATTGGTTCATCATACTTAAACTCTACAAATAGGCAGTCTTTGCAAGGCGTTTTTATTACCTCGTTAACCCAACTGTTATCAAGCACCCAGAAGACTTCAACGTGTTCATTATCATAAATGACCATCCACTCTATTTGGTCATTCTGTTGCGGCAAAATAAGTGATGCGAAAAAGTTCTCATCCATCTGAAATCGTTCACTACTAGATGGGCGAGACACTTCACTACCAACCGTGGAACACGTTTTTCCGCCTTCTGTGGTCATCGCAATAAAACGAATGTAACGGTTATAAAAACGTGGGTCGCGTAAAGTTCTTACATCACTATCACTACAAGTAAAATCTAACTGAGCAATCTGCTTCATTATTGCTCCGTCCAAATAGGCAGACCTTTGATTTAAATAATCTACGTAAGCATCTATTTTCGACGCTTTTACCGAGTTGACGTAAAAGTTGGTTATCGAATGAAAGGCCACTACAAATATGGCGATGGGAACTAAGCCGAGTAAAATGGCATACCTTGTATTCTTTGTTATCAAAGTTCGTCCTGCTAATCTGTCAAGCAACCTAAGTGGGATATGAATACTATCTCATTTTTATAGTCCAAAAAGTGAGGAATGACGCTCAATAAAATTATAGACTCAAGTGGCTTTCAGATGTCGGGATTTAGAATGTGGGCACCAAACCACATTCGAGGAGAACAAAGTAGCGACTAAGTGAAAAGTAAGAACGAGCCCAACTGTTAAGTCATCCGTAATAAAAGTGACAACTTGGATCTTGAGCAATACTTTTTAGATAGGCAGCAGATACGCTAAAAAGTAAATTACCACCTTCTAAAGAAGGTGGCTTTGTGTGAGCCCCCTAAAAGGGGGCCTTTGTTTAGTCCAGCGCC
>NZ_JAWOSW010000009.1:0-179958 GCF_033338535.1 Vibrio sp. Vb2131
ACTCAGAAGTGAAACGAAATAGCGCCGATGGTAGTGTGGGGCTTCCCCATGTGAGAGTAGGACATCGCCAGGCTTTAGTTTTATTTTCACTTTTTCGAAAAGTGAAGACAAAAGCGGACGCTTGCTTATTAAAGCGAGTGATACCACTGCGGAGTGGTAGTTCAGTTGGTTAGAATACCGGCCTGTCACGCCGGGGGTCGCGGGTTCGAGTCCCGTCCACTCCGCCACTTATTTGAGCGTCGTCTCAATAAACACGAATTACAGGGGTGTAGCTCCAATTGGCAGAGCAGCGGATTCCAAATCCGCGTGTTGGGAGTTCGAATCTCTCCACCCCTGCCATACTCTAAAGCCTCAGCAGTAATGCTGGGGCTTTTTTGCATCCGAAGAAAAGAGAATCTGACTAGTTGGAGAGCTGTCGATTCCTCTGATACCAAAGTATCGGGGGATTGAAAGTTCATATCTCCGGGATATTGGTCCACTTCACCTATCCCCCATGTTCATAACCTCTGGCTTAGGTCAGGGGCTCTTTTATTCCTAACGTATAGTTTCGGCGTCAGGTGTATGTTTATCCAACGAATATGGCATACCTTTGCTTCAGATAGTTTTATTTTCTAGTAATGTAATTATTAAATGTTGACGTATCGCTTTGCTCTTTCTGTTTTACCTTCGAATTTTCATAACGCTTTTTCTTCGTTATCGAGCACATCTAATTCACAATCTATTGAAAGGTCAGTGGTTACATTGGCTTGGATGATTACTGACTTGGTTCCTGTTATCATCATGCATTGATGCTAATAATTAGGAAGTAAGTTTATGCCACATTTTCGATTCCGTGCTGTAGAGCCACAAGCTGTTCAGGCATTATCAAAACCCCTTACGGATGAACTTCAGCCTCTAATGGACTGTCCGCGTGAGGATTTTACTTTTGAGTATATCTACACTACGTTTTTCAATGAGGGTGAGGTGAGTGCTGCATATCCTTTTGTCGAAGTGCTTTGGTTCGACCGTGGCCAGGAAGTGCAAGATGAAGTTGCCAAGCTTATTACGCAACAAGTGCGCGGTATCGCTGGTGCCGATATTGATGTTGCAGTTATCTTTTCCGCCTTATCTCCTAAAGCTTATTACGATAATGGCGAACACTACTAAAGGTTAAAGGCTATGAGGCTGAGTTTCATTGTAACTTTGGGTTTATGTTTCTCAGCTTCAGTATGTTCTACTCCTTGGGAGTCTGCGGTTAATCCTACCCGAAACTCTTCCTCCTCTATTGGTAGTTATGCTAACGGTTGTTTAGATGGTGCATTACCCTTGCCTCTCGATGGCGTTGGTTATCAAGTCTTACGTAGTAAAACGAAGCGCTACTATGGGCACCCTAAAACGATAGAGTTTATTGAAATTCTGGCGCTTAAAGCTCATCAAAATCTCAACACCACTCTGTTGATTGGTGATTTGTCTTTACCTAGAGGTGGAAGGTTCTCCTCTGGTCATTCTAGTCATCAAACCGGGTTAGATATCGATATCTGGTTAAGGCTTGCTGACCAACCGCTTTCTTATAACGAATTACAACTTCCTAAGCCCATGAGTGTGGTGGATTTAAAAGGTTATTCCATACTTAATCATCGCTGGGAAGAACGGCACTTTAAGCTAATTCGGTACGCTTCAAAAAGTAAGGATGTTGCACGAATTTTTGTACATCCTGTTATTAAGGAGCAACTTTGCTTGCAAGAAAACGGCAAAGATCGTTCTTGGTTACGTAAAGTACGTCCATGGTGGGGGCATCATTACCACTTTCACGTCAGGTTATCTTGTCCTGATTCGAGCGACTATTGTGTTGATCAAGCTCCACCTCCAGTAGGCGATGGCTGCGGTGTTGAGCTTGCAAGTTGGGCCCCGAAAGCAAAACCTATTGATACCCCTCCACGGGTAAAAACAACCTCTAAGCCCAAACGAAAAAAAGTCGTTCCACCTCAATGCTTGCCGCTTATCAATCCTAATTAGTGTTACTCTTCAGGTTTATCTGTACTTGGTGATCTCTTTTATGAAACTGGAGAAACATCATACTTTTGTCTACATTGAATAGTACCAATACAAAAACTAACCCAATTAGTTTTGGGGACATATTATAGAAATCTAAAATTAAACAAAGAGTTGTAGTATGGGTAAGTTGTAACTTCTCTGTTTAGAAAAAGATCTTTCGTCACGATACTCTGGTTTCTTAGCAATATGTCTGTCAGTTGGCTAAAAAGCGATAACAACGCAGACAAGTGTGTAAGGCAGGGATATGCCCTTTTCCTGTTAGAAGAGTAAATCAAGGACAAAACCATGACTATGATTTGTGCAAAAGAATTTGCAGAGTGGTTAAGACACAGATTTAGCAGTGATACTAAAGGAGTCTCTTTGACTCGAGAGGATGTGAATCACCTGACTGGGCGTCAACGCCTTGATCCGGGTTTTGTTAATGATGTGCATTATGAGCTGATGCAATATGGGATGGCTTTCGTTACTGATACGAGCCGAGAAAACTTTTATTTAATACCTGTTTCTCAAGCGGAGAATTGGCGTGAGAGACTAGAGTATCATTTTGAAAAAGAGCTATTCTGCAATATTATCCCTATTGAAAAATCAGGTTGAGAAAAGGTTCAACTTTGATGTCAAAGTTGAACCTAATTGCTCTTATGCTAACCCTTGAATAATCACGAATTTTTCAAGCAACTGCTCTTCAGTTTCGACATGGTTCGGATCAGTGATTATGCATTTTGTAATTGGACACACTGACTGACAGGTCGGCTTTTCGTAATGCCCCTTACACTCTGTACATAGCGCTGGATCAATTTCGAAAATGCTCTCTCCCATACTGATTGCCCCATTGGGGCATTCGGGATCACACATGTCGCAGTTAATGCATTTATCAGTAATGAGCAAGGCCATGGTTACTTACCAGTCGGGTTACGGGTGTCCTGCCCTGAGTTTAGATTACGCATTAATAGGCCATATTCTAAATCTAGCTCTGCTGGTACTGGAATGAATACAAAGTGACCGTTTCCTTTCGCGTCTTCAATAGACTCTGATTTGCGGTTTTCCATTGCCTCTAGCGTGAAAACAATATTGCCTTTTGGCGTCATTAGTTCAAGGCTATCACCGACAAGAAACTTATTTTTTACTTCTACTTCAGCCATGTCACCACGACGTTTGCCAGTGAATTCACCAACAAACTGTTGAGCATCAGAGACTGAGTAACCGTAATCGTAGTTTTGGTAAGTATCGTGTGTATGACGGCGTAGGAAGCCTTCAGTGTAGCCACGGTGAGCTAGGCTTTCTAGTGTACCCATTAGGCTTTCATCGAATGGTCGACCTGCTACAGCATCATCAATTGCTTTACGATAAACTTGAGCGGTACGTGCGCAGTAGTAGAACGATTTAGTACGACCTTCAATTTTCAATGAGTGAACACCCATCTTAGTTAAGCGTTCAACGTGCTGAACCGCTCGTAGGTCTTTAGAGTTCATGATGTAAGTACCATGCTCATCTTCGTAGGCCGCCATTTTTTCTTCTGGACGGTGCGCTTCAGAAAGCAGAACGACTTCATCTGTTGGTTTGCCGCGACCAATTGTGGTTTCAGGGCGCTCGTCTTGTACTTCGACAGGCTGTGCTTCAGTCGGGTCGAATTTCTCTACGATATCACCAGCGTCGTTTTCTTTACCCTCTTCAACTTTGTATTCCCAGCGGCATGCGTTAGTGCAAGTGCCTTGGTTAGGGTCACGTTTGTTGATATAGCCAGAAAGTAGGCAACGACCTGAGTAAGCCATGCATAATGCACCGTGAACGAATACTTCAAGCTCAGTTTCAGGGCAATGCTCACGAATTTCTTCGATTTCTTCTAGAGACAGCTCGCGAGAAACGATCACACGTTCCACGCCATTCGCTGCCCAGAACTTAACGGTTGCCCAGTTTACAGCGTTTGCTTGTACAGAAAGGTGAATTGGCATTTCTGGGAAAGCTTCACGAACCATCATAATTAGGCCTGGATCTGACATGATCAATGCGTCAGGACCCATCTCTACGATTGGCTTAAGATCACGGATGAAGGTTTTTAGCTTCGAGTTGTGTGGTTGAATGTTACATACCACATAAAGCTTTTTGCCTAGGGCGTGGGCTTCATCGATACCGATTTTTAGGTTCTCGTGGTTAAACTCGTTGTTACGTACGCGAAGGCTGTAGCGAGGTTGGCCAGCGTAAACTGCATCTGCCCCGTAGGCGAATGCGTAACGCATGTTTTTCAGGCTGCCCGCTGGAGATAGTAGCTCAGGCACGAATGCTTTCTCAGTTGTCATTGCTCAATTCTCTTTTATCTGATCACAAGTCAGGCCAATTCCACCTAATGGAAATGGGGCGCAAATTTTACGTCAAAATGTGAACTGTGACTAGGGTAATTGTGCTTCAGATAGAAAAACGCCCTCAAAAAAAGTGAGGGCGTTATGGTTAACCTTTATACAATGTTATGCGTTAGGATTCGGTAATCCGCCTAGCGCATCGTATAAGTTGGGAAGGAAAGCACTGAACTCTCCACACATTAGAGAGAAGTCTGCATCAAATCGAGCTGCTTGATCTTCACGTGGAATATCATCGTTTTGATCTTTCAATTCATCAGAGAATTTTAGACGTTTGATGCCTGCATCTTCCGTCATAATGAACTCAATACGATCTTGCCAATTAAGCGCAAGTTTCGTCACGACTTTATCCGCAGCGATGTGGTTGCGGATTTCATCAGTGGTTAGCTCTTGCTTCTTACAGCGAATCACGCCACCTTCTTCAAGTACGGATTTTAGCTCAGCTTCGTCCATCATGCTGATACCTTGAGGTGTGTCACCGCTTTTCACCCACTCGGTTAGCGTAGTTTCAATCGCCACTTCTGGAATAGCAGGAACAACAGGTAAACTACCCATGGTTTTACGAAGCAATGCTAATACATCTTCTGCTTTTTTATAGCTGCTTGCATCAACAAGGATAAAACCCTCTTTTGGCATGATGAGCACGTGAGTGTGGCTGCTGCGGCTGAATGCGCGCGGCAGTAAATCCATTACGATGTCATCTTTCAGGTTGTCTTTCTCTTTCTTTTTCAGAGGACGACCTTCTTGTGCTTCCATTGCTTCTACTTTTGCATTCAATGATTCTTTGATCACAGAGGCAGGTAGCATTTTCTCTTCTTTCTTGGCGCAAATCAGAATGCGGTTTTCTGACACGTGAGTCATCATATCGCCATGTCTACCCATTGCACTGACCCAGCCAAATTTCTGTTTGTCTTGACTGCCACACGGGGTGAATCGGAATTCAGACAGCTGAGTTTCTAGTTGTTCGGCGTTAAAAGTAACCTCGCGGTTAACGCGGTATACCAGACAGTTTTTAAACCACATAAATCTTCTCTAGGCTTGATGACAAGAGACTAATCATAGGGAATTTTTGTGCTGATGTCTTAATAGAAATGAAAAATATCCGAATGAACCTCAAAAGAAAGTTATATGAAAATTTGTTTTCAAAGGTCACAAAAGTGTCATAATTGGTAGTGATAATGCTTATGCAAAGAGAGGCGCTTTGTCTCTTAAATTCATTAGCTCAACGAACATAAGGTTACTCAATTATGTCTAGAAGGATTCTGGTTGTTGAAGACGAAGCTCCTATTCGCGAAATGCTGTGCTTCGTACTTGAGCAGAAAGGTTACCAAGCGGTAGAAGCGGAAGATTATGATACTGCAGTAACCAAACTGGCTGAACCCTTCCCTGATTTAGTTTTACTGGATTGGATGTTACCAGGCGGTAGTGGCATTAACTTCATCAAACATATGAAGCGAGAGGAATTAACGCGCAACATTCCAGTTGTGATGCTTACCGCTCGTGGTGAAGAAGAAGATAAAGTGCGCGGTTTAGAAGTCGGTGCGGATGACTACATTACTAAGCCATTCTCTCCTAAAGAGTTGGTTGCACGCTTAAAAGCGGTGATTCGTCGCGTTACCCCGACTGCACTAGAAGATGTAATTGATGTACAGGGATTGAAGCTTGACCCTGTATCGCACCGTGTTACGGCTAATGATGCGCCATTAGACATGGGTCCAACAGAATTTAAGATGCTTCATTTTTTCATGACGCATCAAGAACGCGTATACAGCCGTGAGCAGCTATTAAACAATGTTTGGGGCACTAACGTGTATGTCGAAGACCGTACGGTCGATGTTCACATTCGCCGCCTGCGTAAAGCATTGGAAGCTGCAGGGCATGATAAGCTGATCCAAACTGTTCGTGGTGCTGGATATCGCTTCTCGACGAAGGCATAAATTAACACGCAGCTTATCGGTACCATTTCTGGAGTTATGAGTGGTTGAAAGATTAACGTGGAAAAAGCTGGCCTGGGAGCTGGCTTTTTTTTACACCCCATGGGTGATAGTAGGTTGGATATTCGGTTATATGCCGTGGTTGCTTTTGGCAGCTACGGCATTGCAGCTTGTGTGGCATTTGCATAACCAAGTACGTTTATCTTCTTGGTTATGGGATGAAAAACGCCTCACGCCACCGTCTGGTAGCGGTAACTGGGAATCTTTGTTCAATGGGTTGTATCGCTTACAACAGCGCCAACGCCGCAAACGAAAAGAGCTTACTAATCTTATTCGTCGATTCAGAAATGGTGCAGAATCACTACCCGATGCGGTAGTGGTATTCCGTGCTGAAGGCAATATTGTTTGGTGCAACAAGCTGGCTCAGCACTTACTGGGCTTCCATTGGCCAGAAGATTCAGGTCAACCTATCTCCAATCTCATTCGTACACCTGATTTTATCAAGTACCTCAACAAGAAAGACTTCTCAGAGCCATTAGAAATGCGTTCACCACTCAATGTCGAACGCATGCTAGAACTACGTATCGTACCGTATACCGAGGGTGAGCACTTGATGGTAGTGCGTGATGTGAGCCAGTTAAAACAACTTGAGGGAATGCGTCGCAACTTTTTTGCCAACGTATCTCATGAACTGCGTACACCAATGACGGTGCTACAAGGTTATTTGGAGATGACTGAAGACCCTGATATGGTCGTGGGTCCAATGTGGAGCAAAGCTCATGGTGTCATGACGGAGCAGCTTAACCGCATGAACAGTTTGGTGAACCAACTACTGACACTATCTAAAATTGAAGCGGCACCTATGCATGAGCTTGAGGAAGTCGTGAATGTGCCCGCGATGCTTGAAGTGTTAGAAAAAGAGGCGGTTAGCCTTAGTGGGGACAACCAACATAAATTGAAATTTGATGTTGATGCAAGCCTACGCGTGTTGGGCGATGATGACCAGTTACGTAGTGCTATCTCTAACCTCGTTTATAACGCCGTCAAATACACACCACCTGGTGCGAACATTAATGTTCGTTGGTTCCAGACCTCTCAAGGCGCATGCTTAGAGGTGGAAGATAGCGGTGATGGTATTGAACCTCAGCACCTACACCGACTTACCGAGCGTTTTTATCGAGTAGATAAAGCAAGATCACGTGATACTGGAGGAAGTGGTTTAGGGCTAGCCATTGTAAAACACGCGCTGAGTCACCATGACTCTCATTTAGAAATTCACAGTGAAGTAGGCGTGGGCAGTAAGTTTTCTTTCGTATTGCCTGAGCGTTTGGTGGTGAAATAATGGCGTTACGATTGGCAAAAACATTCAGTTTATTCGCGCTTGTTTGTTCCTGTATGGCTGGCGCTCAAGATAAACCATTGCCGAGTTATCATAAAACGACGGGGATTGTCGGGAACTTGCTCTCTGTTGGCTCCGATACACTTGCGGGTATGACAACGCTTTGGGTTGAAGAGTTTAAATCCATTTACCCGAATATTAATGCGCAAGTCCAAGCATCTGGCTCTTCTACTGCCCCTCCAGCATTGACCGAACAAACAGCCCAGTTTGGTCCCATGAGTCGCCCTATGCGTTTAAGAGAGGTTGAAGCGTTTGAACGTGAACATGGCTACAAGCCAACGGCGCTCAGGGTAGCCATCGATGCAATCGGTATTTTTGTTCATCAAGATAATCCAATTCAAGGGCTTAACTTTAGTCAGTTAGATGCTTTGTTTTCTGCCACGCTACGCTGTGGTGAAAGTCAATTTGTCACAAACTGGCAGCAACTCGGTCTTGAATCACAGTGGGCAAAGCGAAACGTCCAGTTGTTTGGTCGTAACTCCGTTTCTGGAACTTATGGTTACTTCAAAAGCAATGCCTTGTGTGGCGGCGATTTCAAGACTCGAGTTAACGAGCAGCCAGGCTCCGCGTCAGTTGTGCAAGCTGTAGCGTCAACCATCAGTGGAATTGGTTATTCCGGTGTCGGTTATCGAGTGGCAGGCGTGCGCTTAGTCCCTGTGGCTAAAATGGGAAATGACTACGTGACTCCAACGCGAGAACATATTGTTAGTGGTAAGTACCCACTATCACGTTACTTATATGTTTACGTGAATAAGCACCCTGATTACCCATTAACACCAATTGAAGCTGAGTTTATTCGATTTATCTTTTCTGCTCAGGGACAAGCGTTGGTTGAGAAAGATGGTTATGTGCCCATTACGGCAGATTTTGCAGAAGAAGAGTTAAAAAAAGTCGGCCTGTAAGCCGACTTTTTATTTAGGTATGAAGAGTACGAGATCAGAAAGTGAGTGTCCACTTCGCGCTGTCCCAACGTTCTTGTTCTTCCTGTAAATCCGCGTGAAGTAATTTATTGTTTTCTAGCCATGCTTCATCTGTGCATGTGAGAATCCATTCGTCATTTTTGATAGATAAGGTGATATCAGGCAATGGATCTTCATTACGCTGCCCATTTAATACGATAGAAAGTCGTAATATTTTGATGAGGCTTATAACGTCACTCTGTTTATAGAGGTTGAAATCTGGTAGTTCTTGCAATTTGAGCGCTTTACGCTGGAAGCGAGCTAATGTTGCAAGCACTAATTGCTGCTCACGGTTGAAGCCTTGTAGGGTGGAGTGCAACAGAATATAAAAAGAGTGGCGATGGAAACTACGCAAGTTAATACTTAATCCGACTTCATGAAGCAACGCTGCCCACTCTAGTAAGTCAAATAACTCACTCTTTTTCTTAATGCCTAGTTCAGAGCGTACCTGACATAACATCTCACGTGCATGACCCTTCACACGAGCGGCATGCTCTAAGTCGACTCGGTGCTTGTTGGCTAAATTTTCTGTGGTGCGCATGCGAATATCGGAGCGTGCGAAACGTTCTTCCATTTCGTACAACAGGCCTTCGCGTAGAGCACCATCGGAGAAAAACATTTGCTCAATGCGAAGCGCTTTGAAAATCGCGGACAAAATCGCTACGCCTGCTGCGAATACGGGTTTACGTTCTTCTGTTAGACCCGTCAGCTCAATATCTTCAATTGAATCAAATTTACACAGAGTTTCGATAAGTGTATCCAGTCGACTCGCTGTGATCAGGCCATCTTCAAAACCTAATCCTACTAGCACTTCTTGAATCGCTTTGATGGTTCCTGATGAGCCGAGAGCAATATCCCAGCCCTTTTTACGATATGTTGAAGCAATGGACTCGAGTTTTTGTTCGGCCGCTAACATCGCCTTACTGAAGTTTTTGCCTGATAGTTTGCCGTTTTTAAAGTACTGTTCTGTAAAACTGACGCATCCCATCTGTTTACTGTTGAGAAGCTCAGGCTCAAATTCTTGTCCAATAATCATCTCGGTACTGCCGCCTCCGATATCGATGACTAGTTTGGAGTTGGATTCTACTTGAGTGTGCGCGACGCCTAAGTAAATCAGGCGGGCTTCTTCTTCTCCAGGGATAATTTCTATTGGGAAAGGCATCACTTCTTTCGCACGCTCGATGAAAAGGTGGGCATTTTTAGCGCGTCTTAGTGTGTGTGTGGCGGCGATACGTACATTTGACTCATCAAGCCCTTGCAGCCTCTCAGCGAACATGGCTAAGCATTCTAGCGCACGCTCCATTGCGGCGTGACTTAAGTTCAATTCACTGTCGAGTCCTGATGCTAAGCGAACACGTTGTTTATGACGACTAACCAGTTGTAGGTCACTGCCGACAACTTTGGCCACCACCATATGGAAACTGTTTGAGCCGAGGTCTATCGCGGCAATGTAGCGAGTATCTTGTTCAAGTATTTGAGGCATCTGAATTTTGTTTTCTAGTTTGCTTTTCTATATTTTTAAGATAGTCATAGATAGCGATTTGAGAGCGAACTTTTTTGCGATTACCTCGTGGTACGTAAGCGTTACTCATTTCTTTATCTATTAAACGAGCCTTTACTGTATCGGTAAAATGGATATTCGTTATATCAATAATTCTCTGTTTCAAACGTGGATCACGGACTGGTACTGCTACCTCGATACGGTGATCAATATTTCTTGTCATCCAGTCTGCGGAGGAGATATAAACTTGCGGATCGCCATCATTGTGGGTGATCACCACGCGAGGGTGCTCAAGAAAGCGGTCAACAATACTGATGATGCGAATATTGTCGCTGATCCCCTCAATGCCCGGTACTAATGAGCACATGCCTCGAATGATCATGTTTATTTTTACACCGGAAGTACTTGCTCCATAAAGCTTATTGACGATGCCTTTATCGACTAGGTTATTGACCTTGATCGTAAGAGCGGCTTTTTTCCCTAGCTTGGCATTCGCAATTTCATTATCAATTAAGCGGTAGATTTGGGTTCGAGAATTACGAGGAGATACCATAAGGTGATTGAACTTCACTGGTCGGTATGGATTCTCAATGTAACCGAAGACATTACGGACTTCATTAGTGATTTCTTGATCTGCCGTAAGAAGGGAGAAGTCGGTATAAATTCGTGCCGTCTTCTCATGGAAGTTGCCTGTGCCGATGTGTGCGTAGCGAATAATTTCTTCACCTTCGCGTCGGCTAATCATCAGTAGCTTTGAGTGAATCTTAAGACCAGGTGCACCAAAGATGACGTGAACACCCGCTTCGGTTAATACTTTTGACCATTCGATATTGGCTTCTTCATCAAAGCGAGCTTGCAGCTCGACGACCACTGTGACATTTTTGCCGTTGTGCACTGCATCAATTAAAGAGTTCATCAAGCGAGAATCTTTCGCGACGCGATAAATGTTAATCTTGATACTAAGTACTTTGGGATCGAAGGAGGCTTGGCGCACTAATTCACTAATGTGGTCAAAAGTGTGGTAGGGATAATAGAGCAGAATATCTTTCGCTTTAATCGCGTCAAAGCTGTTGGCATAACCTTCGAAATCGGCACATTTCATTGGCGGGAGAGGTTTATTTTCAAGATACTCTCGTCCAACATTTGGAAAGCCGATGAAGTCTTTAAAGTTGTGATAGCGTCCGCCGGGGATAAGGTTATCGTAGTTAGAGATATTAAGTTTGTTACACAGAAACTCTAACATTTGAGGCGGCATATCGCGTTCGTAGACGAAGCGAACGGGCTTTGCTGTCAGTCGCTGATTGACACCCTCTGACATTTGTTCAAGCAAGCTGTACTCGATTTCATTGCGTAAATCGTATTCAGCGTCACGCGTCATTTTCATCGCATAGCCGCTAAGCTCATCATAATCAAAAAAGCCTTTGAACAGCTCGTCCAAACAGTGGCGGATAATATTATCAAGTAAGATGATGGTTTTTCGACGCTTTCCTTTCTGTTCTGGTACCATCACAAAGCGGGGAAGGTGATCGGTCGGAATTTCGATCAGAGCGTATTGGTAATGTTCTTCTTTACGCAGTTCTACGGCGATGTAAGCGTACTCGTCTTTGAGAAATTGCAGAACATCGATCTCGTCTTTCATTAGGAGGGGAGTGATATGCGGCATTACCTCTCTACGGAAGTATTTCGCGATCCACTTTTGTTGCGATTCATCCAGTTGTTGCTCGTTGACCAAGAAAATGCGACGTCGCGCCATTTCTCGAATCAACTCGCTGTAAAGCTCATCAAATTGTTCGTTAAGCTTTAGTGCTTTCGACTGCATTTTGGTTAACAGTCGTTTAGGGCTATCACTGCCACCGCGCTCTTGGCTGATTAGGATTCTGCGCTTCACGTCCGCAAAGCGTACTTTGTAAAATTCATCTAAATTGTTGGAAAAGATCCCAAGAAAGCGAATACGTTCGATCAAAGGGACGGTTTTATCGGCAGCTTCTTGTAATACTCGTTCGTTGAAAGACAACCAACTCAGTTCTTTTTCTATATATAGTTTTTCTGCGCTCATAACCTTACCTAGCCAAAAGTGAAGTATTACGTACTCATCTTGGAAAAATGGATGAGTGAGAACATTATGAGATTTTCATTACAGATTTATTTCATACCACGCATTGCATAAGAGTTGTATTCTTTTCAGGTGTTTAATGTGATCTGTAATATAATTGTCATCTTAACGACATATTCTAGTACTAAGTCAAAAAAGGTAGAGATTTAAATGGCACAAGCCGAGTTTTCATTGCAGGAAAAAGATAAGAAACGACTGATAAAAGATCGTTTAGTTCGACTTGCAGTGACATCCGGTGGTGTCGGCGTACTCGCGGCGCTTGTTTTGATCTTTGTCTACCTCGCCATGGTGATCATTCCGCTTTTTTCTGATGCGGAGATCAAAACCAACCAAGCCATTCGAGCCACTCATATTGAAACACCACTTGCGATTTCAGTGGATGATTACGCTCAGCTCGCGTTCGTTCTAACCCAAAGTGGTGAGATTCAATATTTGTCGATGGACGATCCTACGAAACCTGCGGTGTATACACAGCAAATCGTCCAGAAACCCGTCGCTTTCTCTCAATCTGCTCCTGGGCTAGGTTGGTATGGATTTGTTGATGGGCAGGGTAAAGCGAACCTTTTCAAGCCAGAATTTAATGCCACATTGAGAGAAAATACACGTCCTCCGGAAGTGATTGAGCTAGACACCAGCATGGATCTGACACTAAGTACGCCTCAAGATCCTGTGACTCAGTTTGTATTTGCAGCTTCGACGCCCTTACCAACGGTTGTTTGGCAGACGCAAAGTGGTGAAGTGAAAGCTCGCTGGCAAGTGGCTTCGTCTTTGGGTACGTCTCCTACAACGATTGATTTTACGTTCTCTTCAGGTTTTGATACGCCTCAGCAAATGTTATTGACACCTGACGGTGAAACGCTTTATTTGCGCGATGGCTCTGAGTTGATCGTGTTAAAGAAAACCGCACGTAAATTTGCTGTGCGAGAGGTGGTCGATCTCACTCAAGGTGATAAGAAGCATTCCGTTCGTACGATAGACTTATTGGCTGGTGCTTACTCGCTTTTGGTGACGCACAACGATGGTCGGGTGTCGCAATGGTTTGATACGCTGCAAGAAGAAAAACGCACGTTAACGCATATTCGTGATTTTAAATTGGCATCAGAGCTTAAGTATTTGTTGCCGGATTCTCATCGAAAAGGATTTTATAGCTTTTACACCAACGGCACGTTGCAAAGCCATTATACAACCAGTGAAAAACTGGTGTTGTTTAAGCGTGCGTACAATCAAGCGCCCGCAATCGCAGCAATGTCTAACAATGAACGCTACTTAATCACTTGGCAAAATAATGCGTTAAATGTTGCGGAAGTGGACAATGCCTATCCGGAAATTTCATTGTCTTCATTATGGCAAGAAGTGTGGTACGAAGGGTATCCTGAGCCTGAATTTGTGTGGCAATCGACTTCGGCGAGCGATAACTTTGAGGCTAAGTTCAGCCTAGTACCTATTGCGTTTGGAACGATAAAAGCGGCGATGTTTGCGATGCTGTTTTCAGTACCGCTCGCAGTGCTAGGTGCTATTTATACGGCTTACTTTATGTCGCCACGCATGCGTCGTGTAGTAAAACCGTCGATTGAGCTAATGGAAGCACTGCCGACGGTGATCATAGGTTTCCTCGCGGGATTGTGGTTCGCGCCTATTGTCGAAGATCATTTGATTACGATCGTCGTTATGCTGTTTGTTTTGCCTTTGAGCACCATGATTATGGGCGGGCTATGGGCATTAATACCGCAACCTTTGCGGAATCGTCTGCCTAATGGTTGGCATGCTTTAGTGCTCATGCCTGTCATATTGGTACTGATTGGGCTTGGAGTGTGGATTTCGCCTACGATTGAGCAGACGTTCTTTGGTGGCGATATGCGCTTATTCTTAACCGAGCATGGTATTGGTTACGATCAACGCAATGCATTGGTGGTGGGGTTAGCGATGGGGTTTGCTGTTATCCCGACGATTTTTACCATTGCCGAAGATGCCATTTTCTCTGTACCGAAGCATTTATCGGATGGCTCTTTGGCATTAGGGGCCACGCCTTGGCAAACTTTAATCTATGTTGTCTTGCTTACTGCAAGCCCAGGTATTTTTTCTGCCATTATGATGGGCCTGGGACGCGCTGTTGGCGAAACCATGATTGTGTTAATGGCAACGGGCAATACGCCATTAATGGATTGGAATATTTTGGAAGGATTGCGCAGCCTGTCGGCGACCATCGCCGTTGAGTTGCCAGAGTCGGAAGTTGGAAGTTCGCATTATCGCCTGCTGTTCCTAGCTGCATTGATTTTATTTGTGTTTACGTTTGCAGTAAACGCGCTTGCGGAGTGGGTTCGTCAGAGACTGAGAGATAAGTACCGTGCGTTGTAATAATGGTTTGAATAAAGAGCGAGTAATAACGTGTTAAATTGGATTCGTTCTGGCGCACCGTGGATATGGCTAACAGGCGGTGCAGTCAGCATCAGTTTGTTGTCGGTATTAGGGTTGTTACTCCTTATCGGCTGGAAAGGCCTGACTTACTTTTGGCCAGCGCCTTTGTATCAGTGGAATGTTGCAGCGCTGACTCCTGTACAAGGCGAAGTGCTACATGAAAATACTATTCTGATTGGTCAAGTGTATGAGCGCAGCTTTGTACCGAAGAGTTATTTGCCTGAAAGCGCAGCACAACAGTTAGAAGACGATGAAGATTTTGCCACGCGACTCAGTATCAAAATCGCTAACCGAGAGTTGTATCCCGCCGATTTTATCTCCGTATTGCAAATGCAGTTGGATGAGCCCACGATGCCAAAAGAGTGGGCGGTGATAGAGCGCAGTAGCGGTGGTTATTTCTTTGGTAAGCTGGTGGCGTTTCAAGATGGTGATAATATATACACCAGTGATATTCAATCGGTACTAAATAAAAAGCTTGATGATGCAGAAACTCTGCGCCATGAGATTGATTCTTTGGTGGTCGATCAGCTTAAAGAGCTTGGTTGGAAGCTAGAGCAGTTGCGATTAGAAAAGCGCAAGCATGAATTGAATGACACGCTGACAGAAAGCTTCTTAAACGAAAACCAGACGAAAAAAGAGCAGATAGAAAAAGCGCTTGCGACGTTAGATTTGCAACTTGATGGTTTACGACTTCAGCTCTCTGACTATGCCTTGATTGTCGAGGATATGACGGGGTCACAAGTATCGATTCCGCTCGAAGACATTTTGGACTACTGGTATCCAAACCAAATGTCACTGCCTGATAAAGTCATGCATTGGGGAAAACAGGTTTGGAAGTTTTTATCTGAAGATCCAAGAGAGTCTAACTCCGAAGGAGGCGTGTTCCCTGCGATATTTGGTACGGTTTTCTTAGTACTCATCATGTCGATCATTGTGATGCCACTCGGGGTGATCGCCGCTATCTATCTACATGAATACGCTAAGAATAACGCTCTAACCAGAGTTATTCGTATTGCGGTTATAAACCTAGCGGGTGTTCCATCGATTGTTTATGGCGTGTTTGGTTTAGGTTTCTTCGTTTATACGATTGGTGCCTCTATCGACAACGTATTCTATGCGGAGAAGCTACCGGCACCAACCTTTGGTACGCCGGGTTTGTTATGGTCTGCACTAACTCTTGCCGTGCTGACGCTTCCAGTTGTGATTGTGACTACTGAAGAAGGTTTAACTCGTATTCCGAGCTCAGTACGACATGGTTCTCTGGCGCTTGGTGCAACTCAGTTCGAAACACTATGGCGTGTGGTTTTACCTATGGCGACGCCAGCTATTATCACAGGTTTGATCCTTGCGATTGCACGTGCAGCTGGCGAAGTAGCGCCACTGATGCTGGTGGGGGTCGTGAAATTGGCATCCAGTTTACCGGTTGACGGACAATTCCCTTATGTGCATTTGGATAGAAAGTTCATGCATTTAGGTTTTCACATTTACGATGTTGGCTTTCAAACCTCCAACATCGAAGCGGCGCGACCATTAGTTTATGCTACCTCTTTCTTACTCGTGACAGTGATTGTCGGGCTAAACTTAACAGCAATCAGTATTCGCAATAATTTACGAGAAAAATACAGAACGTTAGGACAAGATTAAGTATGTTTAATTTTGATAGTACATTAGGTTATGAGCCACCATTGGACGTTCATAATTTAACGGATAAACAAACAGCCATCTCAATCGAGAACCTTAATCTGTTCTATGGTCAAACTCAGGCGCTGTATGATATTTCGATGCGAATTCCCAAAGGGCGAGTCACCGCTTTTATCGGTCCTTCAGGGTGTGGAAAGTCGACGTTATTACGTTGCATCAATCGCATGAACGACTTAGTGGAAGGGTGTCGAGTCACAGGCAAAGTGCGTCTCCATGGCAAGAATGTTTATCATCCTAATGTCGATGTTGCGACACTTCGACGCCGAGTGGGGATGGTGTTTCAAAGACCCAATCCATTTCCTAAGTCTATTTATGAAAATGTAGTTTATGGCTTACGCTTACAAGGTGTAAAAAACAGCCGCAGTTTAGATGACGCAGTGGAGCGATCCTTGCGCTCGGCGGCGTTGTGGGATGAGGTAAAAGACCGCTTGCATGAGAACGCATTTGGTTTATCTGGTGGTCAGCAACAGCGCTTGGTCATTGCGCGGGCGGTGGCGATTGAGCCGGAAGTCCTGTTATTGGACGAGCCAACATCAGCGTTGGATCCAATCTCAACTTTAACCATTGAAGAGCTTATCAATGAGCTGAAGACTCAATATACTGTTGTTATCGTTACCCATAACATGCAACAAGCGGCGCGAGTGAGTGATCATACTGCATTCATTCATATGGGTAAGTTAATTGAATACTCTGACGCGGACTCGATCTTCACCTCGCCAATGAAGAAGCAGACCGAAGATTACATTACGGGTCGCTACGGTTAAGTCGCGACTCTATACGGAATAAGGAACATCATGCACTTTGGACGTCATATTTCAGGACAATTTAACGTAGAGCTAGAATCGATTCGTACTCATGTATTAACCATGGGGGGCTTGGTAGAACAGCAGCTTTCGTATGCTATTCAAGCCTTGCATAAAGAAGACATCGAACTGGCGCGTAAGGTTGTGCGTGACGATCATAAAGTGAATGCGATGGAAGTCTCGATCGATGACGCCTGTACACGCATTATTGCTAAGCGTCAGCCAACGGCAAAAGACTTGCGCTTAATCATGGCTATCATCAAAACGATCACGGATTTAGAACGCATCGGTGATGTGGCGACACGCATTGCTTACGTTGCCATTGAAAGCCCATCATCAAAAGAACGACAATTCCAAGTGTCGTTAGAGCCTCTCTGCCGTCAGGCAATTAATATGCTGCATCAGGTTTTGGATGCGTTTGCCCGCATGGATGTAGAAGCGGCAGCAGAGGTGCACAAACAAGATGACAAGCTAGACGCCGAATATGAAGCGGTAATTCGTCAGTTGATGACCTACATGATGGAAGACCCAAAAAATATCCCCAATATTCTGCAAGTGATGTGGTCTGCACGCGCGATTGAACGCGTGGGGGACCGTTGCCAGAACATCTGTGAATACATTATTTACTTCGTGAAAGGGAAAGATGTACGCCATCTAGGTGATCAAAGCATTGATGACGTACTGAAGTAACTGACTTCAATAAATAGACCAGCTTTTAGGCTGGTCTATTTATTACAGAGAAGGAAAGTACATCAATATTTATCGGGCACGAAGGTCTGATCATCAATGGGCGCTCTGACATAACCTTCTTTATTGAGATCAGGTAATTCAATCGGTGGGTACTCAAGTGCTTTGTAATCAATCTGGCTTAGTAAATGACTGATACAGTTCAAGCGCGCTTTCTTTTTGTCATCAGAAGGGACGACCCACCAAGGGCAGTTTTTCGTGTCTGTATAGGCAAACATCTTATCTTTTGCTTCCGAATACTCCGCCCAGCGATGACGTGACTCCAAATCCATGGGGCTGAATTTCCAACGTTTGATCGGCGTATTAATTCGACCTAGAAAACGTTTTTCCTGCTCTTCGTCTGAAACCGAAAACCAATACTTAATCAGAATAATCCCAGAGCGTTGCAACATTCTCTCGAATTCAGGGCAAGAGCGTAAAAACTCCTCGTATTCGTCTGGAGTACAGAACCCCATGACTTTTTCGACACCTGCTCGGTTATACCAACTTCGGTCAAATAAAACGATTTCACCAGCAGATGGTAAATGAGCGACGTAACGTTGGAAGTACCATTGCGTTTTTTCTTTTTCGGTCGGTGCAGGCAGAGCCACTACGCGACAAACACGCGGGTTTAGCTTTTCTGTAATTCGCTTTATCACTCCGCCTTTGCCCGCAGCATCACGGCCTTCAAACAGAACAACCACTTTTAACCCTTTGTGTTTGACCCACTCTTGAAGTTTTACGAGCTCAACTTGAAGGTTTTTGAGCTCCTTTTCGTATTCCTTTTTCTTCAATTTAGACATACACCTTTCCTCACTCCTTGATAAACAATATGTTAGCACTCAAAAGCTATGCGCGTGAGGTTACGGTGGTCTATTTGAGAGTTGCTACGACATCGGTTATGGCTTGTGTACTTGTGATGGGGATTAAAAAATCATCGACATCGGATGCGCCCATTTTGCTTTGTTCAGCAACAAAGGTCATTTGGCTAGGGCGTGTGGTTTTGCCTGACAGATGGATTTCAGGAACTTGAGTGTCTTCTACTAACGCACGTACGTTACTCGCATTAACGCCAGCCCCCGCCATGATTGCTATGCGTCCTTGGGCTTGCTTAACCAAAGCTCTAAGCACATCGATCCCTTGTGGTGCTGAAGGCGCAAGACCGGAGGTTAAAATACGTTCACAACCTAAGCTGATCACTTCTTCCAAAGTTTTTTCAGCGTCACGACACTGGTCAAAGGCACGATGGAAGGTCACGCCTAAGCCAAGCGCTTGAGCAAATTCACACAGCGCAGCCGCGTAAGGCATATGAATATCACCGTCTTGAGTTAGCACGCCGAACACGACACCGCTCAAGCCTGATTGGTGAGCCGCTTCAATATCCCAACGCATCATTTCGATCTCTTCTTCATTGTAGAAGAAGTCACCTTGGCGTGGGCGGACCATGGCATAAACTGGAACACTCGAAAGCTTAGCCGCTTGCTGCATAAAACCATAACTGGGTGTTAGTCCGCCTAAAGCCAAAGAGGAGCAAAGCTCAATCCGAGTGGCGCCGCCAGCAATGGCGTAGTGCAGAGATTCAATATTATCGATACAGACTTCTAGGTGAGTAACCATGTTCATTCATCCTGCTAACGTTACAAATAGGTGTTGTGGCTAAGATATTAACAGGGCAAGTAAGCAGAATCTGTATGGAGGGGATGATAAATAGAGGTAAAGTTTACGCTAAAGCGTTACCTCATTTTGGCGGTTTATCTGAAGGAAAAAGAAAGCCCAGAGCAGAGGCTCTGGGCTTTGATAGGACTTTACTTAGACTGATTGGCGTTTGCGGTTTTCCGCATTAGCTTATTGCTTTATATACATCCAACCATCACACCCGTTGAGCTAGGGTGAAGGTCTATTATTTTTTGCCTAGGTCAGCTGCGTGCTCAGATAGGAACGCTGCAACACCTTTTGGAGATGCGTCCATACCTGCTTTACCTTCTTCCCATTGTGCAGGACATACTTCGCCGTGCTTCTGGTGGAAGTTAAGAGCGTCAACCATGCGTAGCATTTCGTCGATGTTACGGCCTAGTGGTAGGTCGTTAACTACTTGGTGACGTACAACGCCTTCTTCGTCGATTAGGAAAGAACCACGGAAAGCAACGCCTGCTTCTGGGTGCTCAACGTCGTAAGCTTTACAGATTTCGTGCTTAACGTCAGCAACTAGTGGGTACTTAACTTGACCGATACCGCCATCTTCGATAGCAGTGTTACGCCATGCGTTGTGAGAGAACTGAGAATCGATAGAAACACCGATTACTTCAACACCTTTAGCTTGGAAGTCAGCTAGACGGTTGTCGAATGCGATTAGCTCAGATGGGCAAACGAAAGTGAAATCTAGTGGGTAGAAGAATACTACTGCTTTCTTACCTTTAGTGAACTCTGCAAAGTTGAAGTTTTCAACGATTTCACCGTTACCTAGAACAGCTGCTGCAGTAAAATCAGGGGCTTGACGACCTACTAGTACCATTTTTTTGCTCCTAAAAAGTATGGTTAGCTCCAAACCGAATTCAGTTGTGTCGGTTTGGTTCGTGTTTGTACGAGACAAACTATAGTACAGATTGTAGTATTGAAAAAAGCGAAATAAATAGATTGAGTTAATCGAAAAAAACGATAATAACAAAACTCTTAACTCGATCACTGGAACGGCGGTAGATACAAATACAATTATGAATAAATGGCCCAGTTTGAAGCAGTTACACTATTTAGTCACACTGCATGAAACAAGACATTTTAGTGACGCTGCAGAGCGTTGTTTTGTCAGTCAGTCGACTTTAAGTAAGGGTATTCAAAACTTAGAGGAGTTGATTGGCTGTCCATTATATGAAAAGAAAGACAAGAAAAGTCCACTGGTTTTTACCCAAACAGGAGAAATGGTAGTAAAGCAGGGGCGAGAGCTGTTAGCAAAAGGGCAAGATTTGGTCGAGCTTGGACGTATGTGCCAAGGCGACGATATGCAAGGCCAGCTAAAAGTAGGATGCATACCAACAATTGCTCCGTTTTTACTGTGTGATTTGGTACAAGAGGTGAACTACCGTTTCCCACAACTGAACCTTTTATTAAGAGAAGACACGACGACAAACTTACTCCAAGCGCTCAGACATGGTGAGCTGGATGTGCTTATTTTAGCGTTACCAGTCGAAATTGATGGGATGGAAAGCCGAGTAGTGGGTAAGGATCCGTTTCGAATGGTTATAAGCGCTAATCAAGCCCAATCGGTCCCTGTGCCGATTCGTTACGCGGATTTACCTGACGAATCCGTCTTTCTACTAGAGAAAGAACATTGCTTAACGGAACATGCGGTATCAGCGTGTAAATTAACAGACAAAGAAAAAATCAATCCGTTTACGGCAACCAGCCTCCATACACTGGTGCAAATGGTTGCGAATGGTTTGGGAACAACGTTCATTCCTCAAATGGCTATCGACCATGGCTTGCTGCATAACCAGAATTTAGTCGTGATCGATCCTCCAGGTAAACAAGCTTATCGCGAAATCGGCTTAGTTTGGCGTCCGAGCTCGTCAAGAACGAAAACATTTAATCAACTTGCAGAAGTCGTTTCAGAGCTGCTTTAGCTATTAGTATTAGCCCTTACTTCTCCATTATTTATCTAAAAGCGCACTGGAAACAGTGCGCTTTCTAGTATTTTATTCTGTTGGTAAACTTTGACTTGTAAAATTTTACAGCTCTTCTTTGATGAAGCTTTCATAAAATAGTGAAATTTCACAATGTTAATTTTACACAAAGCCCTGCATACCTTGTTTGACCCCTGTTTAAATCCATCTCTTCAGCCCTTGTGAATACAAGGTGTTTGTTTACCTGTCAATATTCATACGCTTGTTTGAAATGATAAAGCGACTTTAAATTTAATGTAATTTTATTACGTAATAACTTACAAAATAAGGCGCTTGATAGATGGTTTTTACCTTGCGGAATAAAACTTTGAATTTTCTGTTTTGTTTATATTGGGGGTTTCACTAAACCCTTTGTTGATATAGCTTATTTAAAGGCCGATACGACTTATGTCTAGATTGAAAATACACGTAGCATTACGCAATCTATCGGCATGGCTAGACGAGTTGAACACAAAGTTAAAGGATGTAATTTGTTGTTCATAACTTACAAATGTAGCTTTACGCTGACTGCCCAAGATTGATAAAGCACGTTAAGGATGAATAATTATGCTTGCTCAGACAGAACAAAAAACACAACAACTAAAGCAAACCCAAGGCATGCTTGAGGTGAATGGAGTCGTTGCTCCAGAACATCAAGCAATTTTCCCTGTTGAAGCCCAAACCTTTTTATCTCTACTGTGTGAAAAATTTGCCGGACGTGTTGAACAGTTGCTGGAAGCAAGAGAAGAGAAGCAAGCACGTATTGATGCTGGTGAGCTACCAGATTTTCTGCCAGAGACACAAGACATCCGTGAAGGAAGTTGGAAGATCCTAGGAATCCCACAAGATCTGCAAGATCGCCGAGTGGAGATTACCGGACCAACTGACCGCAAGATGGTGATTAACGCACTGAATGCGAATGTAAAAGTGTTCATGGCAGACTTTGAAGATTCAATGTCTCCTGCATGGAGTAAAGTGCTGGATGGTCAAATTAACTTGCGCGATGCTGTTAATGGCACCATCAGTTACACCAATCCTGGCAATGGCAAACATTATCAGCTGGAAGATGACCCTGCGGTGTTGATCTGCCGTGTTCGCGGCCTTCATTTAAAAGAAAAACACGTTACGTGGCACGGTCAGATCATTCCAGGTGCGCTATTCGATTTCGCTCTGTATTTCTATAACAACTACAAAGCGTTACTTCAAAAAGGCAGTGGCCCTTATTTCTACCTTCCAAAACTGCAATCGCATCACGAAGCGAAGTGGTGGAGCGAAGTGTTCCATTTCACGGAAGACTACTTCGGTTTGGATACAGGCACCATCAAAGCGACTGTGCTGATTGAAACCTTACCAGCGGTATTTGAAATGAACGAGATTCTGTTCTCGCTTAAAGAACACATCGTTGGTTTGAACTGTGGTCGCTGGGATTACATCTTTAGCTACATCAAAACATTGAAAAAACACTCAGACCGAGTACTGCCAGATCGCCAAGTGGTAACGATGGACAAGCCATTCTTAAACGCTTACTCGCGATTATTGGTACGTACTTGCCATAAACGAGGTGCTTTCGCGATGGGAGGAATGGCCGCATTTATCCCAGCTAAAGACCCGAAAGAGAATCAAAAAGTATTAGACAAGATCCAGACTGACAAATCGTTAGAAGCTAACAACGGCCACGACGGTACTTGGGTGGCTCATCCAGGTTTGGCTGACACTGCTATGGAAGTCTTTAGTGCTGTGCTGGGTGAACGCACCAACCAGTTGGATGTGAGCCGTGCAGAGGATGCGCCTATTACAGCAGCTGAACTGCTTGAGCCTTGTGAAGGCGAGCGCACTGAAGGCGGAATGCGCCACAATATTCGCGTTGCGCTGCAATACATCGAAGCTTGGATTTCTGGCAATGGTTGTGTGCCGATTTACGGACTGATGGAAGACGCTGCAACGGCAGAAATCTCCCGAGCTTCGATCTGGCAATGGATTCAACACGGCAAGTCGCTAGACAACGGATTAAAGGTCACTAAAGAGCTGTTCGAGCTCTATCTCAAAGAGGAGATTGAAGTCGTGAAGCAAGAAATTGGCGAGCAGCGCTACCATGCGGGTCGATTTGAAGAAGCAGCAGACTTAATGGCAAGGCTCACGACGAGCGATGAACTGACCAACTTTTTGACAGTTCCTGGTTATGACTACCTGGATTAATAAAGAATAACTGTAACACCAATAACGTGAAGGATTTTCAAGGCAGATAGGGAAGTACTGCCTGAGAACGGAAACTCAACGCACACGCATAAAGTGCAAATTATAAAGAGGGATAGACCAATGACTAACTTAACTCGCCGCCAACAAATTGAAGCTCTGGAAAAAGACTGGGCAACTAACCCACGCTGGAAAAATGTGAAGCGTACTTACACTGCCGAGGAAGTGGTGGAACTGCGTGGCTCTATGGTGCCTGCAAACACAATTGCACAACGTGGTGCAGACAAACTTTGGTCACTGGTCAACGGTAGTGCGAAAAAAGGTTACGTAAACTGTCTTGGTGCGCTAACGGGTGGTCAAGCGGTTCAACAAGCTAAAGCAGGTATTGAAGCGATTTACTTGTCAGGCTGGCAGGTAGCGGCGGATAACAACACCGCCTCGACGATGTATCCAGACCAATCTCTTTACCCAGTAGATTCTGTACCGTCAGTAGTAAAACGCATCAACAACTCATTCCGTCGTGCAGACCAAATTCAGTGGGCTGCTGGTAAGACGCCTGAAGATGAAGGTGGAATTGATTACTTCCTACCTATCGTAGCGGATGCTGAAGCGGGCTTTGGTGGTGTGCTTAACGCTTACGAACTAATGAAATCGATGATCGAAGCCGGTGCCGCGGGCGTTCACTTTGAAGACCAGTTAGCATCGGTGAAAAAGTGTGGTCATATGGGGGGTAAGGTATTAGTTCCTACGCAAGAAGCGGTACAAAAGCTCGTTGCAGCTCGTTTGGCTGCTGACGTAGCGGGTACAACAACATTAGTTATTGCTCGTACTGATGCGAATGCGGCGGATCTCATTACTTCAGATTGCGACCCATATGATAAAGACTTCATCGAAGGTGAGCGTACTCAAGAAGGTTTCTACCGCGTTCGCGCGGGTATCGACCAAGCTATCTCTCGCGGCCTGGCTTACGCACCATATGCAGACTTGATTTGGTGTGAAACGGCTACGCCATGTTTGGAAGAAGCACGTAAGTTTGCAGAAGCAATTCACGCTGAATACCCAGATCAATTGTTGGCGTACAACTGCTCGCCTTCATTCAACTGGGAGAAAAACCTAGATGCAGAAACCATTGCTAAGTTCCAACAAGAGCTTGCAGACATGGGCTACAAGTACCAATTCATCACGCTAGCAGGCATTCACAACATGTGGTTCAACATGTTTGAACTGGCGCACGCTTACGCTCAAGGTGAAGGTATGCGTCATTATGTTGAGAAAGTTCAGCGTCCTGAATTCCAAGCAGCTGAAAAAGGCTATACGTTTGTTGCGCACCAACAAGAAGTAGGTACAGGTTACTTCGATAGAATGACCAATACTATCCAAGGTGGTAACTCTTCAGTGACAGCATTGACAGGTTCGACCGAAGAAGACCAATTCTAATTGGCAGAGAAACACTTCCTTAATCAGCGTCAGTAATGGCATTTTGAGCGGCAACCCTGCCGCTCTTTTTTCGTTTAACCGGTGTAAAAACGAAACTTACAACAAAGAGAATACGCTTGCGTACTACTCTTCCTGCTCGATTTCTTCAGGTTCCACTTCTTCTTGTAGTTCCAATAAGTTAATCGCAATCGTCACGAAGTCACTATCAGTAATAATGCCGACCAATCGACCTTTGGTGACAACAGGTAGACAGCCAACTTTATGCTTTTGCATATAGATAGCGCTCTCTTTGAGCCCCGCGATAGGCTCTGCCGTCATGATATTGGTGTGCATCATTTCGTAGAGCGGTGTGTCTAAAGTAAAAGATTGTTCAGCCTCATCTGGGTGCAAGCTCGATTCTTGAGCAGCAAGAATGTCGCGTTGAGTCACCAAGCCTTGTAAGTGGTTATTGGCATCAACAACCGGAATGTGTCGAATATCAAGCGCATCCATCATGCTTTTTGCATCACGCAAGGTGTGCGTGCGCAGTAAGGTATGAGGATTACGAGTCATCATGTCTTCAACCTTGATCATAGAGACCTCCAGCGGCATTGTCCTTCTCTTAAATATAGAGAATATTTTTCTGTATATCTGGGAGCTAACTCGTTTTTCATCAATTAAATAGCACAATGCTGATGGGCTGCGTAATCTGTGTTTTATTGGTGTTTTTATTAATTTGAATAAGTCGGTTTGTGTGCGAGTCAGTTGGCATTTTTAGTTGATATTGAATGTGTTCCCAAGGTAATCCAATGAATTGAATCGCACATTTTTATTCGCTGGATTTTCCAAGATTCTTCTCTCGAAGAAGATACGTCCAGGCTTACCAAATTGAAGACAGCAACCTAGATGAAACGAACAACGTGTAACAAACTTATTGCGCTGGCAGTGGCGGCATTCAGTGTGCCATCAACACAGGCGATTGTGTTAGGAGATGAACAAACCGATCCTGTTGACCGCGTTACTTTGCGAGCAAGTAACATGGCAGAGTTTCCGCTGTGTGGTGGAACGATGCTGACAGAGCAATGGGTACTGACTGCGGCGCACTGTGTGGTGATGGGACAAGGAACCAATGAAGCAACCTACTATGTGACCCCGCCGGGTGAGCTGTCGGTGAATGCGGATGCGTATGAACTTAATTCTGCAGGGCTTGATAACTTTTATCCGGTGTCTCACGTTGTGGTTCATCCGGATTACACCCGGATTTCAAAAGCTGAGACCGACAGTAATGGCAACGTGAAACCTATCCAAACCGGTTTAGATTCAGACATCGCGTTGCTGTATCTCACGCGCCCAGTGGCAAACGCGAACTTTGCTGACCTAGCGAGTAAAGTTGACATGGAGAGTATCGAAGCACGTTTGGTGGCGGATTGGAACGATAATTACCTGACCAATCAACGTGTCGAAAATGTGCAAGTGTTTGGATGGGGGGCTACTCAGCCGGATGCTTCTGAACCTTCTAATACGCTCAAAACCACCATTAGCACATTTTTACCCATCGACAAATGTTATGAGCGTTTAGAAATTGGCAGCAGTTTTCCGGGGATCATTGATTCAAGAGACAACCAAACCAAAATTTGTACGCTACCAACACAAAACCATGTATTGGAGCCAGATAGCCATACTCAATATGGCAACTCTGCATGTAAAGGTGACAGTGGTGGCCCGTTGGTCGATGTGGCGACCGGCAAACAAATTGGTATTGTTAGTGGCGGCCCCCTTATTCTACCAACGTGTGGCTCTTTGACGATCCCAAGTTTCTACACCAAGGTGAGCCACTATTACGACTGGGTACAGTCTTACATCACTGCCGATGCGCCACCAAGTCGTTACATCATTGCGCCGAATTTTATCAAAAGTGCTAACAATGAAAGTGGTGACAATAAAGAGTGTCACGATGGCATTGCGACCAATAACTGTGATTTCAAAGGCTCAGATGATGAAGGTGGCAGTCTAGGGTTTTGGTTATTGGGTTTATTCGTGCCGTTATTCTTGTGGCGAAAGCGTGAGGTTTGATAGGGCGATTGGAATGCCAAACTAATAAGCAGCGGTATACGCTGCTTTGCTTTTTTCATGTTCTCTCTTTTGGGCTCAAATTAAAAATAGTGCCAAGTCATCGAGGCTTTTCACGTTTTATTACACTCTTCACCATGGCTTTTACTGCTATATTCTGGTGATTTGCTTGCTATTGCAGCATGTAAACATATACTAGTCTGCTGCGAAAAACTCGTCGCAATTTTATCGTCGCCTAGACGTGATTTGACCAATAGATAAGACAAGTAACATGCAAGTATCAGATTTCCATTTCGACCTTCCAGATGAACTCATCGCTCGCTACCCTCAACCAGAGCGTACCGCTAGCCGACTGCTGCAAATGGACGGCAATACCGGAGAGCTCATTGATGGCACATTTACTGATGTATTGGGCCAAGTTCAACCCGGTGACTTAGTGGTGTTTAATAATACTCGTGTTATTCCTGCTCGTCTTTTTGGCCGCAAGGAATCGGGCGGTAAATTAGAAGTGCTGGTGGAGCGCATGTTGGATGAGAAAAGCATCCTCGCGCACGTTCGTTGCTCTAAATCACCAAAACCAGGTACAACCATTATTGTTGGCGAGAATGATGAATATTCAGCAGAAATGGTGGCACGCCATGATGCTTTATTTGAACTGAAATTCAGTTCTGATAAGACGGTACTAGAAATTCTGGAAGAAATCGGCCATATGCCGCTTCCTCCTTACATCGACCGTCCAGACGAAGATGCAGATAAAGAGCGTTACCAAACGGTATATAATCAAAAGCCAGGTGCGGTTGCGGCACCGACAGCGGGCCTTCACTTTGATGATGTTCTCTTGGAGAAAATCAAAGCGAAAGGTGCAGAGTTTGCTTACGTTACTTTGCACGTTGGGGCGGGTACATTCCAGCCGGTAAAAGTGGAAAATATCAACGATCACCACATGCATGCCGAGTACGTAGAAGTACCACAAGAAGTCGTCGAAGCAATTAAAGCGACGAAAGCGCGCGGCGGACGAATTATTGCTGTTGGTACCACATCTGTGCGTTCACTTGAAAGTGCAGCGCAAGACGCATTGCAAAAAGGGACTGAGCTGGCCCCATTCTTTGGCGATACTGAAATCTTTATTTTCCCTGGTTACGAATATCAGCTGGTGGATTGCTTGATCACAAACTTCCACTTGCCTGAATCAACACTGATCATGTTGGTGAGTGCATTTGCTGGATACGAGAACACCATGAATGCTTACAAGCACGCGGTGGAAAACAAATATCGTTTCTTCTCGTATGGCGATTCAATGTTCATCAAGAAGAAAACGGCGTAGTTAAAAGTAGATTTACGAGTGCTAGCAGTAAGCTAGGAAATAAAGCATCCATTGCTTTGTCTCTCGCAAGGAAAAGCGACCGCTCCTTAAAGTAGGGTAGAGCCCTAAACACTCAGTCAGACTGTTTCTCTGACACCCGGAGGCATCGTGAAATTAAAATTCGATCTTAAGAAGAAAAACGGCAATGCACGTCGTGGTCAACTGACTTTCGAACGCGGCACTGTTCAAACTCCTGCGTTCATGCCAGTAGGTACTTACGGTACCGTTAAAGGTATGACACCAGAAGAAGTAAAAGGTACTGGTGCAGAAATTCTGCTAGGTAATACGTTCCACCTGTGGCTACGTCCTGGTCAAGAAGTGATGAAAATGCACGGTGACCTGCACGATTTTATGAACTGGCACGGTCCTATTCTTACTGATTCAGGCGGCTTCCAAGTATTCAGCCTTGGTAAGATGCGTACGATCACTGAAGAGGGTGTTCACTTTCGTAACCCAGTAAACGGTGACAAGATTTTCATGGACGCAGAAAAGTCGATGGAAATTCAAAAAGACCTGGGCTCTGACATCGTTATGATTTTTGACGAGTGTACGCCTTACCCAGCGACACACGATGAAGCGAAGAAATCGATGGAAATGTCATTACGCTGGGCACAGCGTTCACGTGACCACTTCGAGAAGCTAGAAAACCCGAACAACCTATTTGGTATTGTTCAAGGTGGTGTTTACGAAGATTTACGTGATGTGTCGGTAAAAGGTCTAACGGAAATCGGTTTTGACGGTTACGCGGTTGGTGGTTTGGCAGTAGGTGAGCCTAAAGAAGACATGCACCGTATTCTTGAGCATACTTGTCCTCAACTTCCTGAAGACAAACCTCGCTACTTGATGGGCGTAGGTAAGCCAGAAGACTTGGTTGAAGGTGTTCGTCGTGGTATCGACATGTTTGACTGTGTAATGCCAACGCGTAACGCACGTAATGGTCACTTATTTGTGACTGGTGGTGTGATCAAGATCCGTAATGCGAAACATAAAACGGATACAACACCATTGGATCCGCATTGTGACTGTTACACTTGTCAAAACTACAGCAAGTCGTACCTTCACCATTTAGAGCGTTGTAATGAAATCTTAGGCGCTCGCTTGAATACAATCCATAACCTGCGTTACTACCAGCGTCTGATGGAAAGCATTCGTAAAGCAATTGATGAAGATCGCTTCGATGAATTTGTTACTGAGTTCTATGATCGTCGTGGCCGTGAAGTGCCACCACTAGCAAAAGAGCAGTAATTGAAAAACTAAAAGAATTAAAGCCTTTGGCATGTCGCCAGAGGCTTTTGCTAATAAAGTAGGCTAACGCACGTTATTTTTGAGAGAGCGATCTCTATTAGTTACTCTCAGACTTGAATCTAAAATGCGAAAGCCCAATTTGTTTGATTATCAATAAAATATAATGAGGATGTTTTAATGTTTATTTCTCAGGCTCACGCAGCAGCAGAAGGCGCGCCAGCAGGCGGTGGTTTTGAAATGCTAATCATGCTTGGCATGTTCGCAGTGATCTTTTACTTCATGATTTACCGCCCACAAGCGAAACGCGTAAAAGAACACAAAAACCTAATGGCTTCTATGGGCAAAGGCGACGAAGTTTTAACTAGCGGTGGCCTAGTGGGTAAAATCACTAAGATTGCTGAAGACAATGACTACATTTCAATTGAGCTTAACGCGAACAATGAAGTAGTAATCAAGAAAGACTTCATCACTGCAGTGCTACCAAAAGGTACGCTTAAGTCTCTATAAAACAGCTAAAGGATCCTCGCTGTGCTAAACCGTTATCCATTATGGAAGTACTTGATGGTGCTTTTTGCCATCATCACCGCTGCGTTATACGCACTTCCAAATATCTACGGTGAAGATCCGGCTATTCAAGTTACAGGGGCGCGTGGCGCCTCTGTAGATATGTCAACGCTGGATGCTGTCACTACCGCTCTTAACAAAGAGCAACTTTCTCATAAATCCATTGCTCTCGAAGATGGATCAATTCTTGTTCGTTTTAACGACACTGACACACAAATCAGTGCTCGTGATGTCATCAGCGAAGCGCTAGGCAAAGACACAATTGTTGCACTTAACCTTGCACCTTCTACACCCGATTGGCTAGAAGCGATTGGCGCGTCACCATTGAAGCTAGGTCTTGACCTTCGCGGTGGTGTTCACTTCTTAATGGAAGTGGATATGGATGCAGCGATGGAAAAGCTTGTTGGTCAACAAGAAGAAGCTTTCCGTAGCGAACTTCGTGACGCCAAGATTCGTTACCGTGCAATCCGCCCTTCTGGAAAAGAAGCGGTAGAAGTGTTGTTGCGTAACGAAGAGCAATTAGCAGAAGCGAAAGCAACGCTAGAAAAGAATCACCCGGACATGATTTTTGTCGATTCTGATTCAAATGGCCGTTACGCTCTTACTGCAACCTTTACTGAGCAACGTTTACAAGAGATCCGTAACTATGCTGTTGAGCAAAACATTACGATTTTACGTAATCGTGTCAACGAACTAGGTGTTGCGGAACCATTGGTTCAACGTCAAGGTGCTAGTCGCATTGTAGTTGAACTGCCTGGTGTTCAAGATACTGCTCGTGCAAAAGAAATTCTCGGAGCTACGGCAACGCTTGAATTCCGTGAAGTTGATGATAAAGCTGACCTATCGGCAGCGGCAAATGGTCGTGCGCCAGCAGGTAGTGAAATCAAGATGGACCGTGATGGTCGCCCAGTAGTGCTTAAGAAGCGCGTTATTCTTGGCGGTCAAAGCATCACAGATGCAAGCTCAAGTGTTGATGAATATGGTCGTCCACAAGTTAACATCTCGCTAGACAGCGAAGGTGGTAATAAAATGTCTGCGTTCTCTAAGAAGAACATTGGTAAGCTAATGGCTACCGTGTTTGCAGAATACAAAGACAGTGGCCGTCGTACGCCTGAAGGCAAAGTTATTCTGGATAAGCATGAAGAAGTCATCAACCAAGCAACGATTCAATCGGCTCTTGGTCGTAACTTCCGTATCACAGGTATCGACTCTGCTGCAGAAGCACACAACCTAGCACTTTTACTACGTGCTGGTGCACTGATTGCACCTATCTCTATCGTTGAAGAACGTACCATTGGTCCATCAATGGGCCAGCAAAACATCGATATGGGTATCCAAGCATGTATCTGGGGTATGGTTGCCGTAATGCTATTTACGCTGCTTTACTACCGCGGCTTTGGTTTGATTGCAAACATCGCTCTAATGGCAAACTTAGTGCTTATCATTGGTGTTATGTCGATGATTCCAGGCGCTACCATGACGCTTCCGGGGATAGCCGGTATCGTGTTAACAGTCGGTATGGCGGTTGATGCGAACGTACTGATCTTCGAGCGTATCCGTGAAGAAATTCGTGATGGACGTAGTCCACAACAAGCGATTCACCAAGGTTACGCGAATGCATTCAGCACGATTGCTGATGCGAACATCACAACACTAATTACTGCAATCATTCTATTTGCGGTCGGTACAGGTGCGGTGAAAGGTTTCGCAGTTACTCTATCTATCGGTATCTTAACTTCAATGTTCACCGCCATTATTGGTACACGTTGTATCGTGAACCTGATCTACGGTGGCAAACGCGTTGATAAATTGTCGATCTAAGGCTGGGAATTAATATGTTTCAAATTCTAAAAGCAGAGAAGACGATCGGCTTTATGCGTTGGTCGAAAGTAGCATTCGTTTTTTCAATTATAATGATTGCTGCTTCCATCTTCACTTTGTCAACCAAGTGGCTTAATTGGGGCCTAGATTTCACTGGCGGTACGCTTATCGAGGTCGGTTTTGAACAGCCAGCAAACCTTGAAGAGATTCGTGCAGCACTAGATTCAAAAGGCTTTGGCGATGCAACAGTACAAAACTTCGGTAGTGCTCGTGAAGTCATGGTTCGTCTTCGTCCACGTGATGACGTTTCTGGTGAAACGCTAGGTAACCAAATCATTGGTGCTATCAAAGATGGTACTGGCGAAAGCGTAGAAATGCGTCGTATTGAGTTCGTAGGTCCCAACGTTGGTGATGAGCTAACAGAAGCTGGTGGTCTAGCGATCTTGGTATCGCTGATCTGTATCCTGCTTTATGTATCGATGCGATTTGAATGGCGTCTAGCGGCTGGTGCGGTAATGGCATTGGCTCACGATATAATTATCACGCTAGGTGTCTTCTCGTTTCTACAAATTGAAGTTGACCTGACCATCGTAGCTGCGCTACTGACGGTTGTGGGCTACTCACTCAACGATACCATCGTTGTATTTGACCGGATTCGTGAAAACTTCCGTAAGATGCGTAAGGGTGAACCTTCAGACATTATGGACGCCTCAATCACTCAGACGTTGAGCCGTACATTGATTACATCTGGTACGACGTTGTTCGTGGTAATTGCACTGTTCATGCAGGGCGGTGCTATGATTCACGGCTTTGCAACCGCACTTTTACTCGGTATCACTGTAGGTACTTACTCTTCTATCTACGTAGCATCAGCACTGGCTCTGAAACTGGGTATCCAGAAAGAGCACTTGATGCCACCTCAAGTAGAAAAAGAAGGTGCAGAGTTCGACGAGATGCCATAAGGCAGATTGAGAACCGAAAACAAAAACCGCTGAGCAATCAGCGGTTTTTTTATGCCTGATAGATTTGAAAGTTTCATTTTTTTTTGAGGTACTTCCAGCTTGAATTGTAGTTTTTTGATTGAGTTGAATATCGGAAGTATGTTCAACAATTTCGGGAGGAAATAATGTCAAGGCAAGCTGAAATAAAAGTACAGTTACTGAAGTTTGTAGAGATTTCTTACAAGCACAATAAAGGTGTTACCACCAAGCTAGTTACTGGAGGGAAAAGGTTCAAGTTAGCAGTTGATGAGTCAGGTAAAGTAACTTTATCTGGTGAGCTTGGATTTACTAAGTTTGAAGTTTCAAAAGAAATGGTTGAAGAGCTGGGCATAAAATTAAAAGCCGTTTCTGTTACTTTTAAAACTACTCGTGATGGTGTTTTGACATACAGTGGGAGTGTTTCTCTTTTTGGTGTTGTTTCCTTTGGAGTTACTGGGCAGGTAAATGTCCGTGAGCTTTTAGAGCAGTGCGAGTGGGGGCTTTGTAAGTACAGATTTAAGCCGAGTAAAATTGATCAAGCGCTCCGTGAAGCTGGGGTTTAGTTGGTTATGCTAAATAGAATTCTACCTATTCCGGTTTTACTAAGTGTTTCAACGCCCTGCATCGCAAGTCCACTCCACGATACTTACCTTGATATACGTAATAATTTATACAAGATGCAGTATATAGAGGTGGTAGAAGCTATGGCAGGACCAAATCTATCGATTGAAGAGCTGAACAGTATTAAGTCTCACCCAATAAAATTTGGTCATCAATTTCCATTTTTATCATCTATCCCATCAAGTTTGGTTACAGAGCTGTCTTACTTTGAAGAGTACAGTGAGGATGGAGGAGTTGGATGTCTTTCTGTAAACGGCTTTGGTGATGTATACCAGCCAGTCACGGTTTCGCTGCAGTTTTTAATGAAGGAACAAATATGGAAGGTTAAGCACGTAAAAATAGACCACTTATCTGACTACGACCGTTTCTACAAACAGGCTGATTGTTCGAAATAAAAAAGCCCCGCTCAATGAGCGGGGCTTTCTAAAGTCATCAGCGTGACGGGCTATATATGACTTTCAAATCTTACTTAAGGATCGCGCTGTTACCGTTTTCGCGGATGTGCTTAAGGATAGATTTTACGCCACGAGCGCTTGAAGCAACGATGTTACCAGACTTCATGTAGTCAGTGCCGCCAGCAAAGTCTGTTAGGATTGCGCCAGCTTCACGAGCAATAAGCTCACCTGCTGCCATATCCCAAGGTTTTAGGCCTAGCTCGAAGTAACCATCAACACGGCCAGCAGCCACGTAACAAAGGTCAAGAGCAGCAGAGCCGCTACGACGGAAATCAGCACATTCAGTGAATAGCGCACCAACGATCTTGATGTAAGACTCAGCGTGTTGTTTCTGCTTGAATGGGAAGCCTGTTGCTAGAACAGTACCTTGAAGGTCTTTTAGTTGAGCAACACGAATACGTGCACTGTTTAGTTGAGCGCCGGCACCGCGTTGTGCAGTGAATAGCTCGTTTTGCATTGGATCGTAAACACAAGCAACTTCAGTTTTACCCTTAATACGAACAGCGATAGAAACCGCGAAAGTTGGGTAACCTTTTACAAAGTTAGTGGTGCCATCCAGTGGGTCGATGATCCATTGTACGTCTTTATCTTTACCTTCGATAAGACCTTGTTCTTCAGCAACGATACAATGCTCAGGGTAAGACTGCTTGATAGTATCGATGATGATGTATTCTGCTTCTTTGTCTACGTTAGTGACAAAGTCATTAGTGCCTTTAAGAGTAGATTCTACTTTATCAGTGTTTTCTAATGATTTAGCAATATGATTGCCTGCCTTTCGCGCAGCGCGAATAGCAATGTTTAGCATTGGATGCATACGAATTTCCCAACGGATGTTAAAGAACAAATGAAAGCGGCGGCGAGTATACCAGAGATAATTAAAAAGGGAAGTGGTTATTTTTTGTTCTAAATGCGACTGGTTGAGTGTACAGAGCATACTGCGGACGAGAACAATAACCAAGAATGAGAAGAGAGGTCTGCTTGCCTCTAGGGTGTCTTAAAAAACTATGATAACATTCTGCGGTTTTAATTTAGGTAGCAAACACAGATGTTGGATCAAGTAAAAATTGTACTCGTAGGTACCTCTCATTCAGGCAATATTGGCTCAGCAGCTCGAGCAATGAAAGTGATGGGTTTAAACCAACTAGTATTAGTCGATCCACAATGTGAAGTGGATGAACAAACTCTTGCTTTAGCTGCGGGTGCTGGTGATATTGCTCAAAATGCAAAGATTGTCGGCACATTAGAAGAAGCGGTTGAAGATTGTTGCCTTGTTGTGGGTTCTAGCGCCCGCTCTCGTACATTAGAATGGCCAATGCTCGAGCCACGTGAATGCGGTGAGAAATTTGCAGTTGAAGGCCGAAAGCATCCGGTTGCGCTCGTGTTTGGCCGAGAAAGAACTGGTTTGACAAACGAAGAGCTACAAAAGTGCCACTACCATGTTTGTATTCCCGCTAATCCTGAGTACAGCTCGCTTAACCTAGCGATGGCTGTACAAACTCTCAGTTACGAAGTGCGAGTTGCACACTTGAACTTAGAGCAAAGCCAGTTTTCCCCAAATGAATCGGAAGAATACCCGCGTCATCGAGAACTCGAAATGTTCTTCGAGCATCTTGAAAAGGTGATGGTTGAGACCCAGTTTATTAACAAAGAGCAACCTGGACAGGTGATGAATAAGTTGCGCCGTTTGTTCTCTCGTGCTCGACCAGAAACCCAAGAACTTAATATTCTACGAGGCGTTTTGACTTCGATAGAAAAGAAGTTCTGAGTAAATAATAACCACTTTAGGTGTAAGGATGAATACCTGAGTAAAATGGTCAAATAAATACTTGACCAAATTACTCAGGTATGGAAAAATCTTAACCATTACAAACCATGTGGATACGGTGTGGTATGAAACTTACATCTAAAGGAAGATATGCGGTGACAGCCATGCTGGATGTGGCACTGCATTCGCAACAAAACCCTGTACCTCTGGCTGATATTTCAGAGCGTCAAGGGATCTCGCTCTCTTACTTAGAGCAGCTATTTTCAAAATTGCGTAAAGCAGGTCTCGTTGCCAGCGTTCGTGGTCCTGGTGGTGGTTACCGACTTGGTGCCGACGCTCACAGTATCGCTATTGGTACCGTGATTGCTGCCGTTGATGAGTCAGTAGATGCAACCAAATGCCAAGGTAAAGGAGATTGCCAAGGTGGAACACGTTGCCTTACTCACACGCTGTGGCGTGACCTAAGCTCTCGCATTAGTGACTTTTTGAATAACATCACTCTTGGTGAGTTGATGACAGACAATGAAGTACTCGAAATTTCTGATCGTCAGGACATTGATCTGGCGGTAACCCATGGGCTATCAAACAAAAATACAACCGCCGCGCCCATCGGTGTAAACGTCCGCTCTTAGCGGTCAGCTTTTTACATTGGAGTAGAGAATGAAACTGCCGATTTATCTTGATTATTCCGCTACATGTCCAGTTGATCCACGTGTTGCTGAAAAAATGGTTCAGTACATGACAATGGATGGCACATTTGGCAACCCAGCGTCGCGTTCGCACCGTTACGGCTGGCAGGCAGAAGAAGCGGTCGATACTGCTCGTGAGCAAATTGCTGACCTTCTAAATGCAGATCCTCGCGAAATCGTATTTACATCTGGTGCGACAGAATCAGACAACCTTGCTATTAAAGGTGCAGCGCACTTTTACTCGAAGAAAGGCAAGCACGTAATCACTTGTAAAACAGAGCACAAAGCCGTTCTTGACCCATGTCGTCAACTTGAGCGTGAAGGCTTTGAAGTGACTTACCTTGAGCCAGAATCAAATGGCTTGATCGATCTAGAGAAGCTTAAAGCGGCAATGCGTGATGACACAGTGCTTGTGTCTATTATGCACGTAAACAACGAGATTGGTGTGGTTCAAGACATTACAGCGATCGGCGAATTGTGTCGTGAGCGTAAAATTGTTTTCCACGTGGATGCAGCGCAATCTGCAGGGAAATTACCAATCGACGTTCAAGAGATGAAAGTTGACCTAATTTCGCTTTCTGCTCACAAAGTTTATGGCCCTAAAGGCATCGGTGCACTTTACGTTCGTCGTAAGCCTCGTATTCGTCTTGAAGCGCAAATGCACGGTGGCGGCCATGAGCGTGGTTTCCGCTCTGGTACACTACCTACTCACCAAATCGTAGGTATGGGTGAAGCATTCCGTATTGCAAAAGAAGACATGCAAAAAGATTACGATCATGCTTTAGCGCTTCGTAACCGTCTTTTTGATGGCGTGAAAGACTTAGAAGCAGTGACGGTAAACGGTGACTTTGAGCAGCGTGTACCACACAACCTAAACATCAGTTTCGCATTCGTAGAAGGTGAATCACTACTAATGTCGCTTAAAGATCTAGCGGTATCTTCTGGTAGTGCTTGTACGTCTGCAAGCCTTGAGCCTTCTTACGTTCTTCGTGCCCTAGGCATGGATGACGAATTGGCTCACAGCTCGGTTCGTTTCTCGTTTGGTCGTTTCACGACTGAAGAAGAAATTGATTACGCAATTGAACAAATCCGCGTTGCAGTGACTAAGCTACGCGACATGTCTCCTCTATGGGATATGTACAAAGAAGGGATTGATTTGAGCACTGTTGAATGGGCTCACCATTAATCTCAGGGATTGAAATAGAGGATTCGAGGTAATTTATCATGGCATACAGCGAAAAAGTAATTGATCACTACGAGAACCCACGTAACGTTGGTTCATTCGATAAAGAAGATCCATCAGTAGGTAGCGGCATGGTTGGCGCTCCTGCGTGTGGTGACGTAATGAAGCTTCAAATCAAAGTGACACCTGAAGGTATCATCGAAGATGCGAAGTTCAAAACATACGGTTGTGGTAGTGCAATCGCATCAAGCTCACTAGTAACTGAGTGGGTAAAAGGTAAGTCAGTTGATGAAGCGGCAGCAATTAAAAACTCTGAGATTGCTGAAGAGCTAGAGCTTCCACCAGTGAAAGTTCACTGTTCTATTCTTGCTGAAGATGCAATCAAAGCAGCGGTTGCTGACTACAAGAAAAAACACCAAGAATAATTATTCCGTAATATAATGGGAGCTTTGACGCTCCCATTCCAATCGAAATTTAGACAGACTAAGGTGCAGTATGGCCATCACAATGACAGAATCAGCGGCAAGTCGCGTAAGAGCATTCCTAGATAACCGAGGCAAAGGTATCGGTTTACGTCTTGGAGTGAAGACGACTGGTTGTTCCGGCATGGCATACGTACTTGAGTTTGTTGATGAGCTCAATGAAGAAGACGAAGTATTTGAACTCTCTGGAGTGAAAATTATCATCGATCAAAAGAGCTTAGTGTACCTAGATGGTACTGAATTGGATTACGTGAAAGAAGGGTTGAATGAAGGTTTTGAATTCAACAACCCTAACGCGAAAAGTGAATGTGGTTGTGGTGAAAGCTTCAACGTCTAATTGATTGTCCTTCTGGGCAAACGAGTCCGGAAGGCTTTACTAGGACCCGAACTTAATGAATCACTTTGAATTATTTGGGCTACCAAGTCAGTTTAAGCTGGATGGTAGCCTTCTTTCTTCTCAGTTCCGAGAACTACAAAAACGCTTCCACCCGGATAACTTTGCAACGGGCTCAGAACGTGACCGTTTGATGGCGGTGCAAAAGGCGGCGCAAATCAACGATGCCTATCAAGTTCTGAAAAATCCTATTTCTCGCGCCGAGTATATCCTCGCAGAGCAAGGTGTTGAGATCCGAGGTGAACAGCAAACGATGCAAGATCCGATGTTCTTAATGGAGCAAATGGAACTGCGCGAAGAACTGGAAGAGATTGCTGACAACTCCGATCCTGAATCGGCGCTTTTTGACTTCGACTCTAAGGTCAGCAAAATGTACAAACAGCATCTGGCAAGCGTCGAGCAAGAGCTTGATGATGGTCTATGGGCTGAAGCCGCAGACCGAGTTCGTAAGCTAAAATTCATTGCCAAACTAAAGAACGAAATTGAGCTAGTCGAAGACAAACTCCTCGGCTAGTAAGCGTGACAAGGACCTATCATGGCACTACTTCAAATCGCAGAACCGGGCCAAAGCTCGGCACCTCATGAGCATAAGTTAGCAGCGGGTATCGACTTAGGTACTACCAACTCTTTGGTTGCTTCTGTACGTAGCGGCGATGCAACTCCACTTGCGGACGAGCAGGGCCGTACTATTTTACCTTCAGTCGTTAATTACGCTGAGGAAACGTTAACGGTCGGCCACGAAGCCAAAGCCAAAGCAGAGTTTGAACCAGAGAACACGATTATCTCTGTAAAACGTTTGATCGGTCGTTCATTAAAGGACATTCAGTCCCGTTACTCTTCACTTCCTTATCGTTTTAAAGAGAGTGAAAACGGCCTGCCAATTCTGCAAACACCTCAAGGTGACAAAAACCCGATTGAAGTATCTGCGGACATCCTAAAAGTATTGGGTAAGCGAGCTGAAGATACGTTAGGTGGTGAGTTAGCTGGTGTCGTTATTACCGTTCCTGCTTACTTTGATGACGCGCAACGTGCAGGTACAAAAGATGCGGCGAAATTAGCTGGTCTTCATGTTCTCCGTCTACTTAACGAACCAACCGCTGCGGCAATTGCTTATGGCCTAGACTCAGGTCAAGAAGGTGTGATTGCGGTTTACGATCTAGGTGGCGGTACTTTTGATATCTCTATCCTACGTTTATCGAAAGGCGTATTTGAAGTATTAGCAACAGGTGGCGACTCTGCATTAGGCGGTGACGACTTCGACCATTTATTTGCCGATTATTTAATGGAGCAAGCGGGTCTAGAAGCGCCGCTTTCTGCAGAAAAGAACCGTACACTGTTGAACATTGCTACTGAAGCTAAGATTGCTTTCTCTGAGCAAGACAGTGTTGACGTTGACGTTTTTGGTTGGAAAGGCACCGTGACTCGCGAGCAGTTCGAAGATCTGATTCGTCCGCTAGTGAAGAAAACACTGATGTCTTGTCGTCGCGCATTAAAAGATGCGGATGTCGACGCAGATGAAGTACTCGAGGTCGTCATGGTTGGTGGCTCAACCCGTACATTGCTGGTTCGTGAAATGGTAGGCGAGTTTTTTGGTCGCACACCCCTGACAAGCATTAACCCTGATGAAGTTGTTGCAATCGGCGCGGGTATCCAAGCAGACATTCTCGCGGGTAACAAGCCTGACTCTGAAATGTTGCTTCTTGATGTGATTCCACTGTCGCTCGGTATTGAAACCATGGGTGGTTTGGTCGAGAAGATCATCCCCCGCAACACTACGATTCCCGTTGCGCGTGCGCAAGAATTTACCACATTCAAAGATGGCCAAACGGCGATGAGTGTTCATGTGGTACAAGGTGAACGTGAAATGGTTGATGACTGTCGTTCACTTGCTCGCTTCTCGTTAAAAGGTATTCCTCCGATGGCAGCGGGTGCGGCACATATTCGCGTGACTTACCAAGTTGACGCTGATGGCCTTCTTTCTGTTACGGCAATGGAGAAGAGCACTGGTGTTCAATCAGAGATTCAAGTAAAACCTTCTTACGGCTTAAGTGACAATGAAGTGGCGGATATGTTGCGTGATTCAATGACGCACGCAAAAGAAGACATGCAAGCTCGTGCCTTAGCTGAGCAGCGTGTTGAAGCCGACCGAGTGATAGAAGGTTTGATTGCAGCGATGCAAGCTGATGGTGATGACTTACTATCAGAACAAGAGAAACAAAACTTGATTAAAGCCATCGAAGCCTTGATTGAGCTGCGTAATGGTGATGATGCAGATGCGATAGAGCAAGGCATTAAAGATACCGATAAAGCGAGCCAAGATTTCGCATCACGCCGTATGGATAAATCGATTCGAGCTGCGTTGTCAGGTCAATCAGTAGACGATATATAAGAGATAAGTAGTTATGCCTAAGATTATTGTATTACCACACGACGATTTGTGCCCAGAAGGTGCAGTGTTGGAAGCAAACTCTGGTGACACCGTTCTAGACGTAGCGCTAAAAAACGGTATCGGTATTGAACATGCGTGTGAGAAGTCATGTGCGTGTACTACCTGCCACGTAATCATCCGTGAAGGTTTTGATTCACTCGAAGAAAGTGAAGAACTAGAAGACGACATGCTAGATAAAGCGTGGGGTCTAGAGCCTGAGTCACGCCTAGGGTGTCAGGCGAGAATTGCTGATGAAGACTTGGTGGTAGAAATTCCTAAATACACACTAAACCACGCTTCAGAAGATCACTAAAACTATCTTCCCAATATAGGGAAGAAGCAAAAGGAAGATGAGCAATGAAATGGACAGATTCTCGCGATATCGCGATTGAACTTTGTGACAAGTTTCCAGATGTCGATCCAAAAACAGTGCGTTTTACCGATCTTCATCAATGGATCATGGAGTTAGATGAGTTTGACGATGAGCCAAACCGTTCTAATGAAAAGATTCTAGAAGCCGTTATCATGTGCTGGATGGACGAAGCGGACTAAGTCTGTAAAACACAGCCTAGTTAACAATTCTTACTAAAAAAAGCGGACCTTTAGGTCCGTTTTTTTATCCAATTGACATTTTTGCCCTACATAATGCTAACATCCGTGAGTTATTAAAAAGAAGCAGCGTAGGCAACGCTGCTATAAGACAAGGAGAAACCATGTCTACACAGATGTCTGTATTTTTAAGTCAAGAGTCGGCAGCACCACATTGGGGTGAAAAAGCACTGCTTTCATTCGCTGAAAACGGCGCAACTATTCACTTAGGTGAAGGTCATGATCTCGGCGCAATTCAACGTGCAGCTCGTCAGCTAGATGGCCAAGGAATTCGTTCTATTTTTCTTTCTGGTGATAACTGGGATCTAGAGAGCGTATGGGCTTTCCACCAAGGGTTCCGTAACCCTAAAAAACATGGCTCAGTTGAGTGGGCAGCATTGTCTGATGAAGATCAAGCAGAGCTTCAAGCTCGTATTACTTCGACTGATTTTACCCGCGATATTATCAACAAAACGGCAGAAGAAGTTGCTCCTCGTCAGCTAGCGACAATGGCTGCTGAATTCATCAAATCTGTTGCGCCGAAAGGCACTGTGACAGCACGTATCGTCAAAGACAAAGACTTGTTGGCAGAAGGTTGGGAAGGTATTTACGCAGTAGGCCGTGGTTCTGAGCGTACTTCTGCGATGCTTCAGTTAGACTACAACCCAACTGGTGACGAAAACGCACCTGTATTCGCATGTCTTGTGGGTAAAGGCATCACCTTTGATTCCGGTGGTTACAGCTTGAAGCCTTCTACCTTCATGAGTGCAATGAAAGCAGATATGGGTGGCTCGGGTACTATAACTGGTGGCCTAGGATTAGCTATCTTGCGCGGTTTAAACAAGCGCGTAAAACTGATCTTGTGTTGTGCTGAGAACATGGTTTCTGGCCGTGCCCTTAAGCTTGGCGACATCATCACTTACAAAAACGGCAAAACCGTTGAGATTATGAATACCGACGCGGAAGGTCGCTTGGTGCTTGCAGACGGTCTTATCTACGCCAGTGAGCAAAAGCCTGAGTTAATCATTGACTGCGCGACGCTAACAGGCGCAGCGAAGAATGCGTTAGGTAACGATTACCATGCGCTAATGAGCTTTGATGATGAGCTATCGCATCAAGCGCTTACGGCGGCAAACCAGGAAAAAGAAGGCTTGTGGCCGCTACCACTTGCTGATTTCCATCGAGAAATGCTGCCATCTAATTTTGCCGATTTATCGAATATCAGCTCTGGTGATTATTCTCCGGGTGCAAGTACTGCAGCTGCGTTCTTGTCTTACTTCGTTGAGGACTACAAAAAAGGCTGGTTACATTTCGACTGTGCGGGTACGTATCGTAAAGCCGCTTCTGATAAATGGGCTGCGGGAGCAACGGGTATGGGTGTTCGTACACTTGCTCGTTTCCTCAATGAGCAAGCTGGAAAATAAGATTGATTGCAGCACTCTCTTGTTTGAGTGCTGCTCTTACCCAGTAAGTCACTTTAAAAGCACAACTATTATTACAAGTACAGAAAGGAAATTTTATGGCTCTAGAAAGAACATTTTCAATCATTAAGCCTGATGCTGTAGAGCGAAACCTAATTGGTGAAATCTACAATCGTATTGAAAAGGCTGGCCTACGTATCATCGCTGCCAAAATGGTTCACCTGACAGAAGATCAGGCAAGCGGCTTTTATGCAGAGCATGAAGGTAAAGAGTTTTTCCCTCCTCTAAAAGAGTTCATGACATCTGGTCCTATTATGGTTCAGGTATTGGAAGGCGAAAATGCGATTGCACGTTACCGCGAGCTAATGGGTAAAACCAACCCAGAGGACGCGGCATGTGGCACTTTGCGTGCTGATTACGCACTCAGCATGCGTCACAATTCAGTTCATGGTTCAGATAGCCCTGAGTCTGCCGCTCGTGAAATTGAGTTTTTCTTCCCTGAATCAGAAGTTTTCTCTCGCTAACTCGTTCATGCATCACTTTTGCGTGATGATCTAGTTCGTAATAACCTCGGAATTGTCCGAGGTTTTTTATTCCGCGTTCTCCATTTCACCTGCGAGTTCATTCGTAATTATTCGCGAAGATGTTGGCTAATCTGAGCATCTTACAGGGGTGAAAGCTTAGTTACGTGTGTTTGTTCTCACTGTTTTCTCTGTACCACTTCTACGCTTTTGTTGTCGGTTGTCTAATCATTATTCTCACCGTAAAGTCTGATTAAAATTTAATCGTTTTTATTTTAATGCCTTAGCAAACTCAGGGTCTTACACCCCTTGTTGTAGCTGCATAAAGGCTGTACAATTCGCGCCCTTATTCTTGTTTCAGTCATTGAGAGGCAACATGACCACTGAAAAAATCAATCTACTCGACTTTGATCGCAAAGGCATGCGTCAGTTTTTCGCGGAAGAACTTGGCGAGAAAGCGTTTCGTGCCGATCAGGTTATGAAGTGGATCTACCATTTCGGTGTAGATGACTTCGAAAAAATGACAAACATCAACAAGAAGCTGCGCGAAAAGCTTTTACACAAGTGTGAAATTAAAGCACCAACTGTAGCAGAAGCTCAGCATTCTTCAGACGGCACGATCAAGTGGGCAATGAAGGTTGGTGATCAGGATGTAGAAACGGTTTACATTCCAGAAGATGATCGCGCAACGCTTTGTGTATCTTCTCAAGTAGGTTGTGCATTGGAATGTAAGTTCTGCTCAACAGCACAGCAGGGCTTTAACCGTAACTTGAAAGTTTCAGAGATCATCGGTCAGGTGTGGCGTGCTGCACGTGAAATTGGTCTTGAGAAAGAAACAGGCCGTCGCCCAATTACGAACGTCGTGATGATGGGCATGGGTGAGCCGCTTCTTAATATGAAGAACTTGATTCCTGCATTGGAGTTAATGCTGGATGACCTTGGCTTTGGTTTGTCGAAGCGTCGCGTAACCGTATCAACATCAGGTGTCGTTTCTGGTCTTGATCAGATGACGGGCAAAATCGACGTTGCGTTAGCGATCTCTCTTCATGCGCCAAACGATAAGCTGCGTAGTGAAATCATGCCAATTAACGATCGTTGGGATATTCAAGATTTCCTAGCATCCGTTCGTCGCTACATTGCTTCATCGAATGCAAACCGTGGCAAGGTAACAGTCGAGTACGTGTTGCTTGATCATGTGAACGATGACATGGACCATGCTCGTGAACTGGCTGAATTGATGAAAGACACACCATGTAAGATTAACTTGATTCCGTTTAACCCGTACCCAGGTTCACCTTACAAGAAACCAAGTAACTCACGTATTGATCGCTTCCAAAAAACATTGATGCAATACGAGCACACAGTTACGGTTCGTAAAACGCGCGGTGATGACATTGATGCCGCATGTGGTCAGTTGGTCGGTGATGTAATTGACCGAACTAAACGTACGGCAATGCTGAAAGCGTCACGCGGTGCCGATACCATTGAAGTGAAAGCTGTATAAACGACCGGAATTCAAAAATAGCCAGAGCCATTCGCTCTGGCTATTTTGTTTATTGTTTAGGACATTTTCGCCAAGATTTGGGACTATCACTCTTCAACCTAAGGTTATTTGGGTATAATTTCGAATTCCTTTGTCAAAGTTTGGACAAAAGCTTGAGCTATCTGTTAGTTTGAGTGTAAAGAGTTTTTGTCTTCGTTGCGCATTCGCTTATCATGATATGTAACACTAACGATGACACCGATAATTCTCAGCACTTTCTCACATACGTTTTGCTGATTTTTGCAAAACTGGTATTCGCACTCAGATCGCTGAGAGTTTCTTAAAATTATTATTTTTGGTTAACGCGTTTAGGCTAGCTATCTTTTAAAGAGGCTTAAGAACAATAACGAAAATACATGACCACGTTAGCCACTAAAACAGATTAAATACCGCCATTATGACAGAACACGAAAATACGAATGAAGTGCCACTCTCTATTGAAGCTGGCACATTACTGAAAAACAAACGTGAATCCTTGGGAATGAGCCAAAAGCAAGTTGCCGATCGCCTGAGGCTTCGCATTTCTGTGATTGAAGATATTGAAAGTAACCGATTTGAATCTCAACAAGTCGCGACATTTACGCGTGGTTACTTACGCTCTTACGCTAAATTCGTGGGTCTTGATGAGAAGGTGGTTTTGACGGCGTTAGAGCAGACTGCCGATGCTCAGCCTCAAGAGCAAGAAATTGAAATGCAAAGCTTCTCTCGTAAAACAAAAGACGAGAAGCACAATAGCCGTATTATGCTCCTTACTTGGGTTATCGGGCTGGTCATTATTGGCATTTCAGCGGCATGGTGGTGGCAAAACCAACAAGAGAATAGCCTAACTAAGGAAGTAACGGATTCAAGTGTTGAAGCGCCGCAGCCCACTGCTCAAGAATTAGCTGATATCGATTTGATGACGGCTGAAGAGTTAATCGCAAGCACTCCTGAAGAAGTTGCTTCAACTAATGAAGGCGTTGCTGAATCGACTGAAGCATCCGTTGAGCAAGGGGCGGATCCTTTGCTGACTGAAACTGAAAATACAACAAGCGTAGATTCTGAAGAACCTGTTGCCGTGATTGAAGCGGCGGAAGAGGAACAGCCTGCGCCAGTAGTACCTGAAGGCATGACACTTCTTACTATGAAGTTTAAAGCGGACTGTTGGATTCAAGTAAAAGACACCAATGGTAAAACGCTGGTAAGTGGTACTCATAAGCCAGGACAAGATGTAGAACTTACCGGAAAAGCGCCATTTAAAGTGATATTAGGCGCACCGGAAGGGGTTACAATGACATTTGCAAGTGAACCTGTCGACCTTTCTGGGTATACTTCAGGCAAAGTAGCTAGATTCACTCTACCGTTATAAAAAATTATGCAACACGAATCTCCAATTATTCGTCGTAAATCGACGCGTATCTATGTGGGTGATGTGCCAATTGGTGATGGTGCGCCAATTGCAGTACAGTCAATGACTAACACTCGCACGACTGACGTAGAAGCGACAGTCGCTCAAATCCGAGCACTAGAAAAAGTCGGCGCAGATATCGTTCGAGTTTCTGTACCTACGATGGACGCAGCAGAAGCTTTCAAACTGATTAAACAGCAAGTTTCTGTACCATTAGTGGCTGATATTCATTTCGACTATCGTATCGCGCTGAAAGTTGCGGAGTACGGAGTTGACTGTTTACGTATCAACCCAGGTAACATCGGCAATGAAGAACGCATTCGCGCTGTTGTCGATTGCGCTCGCGATAAAAACATCCCGATCCGTATTGGTGTCAATGGTGGATCTTTGGAAAAAGACCTACAGATGAAATACGGTGAGCCAACGCCAGAAGCCTTGGTTGAATCGGCGATGCGTCACGTAGACCATCTCGATCGTCTTAACTTTGACCAATTTAAAGTTAGCGTGAAAGCTTCAGACGTTTTTCTTGCGGTGGATTCATATCGTCTGCTGGCGAAGAAAATCGATCAGCCTCTTCATTTAGGTATCACAGAGGCGGGTGGTGCTCGAGCTGGCGCTGTTAAGTCATCTGTTGGCTTAGGTATGCTGTTATCTGAAGGGATAGGCGATACGCTGCGTATCTCTTTGGCTGCCGATCCAGTTGAAGAAATCAAAGTCGGTTTTGACATCCTTAAATCTCTGCGCATTCGCTCTCGAGGCATCAACTTTATTGCGTGCCCAAGCTGCTCACGCCAAGAATTCGATGTGATTGGTACGGTGAATGCACTGGAGCAACGTTTAGAAGACATCATCACGCCAATGGATGTGTCTATCATCGGTTGTGTGGTAAACGGCCCTGGTGAAGCAGAAGTTTCTCACTTAGGTCTAGCAGGTAGTAACAAGAAGAGCGCATTCTACGAAGATGGTAAACGCCAGAAAGAGCGCTTTAATAACGATGACCTTGTGAATAAGCTAGAAGCTAAGATCCGTGCGAAAGCAGCTATGATGAATGGCGAAAACCGCATCGAAGTTAAAGTACAAGATTAATCTCAACGAGAATTACGGTAAGTATTGTGGCAAAAACAATTCAAGCAATTCGAGGCATGAACGATTGCCTCCCAACTCAGTCGCCACTGTGGCAAAAATTAGAAAACACAGTGAAAAATGTAATTAGCGCATACGGTTATAACGAAGTGCGCATGCCAATCGTTGAAGAAACAAACCTATTCAGCCGCGCTGTTGGTGAAGAAACAGACGTCGTTTCAAAAGAAATGTACACTTTTGATGACCGTAACGGCGACAGCCTAACACTTCGCCCAGAAGGTACGGCGGGTTGTGTACGTTCATGTATCCAAAACAGCCTGATCAACCGTGATGAACAGCGTCTGTGGTACATGGGGCCTATGTTCCGCCATGAACGTCCGCAGAAAGGTCGTTACCGTCAATTCCACCAGTGTGGTGTTGAGGTGTTTGGTCTAAATGGTCCAGATGTTGATGCAGAGCTTATCATGATGACGGCGCGTCTATGGCGTGAGCTAGGTATCAATGAGCATGTCCGTCTTGAGCTGAACTCTATCGGTTCTCAAGAAGACCGCGCAGACTACCGTACTGCACTGGTTGCATTCCTTGAGCAACATATTGATGTGCTAGATGAAGATTGTAAGCGTCGCATGCACACGAACCCATTGCGTGTTCTGGATACGAAGAACCCAGACGTTCAAGCTATTTTAGGTGATGCGCCTCGCCTTTCAGATTACTTGGGTGAAGAATCTAAAGCACACTTCGCAGGTCTATGTGAACTTTTAGACGCCGCAGGTATCAAATACACAGTTAACGAACGTCTAGTTCGTGGTCTGGATTACTACAATCGCACGGTATTTGAGTGGATCACTGAGAGCCTAGGTGCTCAAGGCACTGTATGTGGCGGTGGTCGTTACGATGGCCTTGTAGAGCAATTAGGTGGTAAACCAACACCAGCGGTTGGCTTTGCAATGGGCCTAGAGCGTCTAGTACTGATGCTAGAAACGTTGGAACTGACCGACGTTCGTCGCAGTGTTGACGTGTACGTAGTCACAGCGGGTGAAGGCACCATGATGGCAGGAATGAAGCTAGCAGAACAGCTTCGCGAGTCTGTTCCAGGCGTTCGTGTGATGAATCACTTCGGTGGCGGTAACTTCAAGAAACAGTTTAAACGCGCAGACAAAGTTGGTGCTGTTGTAGCATTGGTTCTGGGCGAAAACGAAGTTGCGGATAATACCGTAGTACTGAAAGACTTAGCTGGTGGTGAGCAAGAGACTTACAACCAAGCAGAAGTTGCAGAAAAGATCGCAGCACTGATTTAAGTCTTTTAGTAATCTAACAAAATTACATCCTAGTTCGTAAGCTAAGGCTCCCAAATGTGGAGCCTTTAAACGAAATAGGAACAATGGCAGCTAAGCTGCCATTTACATGTTTTAAGAGGACAGGAAGTGGAACTTTACGATACTGAAGAACAACAAGTTGAAGCCATTAAAGACTGGTGGAAGGAAAACGGCAAAGCCGTCATCATCGGTGCGGTTGTTGGTTTAGGTGGTCTATTCGGCTGGCGTTACTACCAGGATTCTGTGATTCAGGCGAGTGAAGCAGCTTCTCAAAGCTACACGACAGCAATGAATGCTTTGCAAGACAAAGGCACTGATGCTCAAGCTGACGTGAAAGCTTTCATTGAGTCAAATGAAGTAAAAGAATATTCAGTATTGGCTGCGCTACAACTTGCTAAAGCACAAGTTGAAGCTCAAGACCTTTCTGCTGCATTGGAGCAACTGAAGTGGGCGCAAAGCAACACTCAAGATGCTGCGTTGTTACCATTGATTAGTTACCGCATTGCGCGTATTGAGACGGAAATGGGTAACTTCGACGCTGCAACGGCAGAGCTAAGTAACGTCACTGATACAGCATGGACAGGTCGTATTGCTGAACTTCGTGGCGATATTGCGATTCGCCAAGGTGACAAAGATGCTGCGTACGCTGCGTATACTGAAGCTCAGCAAGCGGCAGATGCAAGCCCGACACTACAAATGAAATTGGACGATCTGGCGAAATAAGGACCGCATTGGATGAAAAGAGTCTTTAAGAAAGCCTTGCTAGGGGCGTTAACAATGGGAGTACTTGCCGGTTGTGCAGGTGAGAAAGACACCATTGTAATGGCGCCACTACCTCAGGTAGACAGTCAGTTTACAACCAGTAGTGAGTGGAGCACATCGGTTGGCGATGGTGTTGGTCATTACTTTTCAAAACTATCCCCTGTATTTGCGAATGATACATTGTTCGTGGCAAGTCGTGATGGCTTAGTAAAAGCGCTGGATCCTGAAAACGGTAAACAACGTTGGCAAACGGACCTAGAAGAAGATGTCATTGCTCGTCTCTCTGGTGGTATCACAGCGGCATACGGAAACCTTTACATTGGCTCTGAGAATGGTGAAGTCATCTCTCTTGACCAAGAAACAGGTGAAATTGTTTGGCGTGTAAAAGTTGGTGGTGAGGTACTGGCGAAGCCAGTTGCAGATTCAGGCCTTATTATCATCAATACTAGCCGAGGCATGCTGATTGCCCTTAATGAGAGTACAGGTGAGCAACGCTGGGCATTGAGCACAGAAGTGCCGAACTTAACTTTACGTGGCGACAGTACTCCGACTGCAATTGGCGGCGGTGTATTTTGGGGAACGGCAAATGGCCGACTCGCAGCTGCTATCGTTGAGCGTGGTCAGTTGATTTGGCAACAGCCTGTTGGTACGCCAAAAGGCGCGACAGAAATTGATCGTTTGGTTGACGTTGATTCATCGCCAATTGTGCTAGGCGGTACTCTTTTCACCATTGGATACAATGGTCAACTTATCGCCATTGACTTGCGTTCAGCGAACCCGATTTGGAAGCGTAATTACTCATCTGCGACAGACATTTCTACAGATGGTAGTCGCATCTTTGTGATAACGGAAAAAGATCATGTTGTTGCCGTTGATTCACGAAGCGGGACTGAGTTGTGGGAAAACAGCTTGCTTGAGCACCGACAACTTACAGCGCCAGTTATTGTTGGCAATTATCTCGTTGTCGGTGACACGCTTGGTTACCTTCACTGGATGGATCGTTCAACGGGCGAATTTGTTGCGCAGCAGTTTGTCGATGATAGTGGCTTGGCAGTTGGCCCGACGTTATTGTCGGATGGTTATGTGATTACAACTCGCAACGGCGATGTAAAGAAACTAACCATTAACGAATAATATCGTGATATAATTCACATTCGGCTCCTGGCTGGTGACAGCTAGGAGCCGTTTTGTTGTTTGAATTTATTAACCCTGACGTGGTTATAGGTAAAAAGCTGGTTTGATTTGGCATCGAGCAAGTCGTTACCTATAACTACAGAAGAAAGATTATTGTAGAGGTTGTTATGGTACCTGTTGTAGCTCTAGTAGGGCGTCCGAACGTAGGTAAATCTACACTATTTAACCGATTGACTCGCACTCGTGACGCGTTGGTTGCGGACTTTCCAGGCCTAACGCGAGACCGTAAATATGGCCAGGCGAGACTTGGTGAAGAGCACGAATTCATTGTGATTGATACTGGTGGTATCGATGGCACAGAAGAAGGCGTGGAAACAAAGATGGCAGAACAGTCATTAGCCGCGATTGATGAGGCTGATGTTGTATTGTTCCTTGTTGACGGTCGTGCTGGTCTGACACCTTCAGATGAAGCAATTGCTGCGCATCTGCGTAAAATTGAAAAGCCAGCGATGCTGGTAGTAAACAAAATCGATGGTATTGATGCCGATGCGGCGTGTGCTGATTTTTGGCAGCTCGGCGTGGATGATATGTACCAGATTGCGGCTGCTCATGGCCGTGGTGTGACCGCTTTGCTTGAGCGTGCTTTATCTCCATTCTTTGATGATCTACTAACAAGTGAATCTGAAGAAGGTGAGATTGAAGACCTGACTGGATTCGAAGACGAAGAGCCTCTTGTTGAAGATTACACTGAAGAAGACGCAGAAGCTGAATTCAAACGCCTTCAAGAGCAGCCGATTAAGTTGGCGATCATCGGTCGTCCTAACGTAGGCAAATCGACACTGACTAACCGTATTCTGGGTGAAGAACGTGTGGTTGTATACGATATGCCTGGTACAACGCGCGATTCTATCTACATCCCGATGGAGCGTGATGGACGCGAATACGTACTAATTGACACCGCAGGTGTTCGTCGTCGTGGTCGTATCAATGAAACGGTTGAAAAGTTCTCTGTTGTTAAGACGCTGAAAGCGGTAGAAGATGCAAACGTCGTTCTACTGGTGATTGATGCTCGTGAAAATATTTCAGACCAAGACCTAAGCTTGCTTGGTTTTGCACTGAATGCTGGCCGCTCAATTGTCATCGCCGTTAACAAGTGGGATGGTCTAGACAGTGACGTGAAAGAAAGCGTGAAGAAAGAACTGGACCGCCGTCTAGGATTCGTCGACTTCGCGCGTATCCACTTTATCTCTGCGCTGCACGGTACTGGCGTTGGTCACTTGTTTGAATCTATCCAAGAAGCATATAACTCGGCGACAACGCGTGTGGGTACGTCAGTACTGACGCGTATCATGAAGATGGCTGTGGATGATCACCAACCGCCAATGGTTCGTGGTCGTCGTATCAAACTCAAATACGCACACGCAGGTGGTTACAACCCACCGATCGTTGTTATCCACGGTAACATGGTTCGTGAATTGCCAGATTCGTATAAACGTTATCTGATGAACTACTTCCGTAAGTCTCTGGAAATTATGGGAACACCGATTCGCATTAACTTCCACAACAGTGATAACCCATACGAGAACCGTACGAATAAGCTTACGCTATCACAAGAGCGTAAACGTAAGCGTATGATGTCGATGGTGAAAAACCGCAATAAATAATGAAATTCGAATACCCAAGTTTCTACTTGGGTATTTTTTTATCAAAAGTAATCGTAAAAATGACTATCACAGCAACAAAGACTCGTTTTTGTCATCAAACATGGCAATTAGAAGCACAAATACAGCTCGTTCAATATACGGAAGAAGTGACTTACGTTATTACAGATGTCACGCCGTTCCATCCCGTTAGTCACATATGGCCGGATCACCCTGCAGACAAAGGAACGTTGAAGGTGAATAGGGCTGAGCATTACGTAGTAGATTGCCAAGTTGGGGCAGTGGAGCAGGAAAGTGGTGCTCTGTATGTGGGTAGTGACATCCCTGTAAAGCGTGATGCTGAAGGTTGGGTGTTTGTCGTCGTGCATGTTTTATCACGTACGGAATCACTTGTTACTGATGATTTGGTGACATTGGCGGTAGATAAGGATTACCAACGCGCTTTGAGTCGAGGCCACACTGCAGGACACTTAGCGTATTTGGCGTTGAATAAAGTACTAGCGGAAGACTATTGGCGAAAAGACGCAGACCGCAAAGACCCACATGGTTATTATGACTTTAATAGCTATGCACAAGTTACGAGTTATGTTACTCCAGACAAGTGCCTCGATACGTACCGTTTAGGCAAAACACTCCGTAAAAGAGGATTAAACAGTGCAGATATGCTGAATGACCTCCAGGCGATTGCAAAAAAAGTGAATAGCCAACTTGTGGAATGGCTTCGACGAGATGCGATGATCACCATGGAATGCCACGGTGACAGATTAACGGATTCTCGCTATTGGAAGTGCGATTTAGGGGAAGGTCAATTAGCGGTAATCCCTTGTGGTGGAACGCATGCGAGCCATTTAAATGAGTTTGCTTTTATCCAAGTTAAACTCGTTAAGCTCGACGCTCAAACTATCGAAATGCACACCAATGTAAACACTGCTTTTTGAATAAGATCTTTTTATTAAATTCTGATTTTTCGTTTAATTAAATCTCTTTAAGGTTTTTTATTCTGTCTTAAATTGGAATGCAGAATATGTAACTTATGCTTTCGGTGTGTGGTTATATAAATATTCTTTTAAGGGGTGATCGCTGATCAAGGAGTAAATATCAGACGATCAGTATAAGATCCTACGTATCAAGTATGGTTAACGCCTCGTGAAACTTGTTGGGGCGGTGATGAAGATCAACATACTTGTTCGTTATTTTGAGTAGCATGCGTTACTCGAAATTGCTTAGTTTAGAGAGAGGAACGGGATATGCAGCAGAACATTTGCCCGACTTGCAATGTCGAACTGGAATGGACAGGACAATACCATTGTGCACAGTGTGAATCGGATTTTAAAAAAGTAGGTTTTTGCCCTGATTGTGAGGCGGAGCTGGAGAAGCTGCAAGCATGCGGTGCTGCGAGTTACTTTTGTAATGTGTGTAATGAACTCAAATCAAAATCACGTGTCCGATTTGAGTTCCAGAAAATCAGTTAACCAGAGTTTGTATTCAGTTAACGGTAGAGCGAACGTCGCCTTCGGCTAATCGAGTAATCAATACATCTCCCGATTTTACATCTGAAGATTGAGTAATCACTTTACCTTGCTCAGTTTGAGTAATTGAGTAACCTCGTTTCAATGTCGCTAGTGGGCTGACGGTGTCTAACTTCTCTGCAGCAATCGCGAGTTGATGGCGCATAGTCAGTAATTTGCGATCCATTGCATCCATGAGCTTTTGCTCAACACGTTCTAGCTTCGACTTCTGCTCGGCAAGGCGTGTTACAGGAGAATTTAATTGCAGCCGATAATGTTGACGCTCGATTCGCTGTTGACGCAAGGCAATAAAACGACTCATCGCTCGCTGTAAGCGCATGTCCAACTCATCTAACTGTTGCGTCTGACGTTGCAAGCGATAGCTTGGGTGCTGTCTCTCTAGACGGTGCACTAATTGAGCAGATTGCTGCTTTTGTTGTGCTAGGTAGTAACGCATCGCGCTCGCTAACTTATGCTGGCGGGTAACTAAAGCTTGATCTTTGTGGCTGTTATCACGGCTTACTAGCTCAGCGGCTGCTGATGGAGTAGGCGCGCGTACGTCGGCGACAAAATCAGCTATTGTCACGTCAACTTCATGTCCAACGGCGCTAATAATAGGAATTTGGCTTGCTGCAATCGTGCGAGCTAATATCTCGTTGTTAAAGCACCATAAGTCTTCTAATGAACCACCACCTCGGCCCACAATTAGTACATCACATTCATCACGGCTGTTAGCGCGACCAATGGCTTGTGCAATTTGAATGGCTGCGTCCTCACCTTGTACCACTGTCGGATAAATCACAACAGGTAGGGAAGGATCACGACGTTTCAATACGTCTAAGATATCGTAAAGCGCGGCACCAGTTTTCGATGTGATGACGCCAACACGTTTAGGGTGCTCAGGCAAAGATTGCTTATTGATTTGCGCGAACAACCCTTCTGCTGCAAGCTTCATTTTCAGCTCTTCAAACTCTTGTTGAAGACGGCCATCACCTTCCGGTTGCATGCTTTCGATGATCAATTGGTAGTCACCGCGAGGCTCATAAAGAGACAGACGAGCTTTTACTAGGACTTGATTACCGTTAGCGGGTTTGAAAGTAACGCGGCGATTGTTACCACGAAACATGGCACATTTAACTTGAGCGCGAGAGTCTTTAAGAGTGAGGTACCAGTGACCAGAGACAGGAGCTGAAAAGTTGGATATCTCTCCGACGAGCCAAACGATCCCCATTTCGTTTTCAAGGAGTAAACGAACTTCCGCGTTGAGACGAGAAACAGTAAAGATGTTTTGATTGGTCTTGGAGAGCACAGCTAATCTCTTAGACGTGAGTATGGAAATTAGCGGCAATATAATACATAGCAAGGGGGTAATTGCAAGAAAAAAATTAAAAAAATTGTGGTCAAGCGATTGCGTTAACCGTATAATCCCTCCGCAATATCTAATCCAAATGTAGCTAGTTGCTAACGCAGGTTACCCTCATTATGCGAAACGATGAGATTGGATTGTTCTTTTTACTCCTCTAATTGTGAGATATTGCAAATGCTTAGAATTGCCAAAGAAGCGCTGACATTCGATGACGTACTACTTGTGCCAGCACACTCCACCGTTCTCCCAAACACAGCTGATCTTCGCACTCAGCTAACTAAGAACATCACCCTAAACATCCCAATGATTTCAGCGTCTATGGACACTGTTACTGAAGCTCGTCTAGCAATTGCGCTAGCGCAAGAGGGTGGCATTGGCTTTATCCACAAGAACATGTCTATTGAGCAGCAGGCAGCCGAAGTTCGTAAAGTTAAGAAGTTCGAAGCTGGTATGGTAACTGACGCGGTTACTGTAAACCCTGACGCGACCATCGCTGATGTTGTTGCACTCACTGAAAAGCATGGTTTTGCAGGTTTCCCTGTTGTCACTGAGAGCAATGAGCTTGTTGGTATTATCACTGGTCGTGACGTTCGTTTTGTGACGGACCTTTCTAAGAAAGTATCTTCAGTAATGACGCCAAAAGAGAAGTTGGCAGCAGTTAAAGAAGGTGCAACACGAGAAGAAGTGCAAGAGAAAATGCACGAAGCTCGTGTAGAGAAAGTATTGGTTGTGAATGATGAGTTCCAACTAACCGGTATGATTACTGCGAAAGACTTCCACAAAGCAGAACGTAAACCAAACGCATGTAAAGATGAGCGTGGTCGCCTACGTGTTGGCGCAGCCGTTGGTGCTGGCGCTGGTAACGAAGAGCGTGTTGCTGCTCTAGTTGAAGCAGGCGTTGACATTCTACTTATCGACTCTTCACACGGACATTCTGAAGGTGTACTAAACCGCATCCGCGAAACTCGCGCTGCTTACCCAGATCTAGACATCATCGGTGGTAACGTAGCAACAGGTGCTGGTGCTAAAGCACTAATCGAAGCTGGCGTAAGCGCAGTGAAAGTTGGTATCGGCCCTGGTTCTATCTGTACAACTCGTATTGTAACGGGTGTGGGAGTTCCACAAATCACTGCAATCGCAGATGCGGCAGAAGTGGCTAATGATTATGGTATTCCGGTTATTGCTGATGGTGGTATCCGTTTCTCAGGTGATATCTGTAAAGCAATCGTAGCTGGCGCATCATGTGTGATGGTTGGTTCTATGTTTGCTGGTACTGAAGAAGCGCCGGGTGAAGTGATTCTATACAATGGCCGTTCTTACAAGTCTTACCGCGGCATGGGTTCTCTTGGTGCTATGTCTCAAGGTTCTTCTGACCGTTACTTCCAGTCTGACAACGCAGCGGACAAGCTAGTACCAGAAGGCATTGAAGGTCGTATCGCATACAAAGGCCGTCTAAAAGAGATCGTACACCAACAAATGGGTGGTCTACGTTCAAGCATGGGTCTAACTGGTTCTGCAACTATCGAAGATATGCGTACGAAAGCTGAATTTGTACGTATCTCTGGTGCAGGTATGCAAGAGTCTCATGTACACGATGTTCAAATTACTAAGGAAGCGCCGAACTACCGTCTAGGGAACTAATTACCTAACGGAAACGTTTGCTTTTTCCTTGAAGCATTAAGAAGAGGCGAGTACACTCGCCTCGGTTTTAATCACTTAGCCTTAAAAAGACTGCTCAAAATGACTAAAAATATCCATGACCAACGTATTCTGATCTTGGACTTCGGTTCTCAGTACACTCAATTAGTAGCACGCCGCGTACGTGAAATCGGCGTTTACTGTGAACTATGGAGCTGGGATGTAGAAGAAGCGGATATTCGCGAATTCAACCCAGATGGCATTATCCTATCTGGCGGTCCAGAAAGCGTAACGGAAGAGAACTCTCCACGCGCGCCTCAATATGTGTTTGATTCCGGTGTTCCTTTGCTTGGCGTATGTTACGGCATGCAAACCATGGCGGAACAGTTAGGAGGCAAAGTAGCGGGCTCTAACGAACGTGAGTTTGGCTACGCTCAGGTTAAAGTTTCTGGTGAATGTGCTCTATTTAAAGACCTTGAAGCAACTCAAGACGTTTGGATGAGCCATGGCGACAAAGTAGTAGAGATCCCAGCCGATTTCGTAAAAGTTGGTGAGACAGACACTTGTCCTTACGCTGCGATGGCGAACGAAGAGAAGAAATACTACGGTGTTCAGTTCCACCCAGAAGTGACACACACAAAAGGTGGCCTACAAATGCTTGAGAACTTTGTTCTTGGCGTATGTGGCTGTGAGCGTCTATGGACTTCGGAATCTATCATCGAAGACGCGGTTGCTCGCGTTAAAGAGCAAGTGGGTGACGACGAAGTTATCCTAGGTCTATCTGGTGGTGTTGATTCATCGGTAGTTGCGATGCTGGTTCACCGCGCAATCGGCGACAAGCTAACGTGTGTATTTGTTGATAACGGTCTACTTCGTCTAAACGAAGGTCAACAAGTAATGGATATGTTCGGCGACCAATTTGGTTTGAACATCATCAAGGTTGACGCTGAAGAACGCTTCCTAAAAGCACTTGAAGGCAAGTCTGACCCAGAAGAGAAGCGTAAGACTATCGGTCACGTATTCGTAGATGTATTCGATGAAGAGTCTAAGAAGCTGAAAAACGCGAAATGGCTAGCTCAAGGTACGATTTATCCTGATGTAATCGAGTCAGCTGCATCTAAGACTGGTAAAGCGCACGTGATCAAATCGCACCACAACGTGGGCGGTCTTCCAGATGACATGGAAATGGGTCTTGTTGAGCCACTACGTGAGTTGTTCAAAGATGAAGTTCGTAAGATTGGTCTAGAATTAGGCCTGCCTTACAACATGCTTTACCGCCACCCATTCCCGGGTCCTGGTCTAGGTGTTCGTGTTCTTGGTGAAATCAAGAAAGAGTACTGTGATTTGCTACGTCGTGCTGATGCTATCTTTATTGAAGAGCTTCACGCAGCTGATCTATACAACAAAGTATCTCAAGCGTTCACGGTATTCCTACCAGTACGTTCTGTTGGTGTAATGGGCGATGGCCGTAAGTACGATTGGGTTGTGTCTCTACGTGCGGTAGAAACTATCGACTTCATGACTGCTCATTGGGCACACCTACCATACGACTTCCTAGGTAAGGTTTCTAACCGTATTATCAACGAAGTTGATGGCATTTCTCGTGTTGTTTACGATATTTCAGGTAAGCCACCAGCGACTATCGAGTGGGAATAATTTTCCTCTAGACAGTTGAGTTTATAAGAACCAGCCTTCGGGCTGGTTTTTTTGTACTTCAAGTTTGTGAAGAGGTGGCTCAACTTTTTTGTGAGAGATATATACATGCGGTTAAATTAAATATATATTCATTTTAATTGTTTAATTATCATAAATGGTATTGCTATGGAACAGGCTGACGTTACCTCTCTCATTCCCATCCTTATTACTCTTTTCCTCGCGCTGACCACAAGAAATGTCGTTGTTGGTTTATTCGCGGGTGTGGTGAGTGGTGTCGCTATGCTCGAAGGGACATTTGTCGAAAAAGGGCCACTAGACTCGTTTAGTGCATTGATGAAAAGCTATCTACTGCCGCAATTAACTGACAGCTACAATGCGGGCGTCATTTTGCTCTTGGTCTTTATTGGTGGCTTTGTTGCCTTGATGGAGAAATCTGGCGGTGGTGTGGCGTTTGCTAAAAAGGTCACTCAATGGGTGGCGAGTAAGTGCCAAGCTCAACTGTCCGCATGGTTCGGTGGTGTGGTTATTTTCTTCTCTGACCTTGGTACACCGTTGATTGTTGGTCCTGTTTTTCGCCCTTTATTTGATAAGTTAAAAGTATCACGCCAAAAATTAGCTTTTATTATCGACTCTACTTCCTCTCCCGTCGCAATCTTGATCCCTTTTATCGGATGGGGCGTTTACATCATGGGATTGATTCAAAAAGAGTTTACTGCCCTGAATGTCAGTATGAGTGATTGGGATGCTTTCATTGGCGCGATCCCGTATCAGTTTTACGCCTTTCTTGCGATCGCGATTGTGCCGATTGTCTCTTTCTTCAAATTAGACTTCGGACCGATGGCGAAGGCTGAACAACTAGCAGAGCAGGGCTCCGACTTTGGGAAAGTGCAGGAGTCCATGAATGTGTTTACGCATAAAAATGCAAAATCCAGTTTTGTATGGGCACCTTTGCTCGTTATGCTGGTGGTTCTATGTACCATTCTGGTGCCACACGGTTTTCCATTTCAAAAAGTAGCAGGCTCAACGTTCAGGGCTGCACTTTCTTCGGCATATTTCTTCGCAGCCTTTACTTTGATTGCGCTGATGGCGTTTTATGGCGTAAGAAAGCTTTCGGATGGTATTCAGGTTTATCTGAAAGGGATGTCAAACATGATGTCAGTGGCGGTGATTCTGGTCTTGGCTTGGGCGCTTAGCTCGGTTGGGAAAGAATTAGGTGCAGCTGCATACATTGCTGAACAAGCTCAAGCCGGTTTCCCTTACTGGTTATTGCCAGCGGTTGCGTTTTTACTGGCCGGTATTATCTCGTTCGCTACGGGATCATCTTGGGGGACGTTTGCCATCATGATGCCATTAGTGATCCCAACTGCCGTCGCGATTGATGCACCACTGTTGGTTTGTATTGGTGCGGTATTATCTGGTGGCTTGTTTGGCGATCACTGTTCTCCCATCTCTGAAACTACGATTTTGTCGTCGACAGGAGCGGGGTGTGAACAGTATGAGCACTTCCGTACACAATTGCCTTACGCATTACTCAATGGAATGATCGCATTGGGGTGTTTTCTTTTAGCTGGAATCAACGCCTCACCAGTGATTGTGCTTGCCGCAATTATTTCTCAGTGTGTGGTTTATTTTGTGCTGTCTAAACAAAAGTCAACCGCGAAGCTAGAGGTGGTTTCGGCAGAACAATAAAGAGAGAAACATCACAAAGCGGAGGCTCACAGGGTCTCCGCTTTTCTTTTGAGTCAAGGTAACATTTTTCTTGTGACAAAATGTGTGTGAGGACCTATTTATTCATTTTGTCTCGCAGAATCAACGTACTTGGCTCGGTGTTTCGTATATATGATCCACTATATGTCTAGTTATTCCTCGTATATTGTATTGTTGAAATCCGGAGACTAGACATGTTTGCACTCAAACATCTTCCTCTTGCATTGAGTTGTGTCTTAGCAGCACAAGTGAATGCGAGTATGAATATTCAGCCCGATCCGCAAAATCCGAATGGTTATGTTATTGCTCGTGGTGACGTTCAAGCCGTAGAGCAAAGCAAAACTTCTGATCCTATGTATGCCATTTGGTCACAAGCATTAGAGACACGCCCGAACTCAGTGGTTGAAGCGATTGTTCCAGGGGCGACAACCAACCCAGAAAACGTGAAGCGTGTAGAGCGTGTATTCCCCGAAAGTGAGTGGGACTTCCTGACTCAAATGGCGGCACCTGAATACACTTACACGCGTTTCCTACGTGCAATTGGTAAGTTCCCTGCATTCTGTGGTGAGTACACAGACGGTCGTGATTCGGATGCAATTTGTAAAAAATCGATCGTGACAGCGTTTGCTCACTTTGCACAAGAAACCGGTGGCCATATTTCGATTGATAACGTATCGGATAATCCGCTAGGGTTGGAAGAGTGGCAGCAAGCTTTGGTTCATGTGCGAGAAATGGGATGGTCTGAAGGGCAAGAAGGTTACACAACAGGTTGTGGTCAAAATGACTGGCAAAACAAACGCTGGCCATGTGAGTCTGGACAAGGTTACTTTGGACGTGGTGCAAAGCAGCTTTCTTACCATTTTAACTATGGCGCGTTCTCTGAAGTGATGTTTGATGGCGATGCATCTGTATTGCTGAAAAATCCAGGCTTGGTTGCGGATTCGTGGCTGAACTTAGCATCGGCTATCTGGTTCTTCCTAACCCCACAAGCACCGAAACCTGCAATGCTACATGTGATTGACCGTACTTGGGTGCCTTCACAGCGTGAGCTTGATGCTGGCATTGGTTACGGCTTTGGTACCACCATCAACGTGATCAATGGTGGTATTGAGTGTGGAGAGCAAAACAAAGATAAAGGTCAACCTGTTAACCGTATTCGCTATTGGGAAGGACTTGCCGCTCATTATCAAATTCCAATTGAAGCCGATGAGACCAATACCTGTTGGCAGCAGACGCCTTACGGCAGCTTAAATCTGAATGGTGCGACAGACGTGTTGTACACCAACTGGGATGGGAACTGGAAATACTACTCAGATCGTCCGGGAGGCCACTCTTTTGAATGTGAACTTGTTGGTTTCCAAACGGCTTACTCTGCGCTAGTTGCGGGTGACTATGAGAAATGTGTAACTAACTTCTACCAATCTCATGCGGGTTGGCCAGAAGTTCGTGTAGTTGACAAGTTAGACCCAGTGGATCCGGTCGATCCGCCTGTAGGTGGTGTGGCAGCTTGGGATTCTGGCAAAGTATATAACACGGGTGATCAAGTTTCTTACCAAGGTGCTGTTTACGAAGCGAAATGGTGGTCACAAGGTAATGAGCCAACGAAAGGAGACCCTTGGAAGCTGGTTTCAGGCACTCCTACGGAGCCGCCTACAACGGAACCTGAACCACCGGTGACTGAGCCAGAGCCGCCAGTAACCGAGCCAGAACCACCAGTGACAGGCAATTTTATTCAGTGGGAGCCGGGTGTAACGCAAGTCGCTAACGGCGATAAAGTGACGTACCAAAACAAATGTTTTGTTGCGAAAAATGGCCCAGGAGTGTGGGAAAGCCCAACGCAAAGCAACTGGTTCTGGGACGAGATTTCTTGTCAGTGACCGAGTAAAAAACAACCTAACCATCTATAAAGACTCTGCTTTTTTGCAGGGTCTTTTTTTATATATGTAGTGGTTTATTTATGGAATCTAAGTTTTCAATAACAGCTTTTCTCTTTTGTTCTGGAGCCCATTAAAATTCGCGCGCATTTTTTATCAACATTTTTGAAAAAAGGTATTTGTACATGTCGACAAAACTGGCTAACCCAGCACCGCTAGGTCTTATGGGTTTCGGTATGACCACTATTCTGCTCAATATTCATAATGCAGGATTTTTCCCAATTGACTCTATGATTCTAGCGATGGGCATCTTTTACGGTGGCCTTAGCCAAGTAATCGTTGGCATCTTGTGCTTTAAACGCGGTGATACATTCGGCACAACTGCGTTTACTTCTTACGGTCTATTTTGGCTAACATTGGTTGGTCTAATCGTAATGCCTCACATGGGTCTTCCTGCAAGCCCTGCAAGCTTTATGGGTTGGTACCTAGCGCTTTGGGGCATCTTCACTGGTTTCATGTTCATTGGTTCTCTATGTTACCCAACAGCGAAGCAAGTGGTATTTGGCTCTCTAACTATCCTGTTCTTCTTGCTTGCTGCTCGTGATTTCACTGGTAGCGAAGTGATCGGTGCTATCGCTGGCTTCGAGGGTATCTTCTGTGGCGCAAGTGCAATTTACTTCGCAATGGCACAAGTACTGAACAACGAATTTGGTCGTGAAGTGTTACCTGTAGGTAAAGCAAAAATCGCTCGTAAAGTTGAAGCGGTTATCGCCTAAGCTGCTACTCATAATGAAGAAAGGGGGATTAACCATTGGTTAATCCCCCTTTTTTATGTCCTCAATCGGACCACTGCTTTTTCTTATTTATGTGATAACGCTATGTTGATGGTTGCTCAACAGTTTCTGCGCTATTGCTGTCTGCCGTTGGTGCTTTACCCGTTTTACGTCGGTACTTATCTTCCCAGTAATCTGCGCCTTTAATGCCCAGTGCAACAGGGTTAAATGTAAAATCGGTCACACCACGTTTTTGTTGCTCTTCGTAGTCGTTCAGTGCTTTGAGTGCAGGCTTCGACATAAAGAAGATGATCAAAATACCGATGATGTTTAGCCACGCCATCAGTCCTACGCCTACATCACCCATCGCCCATGCTAAGTTGGCGGTTTTCACGGTTCCGTAGAACACGGATGAAATAATGATGACTTTCAGAATAAACATCAGTCCATTTACTTTGAACGTACGACGAATGTAAGCAATGTTCGTTTCTGCAATGTAGTAGTAAGCCAGAATGGTCGTAAACGCGAAGAAGAATAGAGCGATTGCGATGAATGGTTTACCCACGCCAGGTAGTGCGCTTTCGATCGCCATCTGTGTAAACACAGGACCATTTGCACCAATATCCGCTGGTAGGTTTTGAACCAGGAATGTACCTTCAATCGCACCATTTACGTTGTACGCGCCAGTGATAAGAATCATGAACGCGGTTGCTGAACACACAAGTAGTGTATCGATGTAAATAGAGAAAGATTGAACAAGACCTTGCTGAGCTGGGTGATCAACACTCGCTGCTGCTGCTGCGTGAGGACCAGTACCTTGACCTGCTTCGTTGGAGTAGACACCACGTTTTACACCCCAGCCGATTGCTGCACCAACGCCTGCCATTGGTGTGAATGCGTCACCAATGATCATGCCGAAAATGCGTGGAACCTCACCAATGTTTAGAAGGATGATGACAAACGCAGTAATGATGTAAGCTAACGCCATAAATGGCACAACGACTTGGGTAAAGTTCGCGATACGCTTTACGCCACCAAAAATGATGAAAGCCAAAATGACACAAACAACCGTACCAGTGAAAATTTTAGCAAAACTGAAGGTACCAATAGCGGTTTCAATCATGTCACCTGAGCCAAATGCGGCTTCTACTGCGTTACCGATACTGTTCGATTGAACGCCAGGAAGTAGAACACCACAAGCAAAGATGGTCGCGATAGCAAAGATCCAAGCGTACCATTTTTGTCCCATTGCTTTCTCAATATAGTAAGCAGGGCCACCACGGAACTCGCCTTCGTCTTCTTCTTTATAAATTTGTGCAAGTGTTGATTCTGCGTATGCGGTTGCAGCGCCAAAGAAGGCTACGACCCACATCCAGAATACGGCGCCTGGGCCACCGAAACCGATAGCAGCAGCAACACCAGCAATGTTACCTGTACCTACACGGCCAGACAGTGAAACGGCAAGTGCCTGAAATGATGATATCCCTTTTGTTGAACTCTTCCCTGAAAGTAATAAGCGCCACATCTCAAAGAAGTGACGAATTTGTACAAAACGCGTCATGATTGAATAGAACAAACCTGCGCCAAGGCACAAATAGATCAGTACCGGGCTCCAAATAATTCCATTCAGAAAATCAACTAATGACTGCATGAGTATTTTCCCTGTTAGTTGTGTTTGTGGTTGTTTTTCACACAATACATTACCCTTTATGTAATGCAATTGTTAACTTTTTTAGCTACAAATCCTTTGTAGCGTGATGATGAACACAGAATGGAGAGTAGTTGTTAAAATTTGGTTCTTGTTGCTTATTTGCTCCTTTTAGGTAGAAGATTTGCCTTATGATTAATTATGCAGCACATTGTCATTTAAATGTGCTGCGATTTTGATGAGTTAAAAATGCCAGTGGTTATGCATTTTGTGGAGTAAGTGTCTGCCTGTTTTTTGTTCAGTCATGTCCTCAGGCGTAACGACAAAGGTTAAGCTCCGCATTATCCATCACTTTTGTTTTTTCACCTTTCATTACGCTTGCTAGCAATTGACCTGAACCACAAGCCATCGTCCAGCCCAGAGTTCCGTGCCCGGTGTTAGTAAAAAGGTTATCGTATTTAGTCGCGCCGATAATTGGTGTGCCATCAGGCGTCATTGGCCTAAAGCCGCTCCAAAACTCAGCTTGGCTGAAGTCACCACAACGAGGAAAAAGATCACGGATGACCATTTCGATGGTGTTTTTGCGCTTTTGTGGAAGGGAAGCATCAAACCCTGCTAATTCTGCGGTGCCAGCTACGCGAATTCGGTCATCAAATCGAGTCATAGCGACTTTATAGGTTTCATCCATCACAGTAGATCGAGGAGAGAAGTGTTCATCTTCCATCGGGATGGTGAGTGAATAGCCTTTGACAGGGTAGACCGGAATATCAATATCGAGTTGCTTGAGTAGCGCTGTAGAGTAGCTGCCAGAGGCCACCACATATTGGTCTGCTTTAAATTGTCCTCGGTTCGTTTGGACACCTATGATCTTTTTACCTACTGTAACCCAATTGCTTACTTCAGTATCGAACTCAAATCGGACACCGTGTGCCTTAGCAAGCTCCGTTAGTTGTTGGCAAAATTGATGGCAATCGCCCGTTTCGTCATCAGGTAGATGCAAGCCACCAACCAGTTTGTCTTTCACAAGTGCAAGCCCTGGCTCTTGTTCAATACATTGTTCGACGTCCATTAGCTTAAATCGGGTTCCGCTTTGTTCAAGGAGCTGCATGTCCTTTTCAATAGCTTGCAGCTGTTGATGTGTTCGGAATACTTGCAAGGTCCCAAACTGACGTCCTTGATACTCAATGGCGTGTTCTTGGCGTAACTGTTCTAAGCAAATACGGCTGTGGTTAGCGATCGAAAGCATGCGAGCCTTGTTAACTTGATAGCGAGGTAGGGTGCAGTTCGCGACCATTTTACTCGCCCAGCGGATCATGTCGGCATTCAGAGTGGGTTTGATTTTAAGTGGAGCATGCTCCTCCATTAACCACTTAATGGCTTTAACAGGAACACCAGGCGCAGCCCAAGGCGAAGAATAGCCATATGAGATCTGCCCGGCATTGGCGAAGCTCGTTTCCATGGCACTGCTTGGTTGGCGGTCAATGACGGTAACTTGATAGCCTGCTTGAGATAAATACCAAGCAGAGGTTAAGCCGATAACGCCGCTGCCTAATACGATGACTTCCATTGATGCACTCCACACATTTATCAGAGTGCTCAGTTTCTTTTCTTTACCTTTTGTTAACAATCGATATAAATTACACACAGCGTTTAGAAAAACTATAGGCTCAAGGATGAAAAGTAATCTGATAAGTGGCTTGTGTCTATTTAGCCAAGTCGCGGAGTACAACAGCTTTACTGGTGCTGCAAGACATTTACACCTCACCACTGGTGCCATAAGCCAACAAATTATTCATTTGGAAGCGTTATTAGGTTTTACTTTATTTGAACGCCACTCTCGCGGTACTCGTTTAACCGTAAAAGGCTCTCAGTTACACCAAGCGACGCAGTTTCACTTTTCGGAACTGAGCAAATTGCTTGATGAGCTCAAAGTAGAAAAACAAACCAATGAAATTCGTTTGAAGTTGACGCCTTCTTTTGCTTTCAAATGGTTAGTCCCAAAGCTCGAAAGCTTCCATCATGATAATCCGGATATCCAAGTACAAATCTTTGCGGAAGGTGCGCTGGTAAATAGTGAGATAAAAGACTATGACGTCGCAATTGACTATGGTCTTCATCCTTATAGAAATGCTAACGCGGAGCTGATTTTGGATGAGCATCTGCTGCCGGTGATGAGTCCAAAATACCTTGAGGATCATGGCTGGCTAAAAACGTTGTTTGGTGAACAAAAAGCCTCAATGCCAGTGAAGCAATGGCAAGAGGCGACGCTACTACACGATGCGATGCCATGGGAAAAAGCGACGCGTGACTATGAGTGGCTATATTGGGCGTCAGCGATGGGGTTGGATTTTAAAACCGATATCGGACACTTTTTTAATCGAACGGATATGGCGATGTCTGCAGCCGAAGCAGGCGTTGGGATTGCGATGGCACGAATGGCACTGATTGAGGATGAATTGACGACAGAGCGTTTGGTTTCTCCATTCAAACCGATTCCTGCCAATGCAGGGTATTACTTGATCATGAACACACGTACGAATGCGACAGAAACGTTTCGTCACTGGTTACTTGGACAGTTGAATTAGCGTTTTATCTCTGTGATTCATCCCTACGTTATTTGTTGAAAAATTGGGCAATATAAGTTTTAAGCAAGGTAAGTGCTTTGCTTGCCGCTATTTGAGTGATGAAAGACAGGGAAGAACATGAAAGACGAAACGCTATCCATCCATTTTGGTTACGAAACTGACCCTACCACTAAATCTGTCGCGACGCCGATTTATCAAACAGTCGCGTACGAGTTTGACAACGCGCAGCACGGCGCTGATCTGTTTAACTTGGAAGTGCCGGGGAATATCTACACTCGCATCATGAATCCGACTAACGATGTTCTGGAAAAACGCATGGCGGCGTTAGAAGGCGGCATTGCTGGATTGGTCGTGAGTGCGGGGAGTGCAGCGATTAACTATGCAATTCTGACCTTAGCGCAAGCGGGCGATAACATCGTTTCTACGCCGCAACTTTATGGCGGTACTTATACCTTGTTTGCGCACATGCTCCCAAATCAAGGTATTCAGGTGAAGTTTGCTAAAGATGACAAGCCAGAAAGTTTGGCCGAATTAATTGATGAAAATACCAAAGCGGTGTACTGCGAGAGCATTGGGAACCCTGCGGGCAATATCATCGATTTAGAACGTGTGGCGGAGCTTGCTCATGCACAAGGCGTGCCTGTGATTGTGGATAACACCGTTGCGACGCCAGTGCTTTGCAAACCCATCGAATTTGGTGCGGATATCGTAGTTCACTCTCTCACTAAATACGTTGGTGGGCATGGCACCACATTAGGTGGCGTTATTGTGGATTCCGGTAAATTCCCTTGGGCACAGCACAAAGACCGCTTTCCTGTTTTCAACCAACCAGAACCTTCTTACCACGGCGTGGTGTATACCGAAGCGTTTGGTGAGGCGGCATTTATCGGGCGTGCGCGTACCGTACCACTGCGTAATACCGGAGCAGCATTATCACCGATGAATGCATTTATGCTTATGCAAGGGTTAGAAACGTTACCGCTGCGTATGGAGCGCCATACCGAGAACACACTCAAAGTGGCTGAATTCTTGGAACAGAATGACAAAGTCAGTTGGGTAAGTTATGCCGGATTGCCAAGTTCTGAACACTTCCATCTCGCCGAAAAATACATGAAAGGTAAGCCTTCTGCGATTTTGTCGTTTGGTTTAAAAGATGGTTATGACGCTGGTGTGCGTTTTTATGATGCTTTGAAAATCTTTAAGCGTTTGGTGAACATTGGCGATGCAAAATCATTGGCTTGCCATCCTGCATCGACGACTCATCGTCAATTGAGCGAAGCAGAACAAAAACAAGCTGGTGTGTCTCCAGAGATGATTCGTTTATCGGTGGGTATTGAACATATTGACGATATTCTAGCCGATTTAGAACAGGCACTAAACGCGTAAAACGATTCTTTTTTTAGCTTTGGGTTACCCATAGGCCAGTCTTTAAAAAAGCTGGCCTATTTTTATTTTATTGTTTAAATATCAAAGGTTTTGGTGTTTTTGGTTTGTGGTATTCCAAAAGCTCATAGAGGGTGAGATTTATTCTCTTGTCACGTTTGGGTTTGTTCCTGATGATGTGTGCATGTATTACACATTGGAAGGGACTCAAATGTCTTACGTATTTCACCGTCACTGCCATGCCACGCTGCCAATCATCGATAGAGGTGAAGGTGTTTATCTATTCGATAAGCATGGAAAGCAGTATCTCGATGCTTGTGGTGGGGCTGCGGTATCAAACCTTGGCCACAGTCATCAAGCCGTTAAAAAAGCGATGTTGGAACAGATCGAGCGAGTGCCGTTTGCTCATACTGGATTTTTTACTAGTGATAACAGTGAGCGCCTAGCAGAATTGGTTTGTCAGCACATGCCTGAACAGTTCAACCATGTGTATTTAGTCAGTGGAGGATCAGAAGCGGTGGAGTCGGCACTAAAAATGGCGCGGCAGTATTTCGTGGAATCAGGTAAGCCAGAAAAAAAGCAATTCATCGCGCGTCAGCAAAGTTATCACGGTAATACCTTGGGGGCTCTGGCTGTCGGAGGTAATGAATGGCGACGTGAACCGTTCAAACCCATCTTACACCCGAGCCATCATATCGCCCCTTGCTATGCTTATCGTTATCAGCAGAGTCATGAGTCGGAATTGGATTACTCATTGCGAGCGGCGAATGAGCTAGAGGCAAAAATTCTTGAGTTGGGGGCTGATAATGTCATGGCTTTTGTCGCTGAGCCCATTGTGGGAGCCACCGCTGGAGCTGTGCCTGCCACACAAGGTTACTTCAAGCGTATTCGCGAAATATGCGACCAGTACGATGTGTTATTGATCTTGGATGAAGTCATGTGTGGCGTTGGACGCAGTGGCAGTTTTTTTGCGTTTGAGCAAGAAGAGGCAGAACCCGATCTGGTGTGTATGGCTAAAGGGCTTGGTGCGGGTTATCAACCTATTGGCGCGGTGGTTGCGAATGATCGAGTCTATCAAGCTATTGCTGATGGAAGCGGTTTTTTCCAACATGGTCATACTTTTATGGCGCACCCTGTGGCGTGCGCTGCTGCCGTGGCGACCATTCAAACCATCTTCCAAGATAATTTGTTAACGGCGGTGAATCGGCAAAGTGCTTTGCTGCGTAATGAGCTTACTTCTGCATTGGCCCATTTACCGTACATTGGCGACATTCGTGGTAAAGGTTTGTTTTTTGGCATTGAGCTGGTGGCGGATCAAGAAAGCAAGGCGCCTCTGAGTAAAGCCACATTGGCAGACAAACACATCAAACAGCGAGCAATGGAAAATGGCTTAATGTGCTATCCAATGGGCGGAACGATTGATGGCGTTAATGGGCACCATATCTTGCTTGCGCCGCCATTCATTATTCAGCCTCACCATATTGATGAGCTAGTTGGCAAACTCTCATTAACGCTAAAAGAGGTAGCGAAGGAATGGAATTAGAAAATCGATGTATACGAGAGCCTATCGCTATTATCGTGGCCCCAAACGGTGCAAGAAAAACTAAGCACGATCACGCCAGCTTACCCATGACAAAAGACGAACTGGTTGCAGAGGCTATCGCTTGTCAAACGGCAGGGGCTGCCATGATCCATTTACATGCTAGAGACGCCAACGGACGTCATTCATTAGACATCGACGACAACATGGCAATTTACCATGCCGTGAAAGAAGCGGTGGGACAAAACATGATGGTACAGCTCACCACAGAGGCGGTGGGCTTGTATTCTCCGCCACAACAGATGGCGTTAGTTAAAGCTGTGAAACCAGAAGCGGCTTCTTTTGCATTGAGGGAGTTAATCCCTGATCGCGCAAGTGAGAAAGAAGGGCATGCCTTTTTCCATTGGGTGGCAGAACACAACATCGTGAGCCAAATTATTCTCTACGATGCAACCGACATTGAACGTTATTTCCAACTGCGTGATGCGGGCGTGTTACCTAAAACGCATCAGCATGCATTAGTGGTGTTAGGGCGTTATCACCAAGCTCAACAGTCTTCGCCATGGGATTTACGAGGTTTGAATTTGGCGCGTTTTGTCGAGGAAGAAATTCGATGTGCCATTTGTGCTTTTGGCGCGCGAGAGCAAGACTGTTTAGCGAGTGCGATGTTACTTGGATTCGATGTGAGAGTGGGGTTTGAGAATAACCACGTCGATGTGGCAGGCGAATTAGCAATCAGTAACGCGGCTCAGGTGGAAGCTCTACGCGATGTGGCGCATCGCTTTGCTATTCCTTTACACAGTGCGCAAAGTTTGCGTTCAGCTTTGAAGTAAATCTGCTCGCGGAAAAGAAAAAAAGAAGAAAGGAAAGTAAAAAGGCTCCATCGGAGCCTTTTCGGTATTTGTCGTTAGTTCTCAGTTTGCGCTACAGGTTGACGAGCGGGATGTTTGATAAACACCGCGACAACAGCCGCTATCGCTAATGCAAAACAGTAGTAAGAATTGGCAACTACTTCAAGTGGCGATAGGTTGAATACGGAACCTAGCAGCAGTACTTGAGCACCGTAAGGCAACACGCCTTGCACCACGCATGAGAAAATGTCTAACAAGCTTGCTGAGCGGCGAGGAGAGACATTATTCTCTTCCGCCAGTTGGCGAGCAACGCTGCCCGATACAATGATGGCTACGGTGTTGTTTGCCGTACAGCCATTGACCATTGATACCAAACCTGCAATACCTAGCTCGCTTGCACGACTGTTCGCATGCTTAGAGTGACTAGAGCCAAACGCGTGGATAAGGCTACTAACGAAATTTGTTAGAAAAGCAAGACCACCTTGGCGACGCATCAGTTCACTCAAACCACCAATCAGCATGGATAACAAGAAGATCTCTTGCATGTTACCAAAGCCTTTGTATACGTCTTGGGCTAGATTAGTTAGTCCGTAATTGTCAATCGATGCCAAGCTCACGCCGCCAGCCAAAAGAATGCCAATCGACAGAACCACAAACACATTCACACCAGATACCGCTAGGATCAAAATAGTGATGTACGGCAAGACTTTTAGCCACTCAATATCGCCAGTTTCAGGCACTTGAGTCGCGGTACTGTTGAAAGCGAACACTGCAATCGCGATCAACGCCGCAGGTAAAGCAATACGAATGTTCTCTTTAAACTTGTCTTTCATCTCACAACCTTGAGAGCGTGTCGCCGCGATGGTGGTGTCAGAGATGATAGAAAGGTTATCACCAAACATAGCGCCGCTCAGCACAACGCCTGCGGTTAACGGTAAGCTCATTCCTGCTGATTCAGCAATCCCCAACGCTACGGGGGCAACGGCTGCGATGGTACCCATCGAAGTCCCCATTGCTGTTGCGATAAAAGCAGAAATCAGAAAAATGCCCGGTAAAATCATGCTGGTTGGAATAGCGGATAAACCAAGGTTCACTGTTGCATCAACACCACCAGAGGCTTTTGCTACCGCAGCAAAGGCACCTGCAAGCAGATAGATCATACACATTGCGATGATGTCTGGGTGGCCAACACCACGCATGAAGTGTTCGATTGAGCGGTTAAGTTTCTCTTTACTTAAAAGAAACGCAATGATGATGGCTGGTAATACCGCGATGGGTGCAGGCAGCTGGTAGAAGGCAAATTCCACGCCTTGCAAAGATAAGTAAGTGCCTACGCCAATAAATAGTGCAAGGAATACAATTAATGGGATCAGTGCGACCGCAGACGGTGCAACTGTTTTAGTAGTTTGTTGGGAACCGGACATGTAAACGACAATGTTAATGATAAGAGAGAAGAGCAGACTAATATCACATTTCTACATTGTCAACGTCTAGACGTCTAAATGGCTGTTTAAATTTTGCACGTAAAGAAAAAGATAAAAGCTCGTGTTGCGTATCTCACTGATACCACGAGCTTTAGTTATGCGCTAATGAAGAGACTGTCGTTATTGCATTGATTTGGCTTTTTTGCGTTTAACAATACCTAAAACCATCCACGTAAATAAGACAGCAGCAAATGCCCATACCAGATATTTGTATTCGGTGTACAGGTTGCTCAACACGCTTAAATGTTCAAATGCAAAGTGAGTTAACAAGCTGAATACCAATACCCAAACCGTCGCCGCGAGGGCGTTACCGAGCAAAAACTCTCTACGTGGCATTTTCGCGATACCGCATGCAAGAGGCATAAATTGCTTCATTCCTTCAATAAAGCGGCTGACCACCAAGCACGTAGGGCCGTATTTCTGGATAGTCAATTGAAGCGTTTGCATCTTCGGGCTGGAAATGTAGCCTTTTTTATCTAACCACCCCTCAAAGTAATAACCGATTAAGTAGCCACAGGTATTACCAAAAAAGCAGCTCAGCCACGATACCATCATTACCATACTTAGGTTCATGACTTGTTCTGACGAGAGCAAAGATGCCGCGATCATCAGTGATTGACCAGGCATCGGGATACCTATCCCTTCTAGAAATATACTGACAATCAGCGCAACGTAGCCGTATTGCTCAAGCAAAGGCTTCATTGACATGAGAAGTTCGTTAATATGTTCCAAAAGCTTTCCCCTAATAAAAGCGGAACGAAGTTGGAGTGATACTCCGAATGTCCTATTGGGTCAATTCTTGTTTCTCACCGTTGAGAAAAACTGACATGCCTCTGATAATTGCGCAGAATCAACCTGCAGCTGGCTTTACTCGCCGCCACGCTCTTTGGTAGCGGCGAACTAGGGAGAACCTTATGACTCTTTGGCTTTGGTGAATGCGCCATACAAATCAAGGCGGCGATGACGTAAGTTGGTGACAGAGCCTTCGGTATTAAGCTGTTTCAACTTAGTCAAATCAACATCAGCGAAGATTATCATTTCGGTGTTGGCGCTTGCTTCTGTCAAGGTCGCATCGTGTGGGAAATAGATATCCGACGGTGAGAATACGGCAGATTGTGCGTACTGGATATCGACATTATCAACACGAGGTAAGTTGCCGACACTGCCCCCAATTGCAACGTAGCATTCGTTTTCGATGGCTCGTGATTGGGAACAGATTCGTACTCGTTGGTAGCCATTTTTTGTGTCTGTCCAGAAAGGAACGAACACAATTTGTGCGCCTTGCTCGGCGAGCATTCTTCCCAACTCTGGGAACTCGCTGTCATAACAAATCAGTATGCCGACTTTGCCTGCATCGGTTTCGAACACCTGAACATTGTCACCACCGTCGATCACCCAGTCTTTTTGCTCATGGGGCGTGATGTGAATCTTATATTGAGCGTTTATTTCACCATCTCTTTGCAGTAAGTAGGCCACATTATACAACTTGCCATCTTCGATGACGGGCATACTGCCAGCAATAATGTTGATGTTGTAGGTGACTGCCATCTGCGAGAAGCGGTTTTTGATCTCTTCTGTAAAGCTAGCCAAAAAGCGAATTGCTTCGACGGAATTTTGGTCGTTTTGCAAGCCCATCAGCGGCGCGTTAAAGAATTCAGGGAATAGGGCGAAATCGGCTTTGTAGTTCGCAAGAGAAGAAATGAAGAACTCAGCCTGATCGAGCAAGTCCTCTAAGTCATTCATGGCGCGCATTTGCCACTGCACAACACCAATACGAATCAGCGTTTTTTCTACATCATGTACGGATTGAATATCCTCTTCGTAGAAGAAGTTATCCCACTCCAGCAGAGTTGCGTAGCCTTTAGAAGCACTATCCTCTGGCAAGTAACCGCGCATAATACGTTTTACATCGAAGTCGTTTGCAAGCTGAAAAGACAAAATAGGATCGTGAAGCTCACGGCGTTTTATTTTGTCGATGTACTCTGCAACGCTCAGTTCATCTGCGTATTGGTGGTAATTAGGAATGCGACCACCGGCTAAAATTGCTTTGAAGTTCTTACTACGGCAAAGCTCTTTACGCGCATCATACAAACGTCGACCTAAACGTAGCCCTCGATAGTCCGGGTGGACAAATACATCGAGACCATACATGGCGTCACCGGTCACTTGGTTTTGGATGACGTTGTTCTCGGTGATGATGTCGGTGTACAGGTGAGGAAGTGAAAATCGGTTGTAGTCCACTTTGATTGTTAGCGCTGCGCCGACAATTTTTCCGTTATCCTCAATACAGATTTGTCCATCAGGAAACTGATGAATAAGATCCATGATGGTCAGGCGTGGCCATGAGCCACCAACATCAGGAAAAACAAGGTCCATTAATTCCGCGAGCTCTGGGTAATCGGCCGGCTCAATGGTGCGTAAAGAGAGTCTTGGCGTGTTGCTGTCCATATCCTACTATCCATTTATCCTTTTTAAATAGTATGGATGAGAATGCCATAAATTTGAGCAGACAGATACCGAAGTCTTTGAGTTGTTTTGGTTTACCTAAACGAGTTTAAAGAAACAACATTAACTTAGCTTGCTCTTCAGCCATTCGTGAAATGCCACTACTTTTTTAGCTGAAAGTCGATAATTTGGAATCATCACGTAATAACCATAACCGCTCTGTAAAGAGAGGTTGAGAACATGCTGAATGTCCCCTCTTAAAATCGAATACTGCGCCATAAAATCGGGAAGCAAGGCGAGCCCTTTTCCCATTCTGACAGCTTCGCAAGCTAGGTAAAAATGTTCGACGCCTACAGGTTGATAGGTAACGGGAGATTCTACAGTGTAGACAGCTTTAAATTGCTCCCATAGCTGAGGGCGAGTGATTTGAGGTATAAAAGGATAATTGCTAACAGCGTGCACACTCTCAATTGCAGGAGCATTTGTGCAACCGACTAATAACAATGTTTCTTCGCACAGTAAGTTGCTGTATTCATAATGTGTGGATAATGGAAGGCAGCGAATATGTAAGTCACTTTCGTTGCTCGAATCTTTGACGTTCCCATCCCCGGTACAGACTCTTACTCGGATGTTAGGATGTTGCTGGTGGAAGTCATCAATATTAGGTATCAACCAAAGGCTGGCAAAAGAAGGGGTTACGTCCACGGTGAGTAATTCTTGCTTTGAATCTGACTGGATTAAGTTGGCAGTTGCATGCTGAATAAGCTCCAAAGCTTCTGTGACTTGCGGCAGATAACGCTTGCCCTCTTCGGTTAACTCAATACCACTCGCCCCTCTTTGTATTAAAGGTAAACCCACCAATTGCTCCAGCGATGCGATTTGTTTGCTTACTGCGCTTTGCGTAATACATAGGGCATCCGCTGCTTTAGAGAAACTGAGGTAATTAGAGACCGCGACAAACGTCCTTAATGCTCGAATAGAAGGGTATTCACTGCCTTTTAACATACTTCTGTTCCATTAAACTCTGCTTAGGCAAAGAGTAGAATATTCACGGCTTGAAGCAAAGTAAGATGCAACGTATGTGTGATTAGCTTCCTTTCTTATAAAAACTAGCTAAGCGTTTTTTTGACTGATTAATCTACAAGAGTATTTTAGATGTTTATTTAATTTCTTTGAAAAATCTACAAATTAACAAGAATCTTTTTCACATCATCGATTAACCTCAATTTAGTATTGTTTATATAAAGTAAACAGACAGATCTTTTTTTCTGTTTTTGTTCGGCGTTCTTTAGAGGATTGTCAGTATTCTATAAAATTAAATATATTTTTCATTAATTTAAAGTTGGCATTGCATTTGCTCTTTACTATTCGAACCTTCAATGGAGCTTATATTAGGAGAACGAAATGAAAAGCAATGTTGTTACTTTGATTAGCCTTTTTTCTTTAGCAACGTTTAGTACTTTATCACATGCTGCGGACTCCAACGATCATGGTGTATATGTTGGCGCCAACTACGGTTACTTAAAAGTTGATGGACAAGATGACTTTGATGATGACAGCGATGTTATTCAAGGTTTAGTTGGTTACCGTTTTAATCCTTACTTAGCGTTGGAAGGTGGTTACATTGATTTCGGTAGCTATGGTAATAACCTAGCAAATGCCGAAACGGACGGTTACACCGCAGCACTAAAAGTTACAGCCCCTATTGCTGATCGTGTCGACCTTTACGCAAAAGGCGGTCAAATGTGGTACTCGACGGATTACAACGTTGCGGGCTTCCAAGGCAACAAAGATGATGAAGGTGTATTCGCTGGTGCCGGTGTTGGTTTTAAAGTTACTGATAACTTCTTAGTTAACGCAGAATACATGTGGTACGACGTAGAACTCAATGCGGAGAATGTCGCGAACGGTGCAAACACGGAAACAGACTTTAACCAAGCATCACTAGGTGTGGAATATAGATTTTAATATTGTTAACAACTCTAAGCCCTAATAAAAAGCGAAGCCTAAATAGCTTCGCTTTTTCTGAACTCAATCTAGTTGAGGATAATAGAGCGTTTTTTAGAATAATTGTTCGTGCCTTTTACTGTCACTCTACTATATTTAGAGCATTTCTAACATGACTATCTAACCTTCTTACTAGTCTCGAAAAACAAAGTTTTATCACTCTATAAGTAATACTCGATAGGTCGATCGCTGCGCTACCTGACATTACATTCATGTGACCTAAAATACCGCGAACGTGTTCTGTATACTCGTTTTTTAGTTTTGAGATGTACGCCATAGCTTTAGCTAGTTGATCCCAAGCAGTAAGGCCTACAGTTGCTATTTGTTGTATTATATGACCCAGACCTGAAATTCTTAATAAGGTCAAAATTGAAGAGACTATTTTACTTACCCAACCATCAGTCATCCGAGCATTATATCTATTGTTGAAGTCAAGAAATACGTTGCGTTCTAGGTAAGCTTGAGATTTGGGTTGTAGTGCCGACCACTCATTACTTGTAGCGGTATTGACATAACCCGGAACAGATTTTTTTCCTAGTCCATGAGCGCAGAAGTAGATGCCAGAACTTCCATCTAGCCGATACTCAATACCACCGTGAGTAAATGGCCAAAGAGGAGACATAGGAACTGGATCTGCGCCATGAGTGCAGCGATAGGAAGAATCTAACTCCCTTCTTGCGTATGGTTTAAAGCCAACTTTTGGTGCGCCAAAAGTATATAGGTGTACGCTATAGCCGTACTGACTCTTCACCCAATCTGCCGCTAATGAAGCAAGAGCACCACCTAAACTATGACCTACACAGTGTATTGCCTTCGGTGCTTTCATGTTCTTTTTCGAATAACCAGCGATGTATGCTGCAAGTTGTGGCTTTATCGTATTGAAGAGATTTACAAAACCTGCATGTACCCTGTAACCGGATGAGGTACCTGATATCCCAATGTTTCCATCGGTCATAATGTCGCCGATGTTTACTTGAGTGCCACGGAAGGAAAATACCAAAGTATCGGCAAACTCGCCCTTACCTCGACCTATCGCTACAAAATCTGATGTCATTCCACCAAATCCCATAAAGCCACTTGTCGTTCCTTTTTTGACATCATTCCTTAGATCAAATGTAAAAAACTTTGCTATATAACCACTAACGTTACGAACATTAGTTGCGAATACAGAATAAGGGATTTCTGCGATTCTAGATGATAGTTTTGGTGAGAGTGATTGCATTCTTTAATTTCCATATAAGTCAGAGTCAATATATCCAAATAAATCACATTGACTATTTACGTAGTAGTCATCGTTTTCGTCATCATCAATTGAAAAAGCAAAGTACTTAAGAGGGTTTGCTGCATCACAGACTAGATTAGCCATATTGTTTTTTACGTAATCCTCTATTTCATAGCCATCGAACGAACCTTCCCAAATAATAACGCTTTCATCAATATCTAGTTCTGTGGTTAAAACAATAGTTACATAATGTTCAATAAGCGGGATCTTAACGCTCTCTTTGTTCTCATACACAGGAGAAAATTCAAACCGACCATTGCTGTTAGTAAATGTTGATAAGTCTATTGATTTTCCTGAAGCGCTTAAACCAATACTAAGACTAACCTTTTGGTTATTAATCGGCTTCCCTTTTTTTGTTAGCACACCATTGATTTGTGGTGTGTATTGGTTAACTTTATCGCTATTCAATATACTCTCTCCAAAACTCATATTAATGCTCAACAATATGATTGTAATAAATCCAACTAAGTAATTTCTCACATCGACTTTTTTCATTTTAAAAATCTATAAATGTATATGTATTGTGTGTTTTTACAATATTTAATGCTAACTATGTGATTCGTACTGCATTGCCCTTGTAACTTGTGAATTTGAAAATTACATTTTTAGATTTATGTTTATCTACTTGACCGATTTTTATTAGCATTAATAAAGTTTAAATCTGGAATACTCAGTCTACGCTAACCTTAGGTAGTTATATTGTATTGGATTTTTTAGGCTTTCATCAGGTAATGTGGAAGCAAAATAAACGAGAGCTATCGAATGGGAAAGAGCTCTATAAATACTAGGTTTCAGACAATGAAATCGTATTGAAAATAGTTAATTAGTCGCTTGATCAAGAGGTGTTTTTATTACTTTACATCGTAATGCTAGATTGACTTGATAATTTATTTTTCCGCCAATTGTGATAACCAAGAACAAAAGAAAAGGCTTATTGAGTATCTTTTGATGGTTAGTGATAAACCCAAATTGTTCAACTTTAACCCATCATAATTCTATAACTTAGATTTAGCACTCGTAGTTGTTGATACCCCAAAAACTTAGAACACTTTAAATCGAAGAGCATATAGTACACACTTTTGTCCTTGAATGAGTTCTTCTGAACTTCCATGTGTTTTTGGTGGTGTATTTATGAGCGTATCGCCTGTTACTTAATACTCAACGAGTTTTTAAATCGGTGTACGTTCAGAGTTATGCAGTAATGCTCGTGAAAAGTTATCAGGTAGCATGAGTGCGTGAGAAAAGAAGACAATGTGGATAGTGGATAGTGGATAGTGGGTTGTTGATACAAAAAAGGCCACCCGAGGGTGGCCTTTTCCAAACGTTTGGTGGAGCTGGCGGGAGTTGAACCCGCGTCCGAAAACCGTTCATCATCGGTACTACATGCTTAGTCGATCTTTAATTTCGCCATCCACCTGCGAACCGACACGCTAATGAATGACTAGCCTGAATTAAAATTCGCCGTTCATCTCTCAGGCGGGAGAATCCGGGCTAGCGCGTTTGGGTTTGATCCCTCGTTATTCCCCGTCTTACGTGCGGAAGCTAGGGCGAGAGAGCTCTTAGCAGGTTATTAAGCTGCTAGTGCGTAGTTTTCGTCGTTTGCGACTATTTTTTTGCGGTTTGTTAACGAGGCCTACCGCACCTCGGCATGCACCTCAGACTTCTGAATTCCCGTCGAATCCTAAATCAGCCCCAGGTAATATTCGCATAGTAACAGAAAAGCATTGGCTGTCCAGTACTATGCGTTTAAGTGGTCAAGATTAACGCAGCGCGCTCTTCATTACGCGTGCTTTTTCTCTTGCCCAGTCTTTTTCTTTTAGATCCGTACGTTTATCGTGCAGCTTTTTGCCTTTTGCTACGCCAATTTTTAGTTTCACCCAAGAGCGAGACCAGTACAGTGAGAGGGCCGTTAATGTCATACCTTCACGGTTTACACGTCCGAATAGGTTATCCAGCTCACGACGACTCATTAGTAGTTTACGCACACGTGTAGGGTTCGCCACAACGTGTGTCGATGCCTGGTTTAAAGGAGTGATTGTCATGCCACTCACAAAGGCTTCACCGTCACGCATAAATACGTAACTTTCAGAAATATTGGCTTTACCTTGGCGAAGGGCTTTCACTTCCCAACCTTGGAGCTCCAAGCCAGCTTCGATTTCATCATCGATGAAATACTCGTGGCGAGCTTTTTTATTCAGCGCGATAGTATTGCTACCCGCTTTTTGTTTCGTTTTTTTCTTTGCCATAATAGCGTCATTATACGGGTTGGATATCGGATAGGAAATCCTTTTATTTGCGCAATCGTGGAATAAAAGTAAAATTGGCGAGTAGCTTTAAATCTGTACATGTATCGATAGGAGTATGTATGAAGCAAGTCAGCCGTTCTGCGCTTGTGTCTTTTAGCGCCGAACAGATGTTCAATCTGGTTAATGATGTTGCTAAATACCCTGAATTTCTGCCTGGTTGCTCGGGCTCTAGAATCATTGAGTCTTCGGGGAATGGTATGGTGGCTTCTGTCGATGTGGCGAAGGCTGGAATCAGCAAAACGTTTACGACTTCAAATGAGTTGATCCCCGGTCAGGCAATTATGATGAACTTGGTGGATGGCCCGTTTAAGACGTTGCGTGGTGGTTGGATTTTTACCGCGCTAGATGAGCAAGCTTGCAAGGTTGAACTAAAGCTTGAGTTTGAATTCTCAAGTAAAATGATTGAGATGGCCTTCGGTAAGATTTTTAACGAGCTTACTAGTAATATGGTAAATGCATTTACTAAACGCGCAAAACAGGTCTACGAGTGTTATGAGTATTGAGTCAGATATGATTCACGTTGAGGTTGTCTATGCTCTTCCTCATGAACAGCGTGTATTTAACTTAGTGGTAAATAATCACGCAACGGTAGAAGAGATCATTCGACAATCCGGTGTATTGGAGTTGTACCCTGAAATTGATTTGTCCAAGAACAAAGTGGGTGTGTTTAGTCGTAACGTGAAGTTAGATGCGACCGTTCGAGATCGAGATCGAATAGAGATTTATCGTCCGTTACTCGCCGATCCGAAAGAGATTCGCCGTAAACGGGCGGAGCAGGCTAAAGCCGAGGGGAGTGCAGACCCAGTCACCGGTGGCAAGCCTAGTTCTGTACGTAAAAATAAGCAGGATTAATATAAACCCAATAGCTCATGTGAGTTACTCAAAGTTTGACTAACGTGATTTCTATGTAATAAAAAACCTCCCAAACGGGAGGTTTTTTTGCAAAAGTCAGTTTACTGAATTTGCTCGTAAAATGCGTCACTTTTTGGAAAGTCACCACTGATGTCTGCGAGTGTGCCTTGGTCATTAAAGTTTACAATCAGATCTTTCTGTACTGGTTCGCCATGGCCAGGAGTATGATGATAGATGTAATACCAAGTGTTTGGATAGCCGTTTTCAATAAGCATTGGCGACCCTAATACGAAGCGAACCTGTGCTTTAGTCATCCCAAACTTTAATTTATCAACCGCACTTTGTTCTACATAGTTGCCTTGGTTGATATCAATACGATAAACCAGTCTTTCCAATACCGAACATCCTGTCAGCAATGTCATTGCTAATGGTACGGCAACTAACCACTTCTTTAATTGCATAATAATTTCTTAGTAACCTTTAAAATACTGCGCTGATAATAAACAAGCTCGACGCAGATGTAAAAAGCTATGCGTCGTATGGTAGACAATCTGACAACGAATTTTGAGTTGAGTTGCATTTATTCACCGATATTAGGCGGTAAATGTCACCACATGACGTATTAGTTAGGTGACGAAGAGCAAATTTCAATTGGAAGTAGGGTGATGGACGCTTTCAGCGGTGAGCAAAGCCTAGTGACTCGTTAGTCGGTTTTGGCGAATTCGCGTAATGCATCACCTGAAAAACGATAATACTCTTTTTCATGAATTAGTGTTGCACCAATTGAGCGGTAAAACTGACCTGCGGTAGGGTTACTACTTTCAGCTGTCCAGTCCAACCTTTGGCATCCACACTTGATCGCCAAAGATGCCAGATACTTCATTAACTTGAGACCAACCCCTTTTCCTCGAACCTTCGAAGATACGAACAGATCTTTTAAGTACATCTGCCCTGAGAGTTTTGGGGCAGGGAACATGACGGTATAAGATGCAAAGCCTACGACGTCATCATTATCGTAAACCGCAATGATATTAACACCAGAATGTTCAGAGAAGACTTGGCTCTTTAGATAATGGACCAGATCGTGTTTTGATGAAGCTTTTTCTTTGAAGTAGTAATGTTCTAACTCAATAAAAATAGGGATGAGATCTAAGCAGTTGGTTTTGTGTATTGCTCTGATATCCATATCTCATCCCTTGTTGATTTATTAAGCGGCGATAAGCAGTTCTTTTGCGTTTGCCAACGTTGAGTCGGTTATTTGACTACCACCAAGTAAGCGAGCTAATTCTGCCACACGTTGTTGTTCATCTAATGCGTGCATTTGGGTTTCGGTTTGGCCTGCTTTGGTTTGCTTAGCAACAAACATTTGTTGATGGCCGCATCCGGCAACTTGAGGGAGGTGAGTGACACACAATACTTGAGTAGATTCGCCAAGCTTGCGTAGCATTTTGCCCACTACGGCAGCTGTTGGGCCACTAATACCTACGTCCACTTCATCGAAGATTAAACTTGGTGTATCTACTTTCTGAGCGGTGATCACTTGGATAGCTAGAGAGATACGTGATAGCTCACCGCCTGACGCAACTTTTGCTATAAGTTGCAATGGTTGTCCCGGGTTGGTCGATACTAAGAAGCACACGCTGTCCATGCCAAGCGGCGATGGGTGCGTGTTGTCATTGCTAACTTCGATACTGAATACTGCTTTCTCCATGCTCAATTCGTGCATGCTTTGTGTGATCAGTTTGTTCAGTTCTTTTGCGTAACGGCTGCGTGATTTGTGCAGTTTTTCTGCTTGTGTTAGAAAGCTTTGGTACTTGTGTTCTACTTCTTGAGCAAGTTCATCTAAACGTTCATCGGAGCAATCTAACGCTTCTACTTGGGCCAGAAGATCTTGATGATGCTGGTAGAGTTCTTCTGGCATTACGTGGTGTTTACGAGCTACAGACAGCACTTTAGAAAAACGTTCTTCTACATAAGCCATACGAGCTGGATCAACATCGATGCCATCTAAGTAGCTGCGTAATTCATTCTTCGTTTCTTCAAGTTGAATCATCGCTTCTGACAGCATGTTAGGTAGCTCAGATAGCTTTTCATCTAATTCGGCTAATTGAATTAGGGAGTGATTGGCCGATTGCAAAATACCAAGCGCATTGACTTCTTCACCTTCGTAAATAAGTTCGATGGCTTGCTGACAGGTAGTGGCGAGTTCACCACTGTTGGATAGTCGTTTATGCTCTTGCTCGAGCTCTGCAAATTCTTCTTCACCTAGCGATAACTCATTCAGTTCTTTGATTTGGTATTCAAGCAACTGTTTTTGCGCCTGGTTTTGCTGGCTATTTTCTTTTAGCTGCTTGAGGTTATTATCCGCCTGACGCCAATGCTGGTAAGCACTTCGTGTGCTTTTTAGTAGGTTTAAATGCCCAGCATATTGGTCGAGCATGGCCATTTGGTGCTCACTTTTCATCAATTGATGATGAGCGTGCTGCCCATGGATATTGATAAGTAGCTGCCCTAGAGATTTGAGTTGTGATAGTGGAACAGGGCTGCCATTAATGAAGGCTCTTGAGCGGCCTTCTTTTGTGATAATACGACGCAAAATACACTCACTGCCATCTAGCAGATCGTTATCTTCTAACCAACGTGTTGCATGTAAGTTGTTGTCCAATAAAAAAGCGGCGCTAACTTCGGTTTTCTCTTCACCTTGTCGCACCATGCCGGCATCGGCTCGTCCGCCTAAGCAGAGCCCTAAAGCATCGATAGCAATGGATTTACCCGCGCCTGTTTCACCTGTAATGGTGGTCATGCCCTTAGAAAGCTCGAGTTGTAAAGACTTAACAATCGCAAAATTATTAACACTTAGATGAGCCAGCATTTTATTTACCTGTATAACTGAACAACACTGTATAAGAGAACAGTATATACTGTTCTCTTATACAGTAAAGTCAGGTAGGGAAAATTTTCTTTGTAGGCTGTTTTTTTGTGATGAAGTGGGAAAAATGAGCCGATGTGATTACAACGACTCATTAAAATTGAACAGGTTACGGACGAGTTGGGTTAATCGTTAGTGGTTCTAGTGTGACGACTGCATTCACACCTGCACCTGGGTGATCTACGTATGAAGTATCTTGCATTAGAGTGTAGTAAACGTCGACGAAGTCATCATCATTCGTGAGTACACCATCGGGGATAGTGTCGATGATCTTGTTCGTGATTTGCGGAATAATCGCGTAAGCCTGAACTTCTGGATCTGGAATCGCTTTCAATACTTCTTCGGCAACTTGAACAAGGAGTTTTGCCAATTGTTTATAGTCTGTGCCGTCATCTTGCTCCATGAGCACAATGTCTGCCGCACCCCAGCGGTAACGAGACCAGTGAATAATGATCTGATTTGGATAGTAATCTTGGTTATCGTAGTCTAAGTATGGAAGCTCCACCAAATCGAGAGTAGGTTCATCACGACTTGGATTGACGCCCGTTACGATAGCGTAGATTTCTGCCTTGCCAGAGATCCAAGGTTCTTTGTCATCGGCTAGACGGATCTTTTTCAACTGCGTGGTTTGAATTGGAGCCGCTTCGCCCACTGCGCTACTTGACAATAACGGTGTATTTTGGCGTTGTTCATCAGCAATATATGGTTGAACTAAAGCTGGTTGACCGAGTTTTTTCATCTCAGCTTGCATAGCTTGCAAGCCTGCTTTTAGCTCTGCAGAGCTATTGTTATCAACGACAAGTACAGGTACCTCAGGGAGCTGGTAAACATCGAGTTGATGGATGTTGCCATAAACATCAAATGCTTCGATGTATTGCCAATTCTCATCATCACCACTTGGTTCAAATGCAAATAATGGCTCGACCTCGCCACTTTGCCATGCTGTTATCATGGCTTCATTTGCCAAGCGAACTTCTAACAACGGATCTGAGTATTCAGAAATACCTTTCCAGCTACGAATTTGAGTGTCAGCTTGTACAAGCTGGCGGCTGAACTCTGAGTTAGGGTTTTGCTTAACAAATGCTGATACAGAAACGTTAGTCTGTTGCGGAGTAATATCTCTTCTCAGCATGGGTTCAATGGCAGCATAATTCTCACTCAATTGTTGAGCTAGGGCACGCTTCGTCTTAGTGATATCTTCCGCTTTTGCGTTGGATACACTGTTGACTTGCGTTTCCTCTGATTGGCAGCCAATAAGTGCTAATGTACTGAGAACAGACAGAATGATGGTTTTCTTCATAATATGTCCTTTATTGATTGTATGAAATAGAGTTAATACTCTATTCATGGTGAGAATATCACCGGACATAGATCATTGAATTTGCTTTTCTATCTTTTGTGTAAAGTTTGCCCACAGGATCAAAATTTATAAGCTTCTCTTTAATGATGACAAATATCGTGTCGCCTCACTACTTTGTGTCTATTTCTTGTCTAAGAAAGCCAAAAGCCAGTAGCAATTGAGCTGCTGGCTTTTTTATTGAAGTTATTACCCTGAGTAACAAGTGTTAGAACAATTTACTAGACCAGCCAAGCTTATTCCGTAAGACGTGATAGTAGCTGTAGTCTTTTGGATGGATGAGCTTTAGTACATTTGGACTTTGATAAATGTGAATTTCGTCGCCAGGGGTAACTGGAAGTGAGACTTGTCCATCACAGCTAACTTCTTGTGTTCCACGGTTTTCTGGTGATACCACCAATTTAATTCGACGTTTTCCATCAACCACCAAAGGTCGACTCGACAATGTATGAGGGAACATTGGCACGAGTGAAATGGCATTCAAGCTAGGAGAAAGAATTGGGCCGCCGCCAGAAAGTGAATATGCCGTCGAGCCAGTCGGAGTGGAGACAATCAAACCATCGGCCCGTAAAGAGAAGGCGAAGCTTTCATCAATATACACTTCAAATTCAATCATATGAGCAATTTGCCCTGGGTGAAGTACGGCTTCGTTTAGCGCAGCGTTATGGCTCTTTATTTGTCCGTGGCGGTGTACTTCCGCCTCTAAAAGAAAACGCTCCTCTTCAATGTACTCACCGTCGAGTACCGCTTGCAGAGACGCTTGGAAGTCGTCTGGGTTCAAGTCAGTTAAGAAGCCCAAATTTCCGCGGTTCACGCCTATAACTGGTACATCAAATCGGGATAAAATTCTTGCTGCACCTAGCATGTTGCCATCGCCACCAACCACAATGGCTAGATCGGCATTTTTTCCTAGTTCAACTAAGCTAGCAAACTGACTCTGTGGGATATCATCCAGTATTGCGGCAAGGCGATCGTCAATGAATACTTTATAGCCCTCAGAGGTCAACCATTGGTACAACTCTTTATGAGTTTGAATTGCTTGTTGATCTCTTGGTTTTCCGATAATCGCGATCACGTTACATGGATTTTTCATAGCATTTCCGCATTAAAGAGGCTTGAATCAGGAATCTTCATCCCCATAATAATGGCAAGTCACCTAAATATGCGAATTTTTATGTGGTTAAAGCCCGCAAAAACGCGCATGGCTTTAAGGGCATTATGTTGAATTCTGGAGATATCATGAGCAACGAAGAAAACAAAGTTACAGAAGAAGAGCTTGATCAAATCATCGAAGAGGCTGAAAAAGTAGAAGCTGAAGCACAAGAAGTTGAAGCTGAGCTTGAAGAGCTTGGTGATGAGACAGACGCTAAGATTGCTCAACTAGAAGCGGCACTATTGTCTAGCGAGGCAAAAGTAAAAGAGCAACAAGATGCGGTGTTGCGTTCTAAAGCTGAAGTAGAAAACATGCGTCGTCGCACTGAGCAAGAGATCGATAAAGCACGTAAGTTTGCGTTGAACAAGTTTGCAGAAGAGCTGCTTCCTGTTATTGATAACCTAGAGCGTGCAATTCAAGCGGCAGATACAGAGAATGAAACTGTGAAGCCGTTCCTAGAAGGCGTTGAACTAACCCATAAAACGTTTGTAGACGTTGTAGCGAAATTTGGTTTGAAAGCAATCAACCCTGAGGGTGAAGCATTCAATCCAGAGTTCCATCAAGCGATGTCGATTCAGGAGAGCCCTGATCATGAATCAAACACTGTTATGTTTGTTATGCAAAAAGGTTACGAACTAAACGGTCGTGTGATTCGTCCGGCAATGGTAATGGTTGCTAAGTAACTTTAACTACCTGTTTTTAAATATAAAAGCGCCCATCATTTTTGATGGGCGCTTTTTTGTTTTAAACATAAATGACTGCATCGAACTTCGTTGTATATCGATAAATGAAAATTTGATCCCCTTCATGTTTTTTCCTATTGGTTAATTATTTTCCTATAGGAGATTTTCTCTCACCTCGCTGCGTGTTTATTAACGGAAAGGGCTATAAGTGATTGTAATTATTCGCTGTGTGAATGTTTGTTCTGCATAGGAATGTAAATATAGTCATTTTTTCTAAAACAATTCCGTTAACAAAAATGTAAACTATCACTTTATTTTGTAACTTCGGTGTGTATGATTTGCGACTAATGCTTTAAAAGTAAGCATATATAACTACAAAGATGTAAATAGCAAACACAACATATCGGAGATTTATAATGGATAAATCGCTTTCTAGTAAGATTTTTATAGGCTTGTTTGCCGGCCTTGTGCTGGGGACAGCAATTCAGTACTTATTTAGCGGTATTGCGATTTTTGATACATACCTACTTGGAGCTGCAGAAGGTGTTGGCGGCATGTTCGTCTCACTGATCAAATTGCTTGTTGTTCCTTTAGTTTACGTTTCAATCGTATGCGGCATTGTTGACTTGAAAGACATCAGTGCATTTGGTCGTCTTGGTGGAAAAACCTTTACCCTTTACATTCTTAACACCATCATTGCGATTACGGCGGCTTTGACTGTCGGCTTGATCTTCCAGCCAGGAGCGGGCGCTAATCTAGCAGGAACGGTATCTGAGGCTGTACAGCTGACAACGACAGAGACGCCGGACATTTTCTCTTTAGTTGTTAACATTGTTCCTAGCAACCCTGTACAAGCGTTTGCTAGCGGCGACATGCTGCAAATCATCTTTATGGCAATTTTGACGGGGCTTGCAATTCAAGCTTTGGATTCTCGTGGTGGCCCAGCTATTCGCACATTCAAAATGGCAAATGAAATCATGATGAAATTGGTTGGATTAGTGATGAGTCTTGCACCATATGGTGTGTTCGCACTAATGATTCAACTAGGTGCAACGCTAAACGCCAATACATTAATGTCCGTTGCCGGTTACGTGGCTTTGGTGGTTGCGATGTTGGTGTTCTGGATCTTCTTCTTCTACCCAATGGCAGTGAGTATTGCGACAGGAACTTCTCCAAAGACTTTCCTACGTGCAACTCGTGAGCAGATTCTTTTCTCTCTATCTACCGCGAGCTCAAACGCGACTATCCCGGTAACGATGCGCACACTGACAGAAAAGCTTCAGGTCTCCAAATCGGTTGCTGGCTTCGGTGTACCACTCGGCGCAACGATGAATATGTCTGGTGTGTCTATCTATATTGCTCTAGCAACGATGTTTGTTGCGAACGCTTTTGGCCAGCCAATTAACACCGCAGACATCTTCACACTTGGCTTAACTATTCTTCTGTTATCTATTGGTGCTGGCGGCGTTCCTGGGGGCGGCGTGGTAATGGTAGGCGTTTTGCTTCACCAACTAGGTTTACCACCTGAAGGTTTGGCAATCATTGCAGCGGTCGACCGTATTAATGATATGTTCTGTACATCATCTAACGTTGTCGGCGACACGGCAGTGAACACCATTGTGGCAAAAACAGAAGGTGAGATAGGTAAAGAAGAAGGTGTTGATGCTGAGCCTGCTCAAGCGAACGCCTAATACCTTGAATAATTTATTTTAACCCTAATATTGAAGCGAGCTCTTATGAGCTCGTTTTTTATTTAGGAAGAGTCGGGCATAAATAAGTTTATCTGGGAAATGACGTTTTGTTGCGCTACAGCAGTGTGACGAGTTCCCAACTAATCAGAAAGAAACACATAAATTTCGAAAAAAGACGCTTTTTTTTAATTCTGCCCTTGAAAAGCATTTTGCCGCCCTTATCTATGTGGCATAGAGAAGCAAACATTGATTATTTTTGTTTGTGAGCAAGGGTTGAAACCCGATTCTCCTCCCCCCACATTGGGGTTATAACCAAACGAAAATAGAATTTATTCGGAGATAGCCAGATGGGTAAAATCATTGGTATTGACTTAGGTACTACTAACTCATGTGTTGCTGTATTAGACGGCGACAAACCACGTGTAATTGAAAACGCAGAGGGCGAACGTACTACTGCATCGGTTATTGCTTACACTGACGGTGAGACGCTAGTAGGTCAACCAGCGAAACGTCAAGCAGTAACTAACCCAGAAAACACGCTATTTGCAATTAAGCGTCTAATCGGTCGTCGTTTTGAAGACGAAGAAGTTCAGCGTGACATCGAAATCATGCCTTACAAAATCGTTAAGGCTGACAACGGTGATGCTTGGGTAGAAGCGAAAGGCCAAAAAATGGCAGCTCCTCAGGTTTCTGCTGAAGTTCTTAAGAAAATGAAGAAAACTGCTGAAGACTTCCTTGGTGAGGAAGTAACTGGCGCAGTTATCACAGTACCTGCTTACTTTAACGATGCTCAGCGTCAAGCGACAAAAGATGCTGGCCGTATCGCAGGTCTAGAAGTTAAACGTATCATCAACGAACCAACAGCAGCTGCGCTAGCTTACGGTCTTGATAAGAAAGGCGGCGATCGCACTATCGCGGTATACGACCTTGGTGGTGGTACATTCGATATTTCAATCATCGAAATCGATGAAGTTGAAGGCGAGAAAACATTCGAAGTTCTAGCAACTAACGGTGATACTCACCTAGGTGGTGAAGACTTTGATAACCGTCTAATCAACTACTTGGTTGATGAGTTCAACAAAGAGCAAGGAATCAACCTTAAAAACGACCCACTAGCAATGCAGCGTGTTAAAGAAGCAGCAGAGAAAGCGAAAATCGAGCTTTCTTCTACTTCTCAAACAGACGTAAACCTACCTTACGTTACTGCAGATGCAACTGGTCCTAAGCACATGAACATTAAAGTGACTCGTGCAAAACTAGAATCTCTAGTTGAAGACCTAGTACAACGCTCTCTTGAGCCATTAAAAGTAGCTCTAGCTGACGCTGACCTATCAGTAAACGACATCACGGACGTAATCCTAGTTGGTGGTCAGACTCGTATGCCAATGGTTCAAGCGAAAGTTGCTGAGTTCTTTGGTAAAGAAGCGCGCCGTGACGTAAACCCTGACGAAGCAGTAGCAATGGGTGCTGCAGTTCAAGGTGGTGTACTTGCTGGTGACGTTAAAGACGTACTACTACTAGACGTAACTCCACTGTCTCTAGGTATCGAGACAATGGGTGGCGTGATGACTAAGTTAGTTGAGAAGAACACAACTATCCCAACTAAAGCGAACCAAGTTTTCTCTACAGCGGAAGACAACCAGAGCGCGGTAACTATCCACGTTCTACAAGGTGAGCGTAAGCAAGCGATGTACAACAAGTCTCTAGGCCAATTTAACCTAGAAGGCATCCAGCCTGCACCACGTGGTATGCCACAAATCGAGGTTACGTTTGACCTTGATGCGGACGGTATCCTACACGTATCTGCGAAAGACAAGCAGACTGGTAAAGAGCAGAAGATCACTATCCAAGCTTCTGGCGGTCTAAGCGATGAAGACATCGAGAAAATGGTTCAAGAAGCAGAAGCTAACAAAGAAGCGGACAAGAAGTTCGAAGAGCTAGCAACTGCACGTAACCAAGCTGACCAAATGATTCACGGTACTCGTAAGCAAGTAGAAGAAGCTGGTGAAGCGCTACCTGCAGAAGAGAAAGAGAAGATTGAAGCAGCAATTTCTGAGCTAGAAACAGCACGTAAAGGCGAAGACAAAGAAGCTATCGATGCTAAAGTTCAAGCACTAATGACTGCTTCTCAAAAGCTGATGGAAATCGCTCAACAACAAGCTCAAGCGCAGCAAGCACAAGGTGCTGACGCAGGTGCACAGTCTAAAGAAGACGACGTTGTAGATGCTGAGTTCGAAGAAGTTAAAGACGACAAGAAATAATATTTCTTAACCAGATGGCTGCATAGCCATCTGGGGTCGATAAGACTTCGTGTGCGGGCGTTTGGGGCAACTCTTACGCCCGTCTGTTTGTAAACGCTGTCTTTCTAGTTAAGTATGTTGCAGACAAGTGCACTTACCTAGAACGATACAAACACCAAGCGGTGAATCGATGCCGTTTGTAGTAATTAACTGGTGACGAAGAACATGTCAAAACGTGATTTTTACGAAGTATTAGGCGTAAGCCGTGATGCCTCAGAGCGCGATATCAAAAAGGCGTATAAGCGTCTAGCGATGAAATTCCACCCAGACCGAAACCAGGGTGATGATTCTGCGGCGGACAAGTTTAAAGAAGTAAAAGAAGCGTACGAAGTTCTGACCGACCCTCAAAAGAAAGCGGCGTACGACCAATACGGTCATGCAGCTTTTGAACAAGGCGGCGGTGGTTTCGGTGGCGGCGGCTTTGGCGGCGGCGGTGCTGATTTCGGCGACATCTTTGGCGATGTATTCGGTGACATCTTTGGTGGTGGTCGTCGTGGCGGTGGTGGCCACCGTGCCCAGCGAGGTGCTGACCTACGTTACAACATGGAATTGACGCTAGAAGAAGCGGTTCGTGGTGTAACGAAAGAGATCGAAGTACCGACACTAGTACACTGTGATACCTGTGATGGTAGTGGCGCGAAGAAAGGTTCATCTGCTGAAACATGTGGTACCTGTCATGGTCATGGTCAAGTACAGATGCGCCAGGGCTTCTTCGCAGTGCAACAAACCTGTCCTACCTGTCACGGCAAAGGTAAAATCATTAAAGACCCTTGTAATGAGTGTCATGGTCAAGGTCGTAAGCAGAAAACAAAAACACTTAACGTTAAGATCCCAGCAGGTGTTGATACTGGCGACCGTATTCGTCTATCTGGCGAAGGTGAAGCGGGAGAAATGGGAGCACCAGCGGGTGACTTGTATGTACAAGTGCACGTGAAAGAGCACCATATCTTCGAGCGTGATGGCAACAACCTATACTGTGAAGTGCCAGTAAGCTTTGCGATGGCAGCTCTAGGTGGTGAAGTTGAAGTACCAACCCTAGATGGTCGCGTAAGCCTAAAAGTGCCTTCAGAAACGCAAACAGGTCGTATGTTCCGCATGCGTGGTAAAGGTGTGAAAGGCGTTCGCGGTGGCGGTATCGGTGACTTGATTGTTAAGTTGGTTGTCGAAACACCAGTAAATCTAAGCTCACGCCAAAAAGAACTGCTCAAAGAGTTTGAAGAGTCTTGTGGTGGTGAAGCGGCAACTAAGCACAAGCCTAAATCAGAAGGCTTTTTCAACGGTGTGAAAAAGTTCTTTGATGATTTAACCAGCTAAGACGTTAGTGAAAAGCACAAATACAAAGGCCTGCTAAAATGCAGGCCTTTTTGCATCTCGGTGTTCTTCTAATTCCAGCAATCACTTGGTTCTTCGACATTTGTTGACGTTAAAGTAATCGTTTTAGCGCCAGTCAAGCACTCGTCGTCGTCTTGTCCCAGAGCCGATTTTGCTGTTGCTGTAATGGTATAGGCCGTACTTGCAGAGCTCGCAATATTGAAAGAAAATCTATCTGTGTCTGAATCGCATAGAGTGCATATGCCTCCAGAGATAATATGACTCCAGTCGTACCCACCATCATAAGATGTCTCTAGCTCTAGCTGAATTCGACTAAGATCGCTCAAGGCAACCGTCCTATGAGACTTGAGCACATGATTGGTGTAAGAAGGGTAGGCGACAGCCGCAATGATCCCGACAATCACTACAGCTACCAGTAATTCGATCAATGTCATCCCTCTCAATCCTTTTTTGTAGCCGTTACAACGAAAAATTCGAATCATCACGAGTAGTTTCCTTTTCACTTTTCCGCCTATTTTTGGCAGGTGATAGCATCTGTGCAAGATGAATTACGGCCCTTTTGCCGTTTACATAGGAATTTGGGAAATGCCTCGCGGGTTTACGTTGTTGGAGCTTCTTATTACTGTTGCTGTACTGAGTATTATATTGGCGTTTGCAGCTCCATCTTTCCAAAATGTTTTTGAAACCAACAAAATGCAGCGCTTAGCTAATGAATTGCATGGCTTTGTTATTGAAGGCAAGTCTGAAGCAGTATTACGGCGTGAAAGACTTTGGGCACACATCATCATGTCTGGGAGTTCATCTAGTGACGGAAACTGGCGTATTGATTTGACAGATAACGGAGCTGAGGGGGCTGGGACTGTGTTGTTCTCTTTATCAGGTAAGCCGTATGACGGTATTGTCGTTACACCTAGCTACGATTCAGACCAAATCAGTTTTGACGACGTTTATGGCCGACCATCATCAGGAAGCTTGAAGTTTCATCCTGTTGGTGAATCATCAAAAGTCTTAAAACTTATTTCTCACACTTTATCTGCTCGCGTGCGAGTGTGTAGTGATAGCAACAGTACAGAATATTACGGTTATTCAACTTGCTCTTAAAAGGATGATTATGTTTAAACAAAAAGGGGCAAGCCTTGTTGAGTTTATGATCGCATCGGCACTTGGGCTTATTTCTCTTGCTACAGTGGGGTCAATCTATGTGAGTGGTCAAAGGGTGATAATGGAACGGTCGAAAGAGCTAATGTTGTTACAGAACTCTGAAAGTGTTGTGCAAATGCTCAAGAGTGACATTCAGCGTGCTGGTTTTGATGGTAACGATGGCAATTCTATAAAAATATCTGGCTCATCAAACACAATTTACACTCTCGATGATGTTGATAGAGGGGTGATTGCTTATGCTTATTACATAGGTGTTTCTGGCGCTGGCGCTAGCTCTTTTCCTTTATATAAAAACGTAGCTTATGAGCAACGAGTTAGCACGCCAGAGTCGCTATTTGTTTGTGAAAAAAAACAAACAACGATATGGGATGTTGATGACGTGATTAACCTTGCAGGCACTCGCTCATGTAAAAATCTTTTTGATAAGAAAGTTATTCACGTTAATCGTTTTGACCTTACTAGTGAACTGTTAGAAAGCACTGATGCAAAAAGTGTACTGGTGACCGTTACATTGGGAACCGAATTGAAAGATGCGACTGATATTCGCACTCAGCAGTCGTTTACTGCGATGCAAAGGAACTGGCAGTAATGAAGAAACAACAAGGTGCAGTAGCGTTACTCGTTGTCAGTGTATTACTTGTCGCAGCGTTAATGATGTCGCTTGGTAGCTACAAGTCTCTTTTTTATCAGATCAAGCGTGCCAACAATCAAATTGAAGCACGACAAGAACATTGGCTTGCAGAAGGGGGATTGGAGTGTGGCTATGCGATAAATAAAGCGGATATGTCGATCGCACCAAATATGCAAGACTACTCTAGTTGTTTACAAAGTACTGTTGTCGCAACTCAATCTTTGGTGGATCCCAAATTCTACGAGCTATCTTCAAGCGTAAATAACCGAGTTGAGACCTTCAAAAGTATTGAAGTAGTTGGTAGACCAAGCGGAGCTATACAAGCCCGCTCAGATTTGAAGTTAATGGGCTCTTATCTTTTTACACCTGAATTTGTCGAGCAGGATACTTGTGTTTCTGTTCGATTTATGAAATCAGTAGTAATGGAGGGCGCTTTTGTTACTTCACACCCTTCTGGAAAAACGTGTAGTTCATCTCATATGACTAACACTGCCCGCTTAGGGTTATGCGTTTCTGGTGACGCTAACTGCGATGATTCTGGTGGCGTAAACGACTACAAAGTGAAAGTCATTGGTAACAATCAAAATTATATTGGCGACGAAAAGATGTTTGAGCATGATTTTGTTCATGACCCAAATCTTGACCCTTTTGAAGCTTTTTTTGGTTATCCTCGCTCCCAATTAACTCAAATAAAGAATGGATTTGTGGTGATTGATGGGAGTGTGGCAAGCAGCTCGTCAACAGTTAAATCTTGTGTTGATAGAATTGTTAGTTCATTTTCTGTGAGCGACAAAGTGTGGGTGGTTGGTGATTGTGACCTAGAAACTGGTATCGGAATCAGCCTCAATTCTAGCCCTAAGCTTCTTGTTATCGAGAATGGCTTATTGTCGGTTAATGGGGTTGACTCTTTTCCCGGAACTGTTTACCAATTGTTTACTTCTACAGTTAGTGACATGTCCGCAAGATGGACATCAGATGTCTCAGTCACTCCATTTATAGGAGGACTCTCTACAGACGAAATAAAGAAGCTTACTTTTTTTTCCCGTGGCGCTTTCAAGCCTGTAGGTGGATATGTTTTCGACACCCCAGGAGGGTTAAGTGTCTTTGGTGCTGCAGTTAATTTGGAGTTTGATTCAACATCTGTACCCAATGTTCACAAGAAAGTAAAATGGAAAAAGGGCTCCTGGAATGATCTCTAAACAAAAAGGTTTTAACCTTCTTGAAGTTCTAATTTCTTTTCTACTTATCGGTTTTGGGGCACTAGGTTTAACTAAGCTAAACGTGTATTTAGAACGCGAATCCGAATATGCTATAAAAAGTATTGAAGCACTTCGTCTAGCAGAAAACCAGCTCGAATGGTTCCGGACGCGTGGTGCTTCTGCGGCGATGTCTACCATCACACCTGCAAATTTTGCTTCTATTGCAACAGGCTCTTCTGTTACTGGATCTTATGTCGTCGAGTGGGAAGTTCCAGCTGCCACGGTTTCAGGAACACTGAAAACTATCACCATTACCTCTAGCTGGAAGGATAGAATCGGCGAGACACGATCAGTTCAGCTTAAAACGATGATCTCACAATACAGTGAATTCGAAAACTAAGTTCAATTGCATACATGGGCTGAGACAAATGCGGATGTAACTCCTGTTTGATACCGGATTTGTTACGGTTAATAAATGGTTTTTGAACTGTTAATTGAGTTGATGTTCTACTGTTTTTATTATGTTTAATTGAAGTGGTGTTTTTGCAAAATATGTCTCCAATTATGAAAAAAAATCTAGAACCTTGTGCTTTCTCCATTAGTGTTTACTAGAATACTCGTTGGATAGTAGGTCGTTATAATTATTCAAATAGGCCTTGGCACCAACATCATTCACTATGGAGTTACCATGAGTAACCAAGCTGTAAATAAGGCACCATCATCGAAGCCGAGCGGGATGGAGCGCTTTTTAAACTTTATCGAGAGGACAGGTAACAAAATTCCTGATCCTGCGATTTTGTTCTTCTGGGCATTGATCATTACTTGGGCGGCGTCAGCACTTTTGTCGAATGTATCATTCGATCTTCCAAACCCTCGAACGGGCGAAGCTCTTACTATCACCAACTTACTTACGGGCGAAGCGCTAGCAAGTTTCCTTGCTAATATGGTGACGACGTTTACTGGCTTTGCGCCACTGGGTATCGTACTTGTCGCAATGCTAGGTGTGGGTGTTGCAGATTCTTCGGGTTTTATTACGACGGGTCTTAAGAAGATGCTGAACTTCACGCCAGCTAAGCTTCTTACTCCAATGCTTATTTTGGTTGCCATTGTATCGCATACTGCGGCAGATGCAGGCTATGTTCTGGTTATTCCTCTTGGCGGTATTATCTTCCATGCGGCAGGTCGTCACCCTCTAGCAGGTATTGCGGCAGCATTTGCAGGTGTATCTGGTGGCTTCTCTGCAAACTTTATCCCTTCAGGTATAGATCCACTACTAGCAGGCTTTACGCAAACTGCGGCGCAGGTTCTTGATCCTGAATACGTGGTTAACCCATTAGCGAACATCTTCTTTACTGGCCTATCTTCCATCATTATTGTAGCGATTGGTTGGTACGTGACAGAAAAAATCATTGAGCCTCGTTTGTCAAAAATGCCAATTGATGACGATGCGGAAACTGCGCCAAACCTAGGTTCATTTACTGAACTGGAATCAAAAGCATTCCGTTATGCAGGTTGGGCAATGATGGCGGGTATTGCTTTACTTGTTGCAGCGTTAATTCCAGAAACATCAGCACTACGCTCGCCTGAAGGTGAAATTACGGCCTTCTCAGCACCGATCATGAAGTCTATCGTTCCGCTGATCTTTATTCTGTTTATCATTCCTGGTTACGTTTACGGTAAAGTGTCTGGAACGTTCAAGACCAGCAACGACATTATCAAAGCGATGGCTGACACCATGTCAACCATGGGCGCATACATTGTAATGTCGTTCTTCTGTGCTCAGTTCTTATCTGCATTTGCTCAGTCAAACATCGGTACGATGCTAGCGTTGTATGGCGCAGAAGGCTTAAAAGCGATGAACCTACCAGGTGAAGTGACCATCATCGGTATGATCCTTCTAACCGCGTCTGTAAACCTACTTATTGGTTCGGCATCGGCAAAATGGGCTTTAATTGGTCCAATCTTAGTGCCAATGCTAATGGCGGTTGGTATCTCGCCTGAGCTGTCTCAAGCGGCTTACCGTGTGGGTGACTCTGTATCGAACATCATTTCGCCTCTAATGGTATTTTTCCCTCTTGTAGTGGTTTACTGTCAGCGTTATGTGAAGTCGGCTGGTATCGGTACGCTTGCGTCACTAATGATGCCATTCTCGATCGCAATGCTGATCGGTTGGTCTATCTTCCTAGTTGCTTATTGGATGGTAGGTATCCCACTAGGCATTCAAGCTCCTTACACTTACACCATGTAAAAACGTGTAGGGTGTGAAAGCCACTAATTGGCAGCCGAAAAGCGCAGGTCTTCGATCTGCGCTTTTTTGTTCTCGCACAACGAACATCGATAGGTCTTGTAACTAGTTTTTTGGAGTTGCAAACTTTGTCCCGTGATGTGTCGCTGTAGTGAAACCGAAGTTGGTGATAAAATTCCCGACTTCAATCATTTTTGTTTCTTTGGAGCCTCCTTTGTCTAACCATCCGTTTACCCCTCAAGATGAATTGTTTATGCGCAGAGCGATGGCGCTTGCCGAACAAGCAGAAGCTGAGGGGGAAGTACCTGTCGGCGCAGTGCTTGTCAAAGATGGTGAAATTATCGCTGAGGGGTGGAATCGCTCTATTGGTACTAATGACGCTACCGCACATGCTGAGATCCAAACACTGCGTAAAGCAGGCCAAAAGCTAGAAAATTACCGCCTTCTGGATACGACGTTATATGTAACACTTGAGCCATGCCCAATGTGTGCCGGAGCCTTATTGCATAGCCGCGTTAAGCGGGTTGTTTTTGGAGCGCCAGATTTAAAAGCTGGAGCAGCAGGAACAGTGCTTAATTTGTTTGAAAGCCAAGCCGCTTACCATTACGCCTTAGTTGAAAAGGGGCTGCTAGAAGATGAGTGCCGTACTCAGCTACAAGCGTTTTTTAAGCGCCGCCGAAAGGAAATTAAAGCGAAGAAGCAAGCACAAAAAGCATTAGAAAATGGAGAGAGCGAACAAGGTAGTAGGAGTAGTGAGGGCTAGCAAACACCTACAACGTGGTAGATGTTTGCTTGGACGCACTAGTGATTGACTAAATGTACAAAAACACGATTACGTGAACTTACTTTCTTTTTCATACATGTCAGTTTACGTTTACGTCGGATAGCAGCTACTGTGTTATTTAAACGCTTTGACTGCACTCTACGTCTTCTCATATTCAAAACCTCCTGCAGACAAGACTTTTACCAGTAAAGTGCGGCTCATCGATGCTTGGCAATAGGCTCGATAATCGCACTAAACATTGTATGGTTTAAACGTTCTTCATTTGACTTCTGCATTGCACAGAGCCAGCAAACAATTTCAATACGATGCTTAATAATAGGAGTGACGTTATTTCGGCAGAGTGTAGCCGAAAGCGCCGCTTCATCAAGTGAGCTAAACCATGTGGTTGTAAAGTAATCTGTTACAAAGCAATCAGTTTTACTAACGATGAAGAAAAGGCGACCAACCAAAGGAATGGTTGAGTGTGGTTGGTGTCACTCAGAATATTGGAGTCTAGATAAGTTTTCGTTAGGACTCAACAAAAATGACGAGCTTCATAGGCTCGTCATTTTTTAGTTTACCGCGGGTTTATTCTTCAATGCTTTCTTGTTCGGTGTCTTCTTCAACCGTGACGTCAGAAGCGCCAGAGACTTGTTCTACGACGGTCTCTACTGTGCCCGATATCAAAATGTCGGGGTTGAGCGGCGGAATCACTTGCAAGTCATCGCTATTCTCATCAATCGCTGGCTGTTGGCTGACATGACCAATGATGGATTGGTAGTAACGTCGAATATTTTCTACGTAATTACGCGCTTCATCGCCTCTGGCATACCCATAGCGAGTTTGACTGTAATAGCGCTTCTGACGTAGTAAAGGCAGCCTATCTTTTACATCGGCCCAAGCGTTCGGATCGCCACCTTGTGCTTTGGTGAGTCGTCGTGCGTCCATCATGTGGCCGTAACCAATATTGTATGAAGCTAACGCAAACCATATTTTTTCATGCTCGTTGATGCTATCAGGCACGCGACCTACAATGCGACGTAAGTACTCGACACCACCACGAACAGATTGCTCAGGGTCTAAACGGTTTGTTACCCCGACGCTTTTCGCTGTTGGCAGAGTCAGCATCATCATCCCCCTAACACCCGTTGGCGATTTTGCTGTTGGTTTCCAGTGTGACTCTTGATAAGCCAATGCTGCAATTAATCGCCAGTCGAACTCTTCGCTGTATTTTTGGAATAAAGGTGCCCATTTAGGCAATTTGTCATCCAGAGCTCGAATGAATGCGCGAGTATCAACGTAGTCAAATGCTTCAATATGACCAATGTACTTTTCTTCGAGGGTGGACAGTTCTCCTGATTGTTTGATGTTACCGAAAAACTCTATCAGCATCGCATACAAACTTTCGTCTTCAGAACGTCGAGTAAACCAAGACACTGGTTGATCTTCTGTAAGTTCAAATGCGAGCGCAAGATCGGGGTAAAGGCGTTGAGCTAGGGAAAGTTCCACCGAATCAGTCACAGTAAAACGTAACTCACCCGTCGATACGTATTTGAGTAAGTCTCTCGTGTCAGCATCACCAACAATTTCAAACTGAAGTTCTGGATACTGCTTCTTTAACGCTGTTAGGGTCGGAACATATTGCGATTGTTCAACGATCTTTAATGTTTGCGCTCCTGCATTTGTATCTTCGTCGGACTCGTCGTCTTTCGAGGCTTGGTATTCAATGAGTTGTTCGATATCACGTGGTCGAAGTTGCCCTTTTTTATATACCACTTGTTGGCTTACATAATAATAGGCAGGGCCTGGTCTAAATCGTTTGACTGCTTGTGACGTTTGATTTAAACCCGTAGCGATGATATCGATATCTCCTTTCTTAAGAGCAGGAAAAAGCTCAGCCTGGCGAAAGGCTGGTTTAATCTCGAGTTTGACGCCGAGCTGCTCCGCAAACTGACGCGCCAATTCGTAATCCAACCCTGCGGGACCATCGGGACCTATGTAGTAGGAAAGCTGATTGTTTAGCGTGCCAACACGAAGCACACCACGTTCTTGAATTTTTTCAAATTCACTTTTGGGCTCCGACTCAATCTGGCAAGCAGAGAGTAAAAGAACAGAAACTAAAATTAGAGCACTGCGCTTGAGCCGGTTGAAGTGACTTATTTGCATTAATAGGTACATCTTGGAAAATTTCTATTTGCCTTTATATCAAAGCGAGCTCATGGGGCAAAGTGAATCACACACTTATAACGTGACATTGTGTGTTTTATCGACATTTTAGTTGTAATTCAAATTTGACAAAAAAAATGACGCAAACGGTTGCTTTTGGTGTTACATCACAAAAACAATTACTATATAATGCGCTCGCAATGACGAGGTGGAATCGGCATAGGTTCGACAGGGCTTATTTTAAGTGTCTGAATTTATTCCAATATCACCTTAATCAATTGCATAAGAGACCTAAGCACATGAGAATTTTGCGTGGCTCCCCAGCTCTTTCTGAGTTTCGTGTTAATAAACTACTGGAACTTTGTCGTGAACAAGATCTGCCCGTAACTGGCATTTATGCCGAGTTTATGCACTTTGCCGATCTAAAGTCAGACCTTGATGACCAAGAGTTAGAAAAACTTGAAAAGTTACTAACTTACGGCCCAACCATCGAAGAGCATGAGCCTGAAGGTCTTCTACTTCTTGTCACGCCTCGTCCTGGCACTATCTCGCCTTGGTCTTCTAAATCTACCGATATCGCTGTTAACTGTGGTCTGGATAAAGTGAAACGTCTAGAGCGTGGTACGGCTTATTATGTCGAATCTTCAGTTGTTCTATCAGAAGCTCAAGCTGACGCTGTTAAAGCGTTAATTCACGACCGTATGATGGAAACAGTATTCACAGAATTTGAAGCCGCATCAGCATTATTTACTGTTGCAGAGCCTAAGCCTGTCGCACATGTTGATATCTTAGCTGGCGGTCGTCTTGCGCTTGAAGAGGCAAACGTTTCCCTTGGCTTGGCACTCGCAGAAGATGAAATTGATTACTTGGTAGAGAACTTTACTAAGCTTGGGCGTAACCCAAACGACATTGAATTGATGATGTTTGCTCAGGCGAACTCAGAGCATTGTCGCCACAAAATTTTTAACGCAGATTGGACTATCGACGGGGTAGATCAACCTAAGTCTTTGTTCAAAATGATCAAAAACACTTTTGAAACGACACCTGACTATGTGCTGTCTGCATACAAAGACAACGCAGCCGTTATGACAGGTTCTAAAGCGGGGCGTTTTTTCCCTGACCCTAAATCTCGTCAATACACGTACCACCATGAAGATACGCACATCTTGATGAAGGTAGAAACGCACAACCACCCAACGGCAATCTCTCCGTGGCCGGGCGCATCGACTGGCTCAGGCGGTGAAATTCGTGACGAAGGCGCGACGGGTATCGGCGGTAAGCCAAAAGCGGGTCTGGTTGGTTTTACAACCTCTAACTTACGTATTCCTGGTTTTGAACAGCCATGGGAAACCGACTTCGGCAAGCCGGGTCGTATTGTGAATGCGTTAGACATCATGCTTGAAGGTCCTCTTGGCGGCGCGGCATTCAACAACGAATTTGGTCGTCCAAATCTATTGGGTTACTTCCGTACTTACGAAGAAAAAGTCACTTCTCATGCGGGTGAAGAAATTCGTGGTTACCACAAACCAATCATGATTGCTGGTGGTATGGGTAACATCCGCGATGAACACGTACAGAAGAAAGAGATCCCTGTAGGTGCGAGCCTAATCGTACTTGGTGGTCCGGCAATGAACATCGGTCTTGGTGGTGGTGCGGCATCTTCCATGGCATCTGGTCAGTCAGCAGAAGATCTGGACTTCGCTTCGGTACAGCGTGAAAACCCAGAGATGGAACGTCGCTGTCAGGAAGTGATCGACCGTTGTTGGCAGTTAGGCGACGATAACCCAATCGCATTTATCCACGATGTGGGTGCAGGCGGTATCTCTAACGCATTGCCTGAACTTGTCGACGACGGTGAGCGTGGCGGTAAGTTCCAATTACGCGATGTACCAAACGATGAGCCGGGCATGAGCCCACTGGAAATCTGGTGTAACGAATCACAGGAACGTTACGTTCTAGCGGTAGCGCCAGAAAACATGGAAGCATTCGACGCCATCTGTAAGCGTGAACGCGCACCGTATGCAGTGGTGGGTGTGGCGACAGAAGAGCGTCATCTAACGCTAGAAGATTCTCACTTCGACAATACGCCAATCGATATGCCAATGGATATCCTGCTTGGTAAGCCACCGAAGATGCACCGTGACGCAACCACACTAAAAGTGGAAAGCCCTGCCATTGTTCGTGATGGTATTGAGCTTAATGAAGCGGTGGATCGCGTACTTCGTCTTCCTGCTGTTGCAGAAAAAACATTCCTAATTACTATCGGTGACCGAACAGTAACGGGTCTGGTTGCTCGTGATCAAATGGTTGGTCCTTGGCAGGTACCAGTAGCAAACTGCGCAGTAACAGCGGCAAGCTACGACACTTACCATGGCGAAGCAATGTCGATGGGTGAGCGCACGCCAGTGGCATTACTAGACTTTGGAGCATCGGCTCGCCTAGCCGTTGGTGAGTCACTAACGAACATTGCGGCAACAGACATCGGTGATATTAAACACATTAAACTGTCTGCGAACTGGATGTCTCCAGCGGGTCACCCAGGTGAAGATGCGGGTCTTTACGAAGCAGTGAAAGCGGTTGGTGAAGAATTGTGTCCTGCGTTAGGTTTGACGATCCCAGTTGGTAAAGACTCCATGTCGATGAAAACCAAGTGGGAAGAAAACGGCGAGAGCAAAGAAGTCACTTCTCCACTGTCGCTAGTTATCACGGCATTTGGTCGTGTGGAAGACGTACGTAAGACCGTGACTCCACAACTACGCACTGACAAAGGAGATACCTCTCTAGTTCTTGTTGACTTGGGTAACGGAAAAAACCGCTTAGGTGCGACAGCATTGGCACAAGTATACAAACAGCTGGGTGACAAACCTGCTGACGTAGATAATGCAGAGCAGCTAAAAGGCTTCTTTGATGCAATGCAAGCGTTAGTACGTGATGACAAGCTAGTGGCTTACCACGATAAAGGCGACGGCGGTCTTTTTGTTACACTGGCTGAGATGGCGTTCACGGGTCACTGTGGCGTAAAAGCGAACATCGCAGAGCTGGGTGATGATGCGCTAGCCGTTCTATTTAACGAAGAGCTAGGTGCGGTTGTTCAAGTTAAGAATGATGATCTAGATTCAGTTCTATCTACTCTGGCGGCAAACGGCTTACAGGCATGCTCACATGTGATTGGTTCTGTTGAAGCTTCAGATGACTTTGTTATCACTTCTGGTGATGCAGTTGTGCTTGAACGTTCACGTACCGAACTACGCGTTATCTGGGCTGAAACAACGCATAAGATGCAAAGTCTACGTGATAACCCAGCGTGTGCAGACCAAGAGCACGAAGCTAAGAAAGACAACTCTGACCCTGGTCTAAACGTTAAGCTCAGCTTCGACGTAAATGAAGACGTTGCTGCACCGTACATTGCGAAAGGTGCTAAACCTAAGATGGCAATCCTACGTGAGCAGGGCGTTAACTCCCACGTCGAAATGGCAGCAGCGTTTGACCGCGCAGGTTTTGAAGCAACCGACATCCATATGAGCGATATCCTAACAGGCCAAGCGGTACTGGATGAATACCATGGCTTAGTAGCTTGTGGTGGCTTCTCTTACGGCGACGTACTAGGTGCGGGTGAAGGTTGGGCTAAGTCTATCCTGTTTAACGCACAAGCTCGTGAACAGTTCCAAGCCTTCTTCAACCGTGAAGAGACGTTCTCTTTAGGTGTATGTAACGGTTGTCAGATGCTATCAAACCTGAAAGAGCTGATCCCAGGTGCAGACTTGTGGCCACGTTTTGTGCGCAACGAATCTGAGCGTTTTGAAGCGCGCTTTAGTCTAGTTGAAGTTCAGAAATCTGATTCTGTATTCTTTGATGGCATGGCTGGTTCGCGTATGCCAATCGCGGTTTCCCACGGAGAAGGGCGTGTAGAAGTACGTGATGCAGAGCACCTAGCAGCGATCGAGGCATCAGGTACGGTTGCGGTTCGTTACGTGGATAACCTCGGTAACCCAACACAACAATACCCGAACAACCCGAATGGTTCGCCAAACGCGATTACCGGTTTAACAACAGCAGACGGTCGCGTAACTATCATGATGCCTCACCCAGAGCGCGTATTCCGCACAGTTGCAAATTCTTGGGCTCCGGAAGGTTGGGGTGAAAATGGCGCTTGGATGCGTATGTTCCAAAATGCCCGTAAGAATATCGGTTAATTAACCAAAAGTTAATCTAGCTTAAGTGAAGCGTTGGTTGAGAGACCAGCGCTTTCTTTTTTCTTATCACTCTTTTTTCTTCGTCGCTCTTTCTAGTGACTTGGCGAAACGTTGCTTTGTTCTGCCTCTTCTTTGTCATCTATTATCTAGCGTAAAAAACTTGCAGCGTTTAGATTACTTTTATGCTCTAATACCGCGCTTACCAAGGGATGGTGTTAAACAGCTCAGCTTAGATGGAGTTATCAAGTTGACCGAATCCCTGATTGATCCCTAAATCCCTTAGGAAATGAAAGAAATGTCTAAGAATCCAAAATTTGCTATCCGCGTCACTGAAAAACGTAACGGCTGGAGCGCAGAAATCACTCGCCAAGTGACATCTCGTAAGACTGTAGTATCAAAGCGTGAAACAGGCTTTGACAGCGAAGAGAAAGCACAAGCTTGGGCTGAACAAGAACTGGCTGGATTTATCCAAAACCAAGTGGTTCGTAACGAGCGTAAAGCAGCGCAACGTCAAGAGCGTGAAGCAGAACAACTAGCGGCAAAAGTTCGTAAAGAAGAAGCCCGCAAAGCACGTGAAACCGAAGTAGACACTGACGAAGAATAAGTTTAAATCGGTGAGATGGTGACGTTACCCATCAAACAAATAGTGAAAATGCCCTGAGTTTTGTCTCAGGGCATTTTTTATTTATATCGGCTAAAAACAATCCGATGATACGGACAGGCTAAACGTGCCGTCTTCAGGGGCTGCAAATTGTTTATTGCCAGGAAGAAGGTGAGGGTTATTAGCATAAGTGCGATGTGTCGATTTGACCTTTGCAGAATGTCTTTCCGGTAAATCAAAGTGTTGTAAGCCGTCAGATAGATCGTTTGCTTCACCGTAGTCGAAATGTGTTGCGACGTCTTTGGGCTGCTTGGCGTAACGACAGTGATCCGGCTTACCATCTTCGTGCCAAGTTAAAGAGTTAGTTTTTGCATCTAGATTCAGGTTATTTGCTGTTGGCTGTGCGTAAAAATCTTCTGAAACTTGGTGCTTGCTTTGTTCTTGTAAGTAGTCTGCAATGTTCTCAGAAGCTTGCGCTAGGCTACCTACAGGGAAGAAGCAAATCAGAAGAAGCCGTGTTTTTAGATTGTTCATAATGTGTATGCAAGCAAAAGGAAATGATAATACTGATAAATAAAACGGCGTGCAATTATGGCCATTGGATACGATATAACAGGGCAGTTAATGTCTGCCCTGCATCTTTTAGGTATGGTTAGTATTGATAAGTGAGGTGCAGTTTGACTTCGCGACCAGGCGAAGGCACGCCATTAGATAGGTATGCTTCGTAGTAACGATCGGTTAAGTTTTTCACAACCGCGCCAACGCTCAAGCCTTCGACTTGTTGTATTTCCCAAACCACGTAAGCGTTTTGTAGCGTGTATTGCTCACTTGGCGATTTCACTTTTAAATTATTACCGCTTGCCTTGGTTTTGGTTTGCGCATCATACCAACGGACTTCCCAGCCCGTACGTAAACCAGGAATCCATTCGTAACCTAAACCCAGATTAATGTTTAATGGCGGTACATCAGGATGATCATCATCTGAACCTGTAGAGTCAGATAGGCTACCTTTGTTTTTGCCGCGAATGTAACTTGCTGAGAAATTACTGTAGAAATCTTCAATCCGGTATTGTGAAATTAGCTCAAAGCCATAGTTTTTAAAGCCATCTAGGTTTGTATTCCAGCTTTGTAACTCAGTAGTATTTTTGTCGAGGTTTTCGCCCGTTCGTATATCAACTGTGTCGCTAACATCGTTATAGAACATAGTTAACTCTGTTGCGAGGTTATCGCGAGCGTTCACCAGCCCTTCCGTTAAGTTGATAACGCTTGCTTGATAAGCATGGATACGAGACACGTCCAGATTCAAAGCAGTAGCCGTAGCGGTAGCTCGCGCATATTGCACTGAGTAGATGTTATCAACGGTTGGTGCTTTTAAAGCGTAGGCGTAGGAGGCGTTTAAACGCGTATTATTGCTCGCATCAAAGTCGATATCCAAACGTGGGCTAAAGCCTTTATGCGTCGTTTCACCGTAGTTATGTCCGGCAGCTGGATCATTATAATCCGGCGCAGCGTTCCCTTTTCCTTCACTCTTGATGTATTCGTAACGCAGAGAAGGTGTGATTGTTAGGCGGTCTGTTGCTTGATAGTGATCAGCAATGTAAGCGGCATAAATTGACTGCGTGCCAGATGGTTCGTAGTAAGGGGTGTACCAACCGTAGTTTTTCGCTTCATTACTGTCGTATGATGCGTTGAATACTAACGAGTCTCTATCGGTTTTTTGATATTGAAGCCCAGTGACTAGAGTGTGATCTCCGAATTGCGCTTGGTTAAACACATCAACGTAATCACGCTCGTAACTCAGCCATGACTCATGACCGTAACTGCCAACAGAAACGAACATTTTCTCGAATGCTACGTCAGGGCGAACCCAATGACGATCGTTTTCGGAACGTGCCATTTTGATATTGAAATCAATATACGGGTTAGTCGGCATGTAGTGGTAAGAGATGGTCGTGGTGTTGTCCGTGTATTTGTTATCGACGGTGTAAGCGTATTGGGCTTTTTCTAATGAGCCGTATTTCTTGATATTGTATTCGGTGATGTTAGGCATTTTTCCGCGGCGGTTAGCCCAAGGTTTACGACCTTCATCTTTGTAGCGAGTGTGGCTAATTTCAAACTCGTGATCGTTGTTTTCATAACCGACCTTTACGAGCATGTTTTCTTGCTCATAACCTGAGTAATCCAGCGTTTCACCACCTCCGACTTTAATGTCATCAGAATCTTTTACCGAGCCATTCGCTAGAAAATAAAAACCAGTATCGTTTTTACCATAGAGTGTTAGCGTGTAGGCGTTCTCATCGCCGTTGGTGTTGTATGCACTTGAGATGCGAGCACCAAAGTTTCTTTCGCCGTACAGGAGATCATCGACACTTTTGGTTTTAATGCGAATGGAGCCACCAAACTTCCCGTTGAGTGCTCGATAGTCGTGCGCGCCCTTGATAATTTCTGCTTCGCCAATTAAGAACGGATCAAAAAAGAAGGTACCGTAGCGGTATTGTTGAAAGCCAATTGGAGCGCCATCGACAAACACGGCGATATCGCTTGGATCATCAAAACCACGAATGTTAATACGTTCGCCACCAGAACGACCGCCACCATCTATTGATGCACCGGGAACGGCATCGATCATTGAGGCAAAATTAGAGTACTGTTGCTCTTCAATCTCTGACCAATTAATGGTGGTTTGCGCAGGCTCAGCAATGGTAATAGGTTTGGCATAACGAACGCCTATGACTTCAAGCTCTTCATTTGGCGCTGTCTCGGCATATGAATAAAGAGGGAAGAGCAAAGCCAGTGAAATGAGATTTACTTTGAGTGGATGACTTTTTAATCGTTTCATATTGATGATTTATAGTGTTTTTATGAAGCTCGGATTATAAGAACATTATTACGATTAATAAATGATAATGAGATTAATTATCAAATGTGTTTTTGCGACGGATTGTAAAGTTTTTTATCCATTCGTGGAAACTACGATAAGTATCGTTAGCGTACATAAAACAAAAAGCCCAGCATCATGGACGCTGAGCTTATTGGCTTTAAACAAGATAGTGCGAGCACTGTTGCTCCTTTTGAGCTAATCAGGCGCCTACTTGGTAGGAATTACTGAGTTTCTAACGGTATCTGTCCGGTGGTCAGCGGCTCGGCATCGAATTCAGTGAGGCCTTCAATATAGCTTTCGACTGCTTGCTCTAAAGCATTATCACCTTGGTTAAAATAGGCAAGGTGGAAAATTGCATCGCCTTCGTTCACCAATGGTAATGTTTGTTGACCGATAACCAAACCACGCTTCGGGGCTTTTAGTTCTATCTCGTCATGACCAAGAGGAGAGCTAATATAAGCGAGCGTTTCCCCCTGTTCTACTTTGTCTCCCAGATTAACGACAGTACGCAAAATGCCGTTACCTGACGCGCGAACCCAGCTGGTGGACTTCGCTATGATAGGCTCAGGCAGCTTTTTCCTGCTCGCACGCAACATACCAATGGCTTGCATTACGCGCCGAACCCCGAGTACACCAGCGCTGATCGAAAGTGGATCAAAACGCAATGCTTCGCCAGCTTCGTAGGTGAGCACTGGAATATCGCATTTTTCTGCTTCACTGCGTAAAGAGCCATCACGCAATGCTGAATCAACAATCACTGGCGTTGCAAATGCTTGAGCAATACGCAGAGTTTCTGAGTTGCTTAAGTTTGCGCGGATCTGTGGCAAGTTCGTGCGATGAATGGCCCCTGTGTGTAGATCCAAAATGTAGTCACAACGCTTGGCAATGTTGTTAAAGAACCCGTGTGCCATACGAGATGCAAGTGCGCCTTTTTCACTGCCAGGAAAGCAACGGTTGAGATCTCGTCGGTCGGGCAAGTAACGAGATTTATGGATGAAACCAAAAACGTTAACGATAGGTACTGCAATGACAGTGCCTTTCAGTTTTTGTGGATCCAGTTGGTTAATGATCTGACGAACGATTTCTACGCCATTAAGCTCATCACCATGGATAGCGGCATTCACCATTAACACTGGTCCTTCTTGTTTCCCATGGATGATTTCCACAGGAATAGATAAAGGCGAATGTGTATATAGCTTCGCTGCTTCAAATTCGATCTCTAATCGTTGTCCTGGTTGTATTTGATGTCCTAAGAGCTCAAATACTTTGCTTTTTTTACTTCTGGCCATAAACCATCTCTGTCAAATGCGTCATCAGCAATGTAACAATTGCTGCAAAATCGCACTAATCATTCTCATTAAGGACACGACAAATTACTTTAATCGTCATGCGTGAAATTTTGGTATGTGTGAAGTTTTTGTTTTCAATATGATCTTTTCTATCAGTTTAATACATAACAAGCCATAGAGAAGAGAGCGCAATAATAGCCTTAAAAAATGTGACTGTATTAAAAATAATACTGTTCATGGAGGACAAAAAAACGGACTTTTAACCCTACTTTTTATCCGATAATATCCGCGCCGAATTTGAGGTTTCACACTTTCTAACTAGAGGTTTTGATGAAAAAGGCAATTGCTAAAATTGGTGCATTGACTGCGGTAGCAGTTTCACTTTCAGGTTGCGTAGGTAGTAATGCCGTGACAGGTTATGTCATGGGGTTTAACTTGAAAGCTGTTGACAACCGTTACGCTCGAGGTGGCCTAAATATGCTTTTAGCGCCTGTTTATGGTGTCGCGATCGCAGCGGATTATATCGTGTTTAACTCTCTAGAATTTTGGACGGGTAAGAACCCGTTAAATGGTAAGCCACATATCTTCGATACAAAGGTAGATACTTACATTGATGTCAATCACCAGTTAGATAAGTCGTTAACGACAGCACCAATCGCACCATTAGCGGATAACCGTGTCATTGAGCAGGGGCGAATGCAGCAAATCGATGAGAACACTGTTCAAATGGATATTACTTACAGTAACGGTGAAAAGGCGACACTCATGGGTGTACGCGATGGTGAGTTTGTTACTTACTACATTGATGGTGAAGTTGTTGCACAAACCTCAATGGATGAATTAGCCGCTTACGCGCAAAACCGTGTGTAGTTGGGTTCAACTAAACCAAAAAAAGGGTGCCGTATGGCACCCTTTGTCGTTTTTCGTGATTGAATTATGCTTTCTCTGGAATCGCTTCTAAAAGCGCGACCATCTGATCCCAGTACAACTGAACAGTATCAATCTTCACTTTCTCATCTGGAGAGTGAGGGAATTTTATTGTTGGACCGAAAGAAACCATATCCATGTGTGGGTATGGTTCTTTAAATAGGCCACACTCAAGACCAGCATGGATGACCATGATGTTCGGCTTATGACCGTAAATGCCTTCATACATATCACGGAAAATTGCCATGATCTCGGAATCTGCATCTGGCTTCCAGCCAGGGTAAGCGCCTGAGAACTGAATTTGTGCGCCTGCTAGCTCAGTAATCGAGCGCAGCATGCTTTCCACTTGGCTACGGCCAGAGTCAATGAGAGAACGAATCAAGCAAAGCACGGTGACTTTATTTTCTTCTGTGCTGATCACACCAACGTTTAGAGAAGTTTCAACAACGCCTTCCACCTCATCACTCATACGGATTACGCCGTTTGGACAAGCGTTAAGTGCCGCAATGAATCGTTGCTGATCGGCGATTGAAAATACTTGCGCGTCAGTCGTGATAACTTCATTAAAGGTTACGATACCTGTTTCGATTTTACTCAATTCAGTTTTAAGCAGCTCAGTGTAGTGGTTGAACAGCTCAGCAAGCTTGTCTTGGTTTTCGACAGGAAGCGCGACAGTAACAAACGCTTCGCGAGGGATTGCATTACGTAAGCTACCACCACGGAATTCGACTAAACGTAAATCAAGCTCTTGAGCATGACCGGCAAGGAAACGACCAAGTAATTTGTTGGCATTACCGCGACCTGTGTGAATGTCACAACCTGAGTGACCACCTTTTAGGCCTTTCAGCGTCAGTTGGCGTGTTACAAAACCTGCAGGCGTTGATTCTCGAGAAATATCGAAAGTCATGGTGCCATCAACGCCACCTGCACAACCCATGTAGACTTCGCCTTCTTGTTCAGAGTCTGTATTTAGAAGAATCTCACCCTCTAACCAACCAGCTTCAAGGCCAAATGCGCCAGTCATGCCTGCTTCTTCATCAATCGTCAGCAGAACTTCGAGTGGACCGTGCTTAATATCTTTAGATGCCAATACAGCAAGGCAAGAAGCCATACCAATACCGTTATCTGCACCAAGCGTCGTGCCTTTCGCAGTTACCCATTCGCCATCGATGTAAGGTTGGATTGGATCTTTGGTGAAGTCGTGTTCAGTGTCTTCGTTTTTCTGCGGCACCATGTCGATGTGTGCTTGAAGTACAACAGCCTTCTTATTTTCCATTCCTGGTGTCGCGGGCTTTTTGATGAACACGTTACCGGTTGGATCACGGCGAACGTCAAAGCCTTGCTCTGTTGCCCAGTTGATAATGTACTGTGCTAATGCTTCTTCATGTTTCGATGGATGAGGGATAGAACAAATCTTATCGAAAAACTGCCAAAGTGGAGCAGGTGATAAGGTACTGATCTCAGAATGGAACTCAGACACGGAGGACTCCTTTTGATGTGCTTTGCCAAATATATACCGTAAAAATATTATCAAGGTAGCATTAAATGCTATACGATTTGGCCTTCAAATTGCCGTTAGCATACCACCAGATAAGGAGTACGAGTAGTCGCGATCACAAGGATTTCTCTCAGAACTGTCACAGTTTGTGAATACAATAACAAGCACTATGTGTTCTCTATCATATATTCTGAAAGTGGCTTTATTTTTTAATTCATAAAATTGTAATTTAATTACACATAAACTTTGATAAAGGTCAGTTTGTGCATTTTTTTGTGATTCCAATCACTAAAATGCTTGTAATTAAATTTCTTGGTGGTATATTTGTAACCAGCTTCTGAGAGAAGAATGAAATGCTCAAAGGATGAGTCCGTTTTATCGCCTCCAAGGAACCGAGAAATCAACGAATGTTTAATTGATTTAAAAGGTGATAGTTATGAAAGGTTTACCAAGTACAATGTTCTGGAATAGCAAGTCTGTTTACACCGGTAACTTTGTATACCCAACAAGCTTTGGCTACTAAGTGAAGTCAACGCATGTGACTCGAACAGTTTGTTCACCCCTATAAATTGGAATTTTTTTTCAGTGATAGTGCTGACATGATTCACCGCCACCCAAATTGGGTGGCGTTTTTTTATCTCTATTTTCTCTTCCTGACTCACTTATTGCCATCAAAGCCTTCTTCTATTCCCCATTCTTCGGTTTTATCGACTTTTCCATCAAATCTGTTAGATACCATGTTTAAAATGGGCCTTTTTCATCTGAAAGTTTAGTACATTGCTCAGTTTTCATTCTCTTTTAGGGAACTGTGTTATCTGGGTTACCTATTGTTTTATAAGAATATATTTCTTTACTTGCTTTGATGGGTTAGAGAATATGTTTCATATCCAAAGAAAAAAAACGCATTAGAGTGAAGATTCTATCTAGAATTTGCTATTTGATAACTTTATAATTCCCGCCAATCGATTACGCAACCGTTTACTTTTTACCTTTACAGGATTCGATCATGCTCGAGAGGCTTTTTAAACTCAGTGAAAATGGCACAAATGTGCGTACTGAGATCATTGCAGGTGTTACGACCTTCCTAACTATGGCTTACATTATTTTTGTAAACCCAGCGATCCTGTCGGATACCGGTATGGACCGTGGTGCCATTTTTGTCGCGACTTGTCTTGCTGCCGCAATCGGCTGTTTTATTATGGGATTTGTTGCGAATTACCCAATCGCACAGGCACCAGGAATGGGCCTGAACGCATTTTTCACTTACTCTGTTGTATTGGGAATGGGTTATACGTGGCAAGTTGCGTTAGCGGCTGTATTTGTTTCTGGCCTTCTGTTCATTCTTTTAAGCGTATTTAAGATCCGTGAGTGGATTATTAACTCGATCCCGCATTCTCTACGAACAGGTATTTCAGCTGGTATTGGTCTTTTCTTAGCGTTTATCGCATTAAAAAATGCAGGTATCGTCGTTGATAACCCAGCGACATTAGTTTCTATGGGAGAGATCACATCATTGCCATCTGTATTGGCCGCGATTGGCTTCTTTCTTACGATTGCACTGGTTCACCGTGGTGTGAAAGGTGCGGTGATGATCGCCATTCTTGGCGTTACAGCGCTTGGTCTTCTATTTGGTGATGTGCAGTGGGGCGGTATTATGTCAACGCCACCAAGCATTGCGCCAACTTTCATGCAACTGGATTTCTCTGGTTTGTTTGAAGTAGGCATGATTTCCGTCGTATTTGCTTTCCTATTTGTCGATTTATTTGACACCGCAGGTACGCTCGTTGGCGTTTCTCAAAAAGCAGGTCTAACTGATGAGAATGGCAACATCCCTCGTTTAAACAAAGCGTTACTTGCAGACTCAACAGCAACGTCAGTAGGCGCATTACTTGGTACCTCTAACACGACATCTTATATTGAAAGCGTTTCTGGTGTGGCTGCGGGTGGGCGTACTGGTCTAACAGCCGTGGTTGTTGGTGTACTCTTCCTACTTGCTCTATTGTTCTCACCACTTGCGGGTATGATCCCTGCTTATGCAACGTCAGGTGCGTTATTCTATGTGGCGATCTTGATGCTGTCTGGGCTAGTAAGCATTGATTGGCGTGACTTAACTGAAGCGTCGCCAGTTGTTGTGACTTGTTTGGTGATGCCGCTAACATTCTCGATTGCAGAAGGTATCACGTTAGGCTTTATCGCATACGCGGCGATCAAATTATTTAGCGGCAAGGGCCGTGAAGTGTCGATGAGTGTATGGGTGATGTCAGCCATCTTCATCGTTAAATACCTCGTCGGTTAATTTCTCGAGCAAAAAGCCAGTGTGGATTTATTCACGCTGGCTTTTTCTTTTTTACGTTGTTCACAGAAGACGGTTTTTCTGCGGAATAGGCAGAGAATTTTGATATCACCGTTGGTATTAGCGGTGTGTTTCGGTAGAATAATCGTTTGCGCAGCTTGAAATCCTCGTCTCCAAACATTTTGGAGAAGTTAGTGAGCATTCCGCTTTTGAGTGACTTCGCTAGATTTTGAGGATGCATATTTTCAAATTATTAGGTTATTACAATGAGTAAAAAATTCATTATCACTTGGGATGCAATGCAGACTTACTGCCGTGAACTGGCTGAAAAACAAATGCCAGCTGAGCAATGGAAAGGAATTTGGGCGGTAAGCCGCGGCGGTTTGGTTCCTGGCGCTATTTTGGCTCGTGAACTTGGTATTCGTTATGTTGATACAATCTGTATTTCAAGCTACGACCATGATCATCAGCGCGATATGACGGTACTAAAAGCACCTGAAGGTGATGGCGAAGGTTACCTAATCGTTGAAGACCTAGTAGACAGTGGTGATACAGCGCGCAAACTACGTGAGATGTATCCAAAAGCGAAAATGATCGCTGTGTGTGCGAAACCATCAGGCAAAGAGCTGCTGGATGATTACGTTGTAGATATTGCTCAAGACACTTGGATCGAGCAGCCTTGGGATATGTCAATCCAGTATGCTGAGCCAGTAAACCGCAAGCAAAAATAAGCGCGGTTAAAGAATATTGAGAAATGCCCCTTTATAGGGGCATTTTTTTTATTATGATATTAAATCATGCTAATAGCCTAGGGTTCTTCCTATGTCTGAAGACGTCAGTAAAAATCTTTCCGAAACTTTGTTCGTGAAACATAAGCAAGCAAAAGAAACCTCCGCGCTTACCCAGTACATGCCGACCAGTAAAAAAATACTTGATGAACGAGAAGCGCAGGGTGATCGTGCTTGGTATCGTCATTTGCGTCGCTTGCAATGGGCTTGGCAAGGATTGTCTCCGATCGAAATGGAAGGCGTACTGTCCAAAATTGCTTCATCTTCTCACTCGCGAACCAATGATGATTGGTTAGACACTGTAATGGGTTATCACAGTGGTAACTGGACATTTGAGTGGATCAAGCTTGGTATGGATCATCAGAAGCGAGCAAATGAAATGCAAGGAGAAGAGGCAGCGGATGAACTCTTCACTGCTTCTTTGTGTTTTAGTATTGCAGGCTACCCACATTTAAAAAATGATAACTTGGCATCGCAGGCTCAAGTACTGGCAAACAAAGCGTATTCTGACGGCGCAGAAAAAACTAAGTACACCATCAAGCAAATTGAAGTGCCTTACCAAAATCGCAAAATCATCGCGAACCTCCATTTACCAAGAACGGATAAACAGTTGCCTGTGGTCATGGTGAGCGCTGGTTTGGATACTCTACAAACCGACATGTGGCGTTTGTTCCGTAATCGTCTTGCACCGCGAGATATTGCAATGTTAACCGTGGATATGCCTTCGGTAGGGCATAGCTCTCATTGGCCCTTGACCGAGAATTCAAGTTGCCTACACCAAGCGGTATTGAATGAGCTTTACTCGCTACCTTGGGTTGATCATCACAAAGTGGGGTTAGTTGGGTTTCGTTTTGGTGGTAATGCCATGATCAGACTCTCTTTTGTCGAGCAGGAAAAGATCAAAGCTTGTGTCGCTCTAGGCGCACCCGTACATGATATTTTTACTTCCCCTCAGAAGTTACAAAAAATGCCGAAGATGTACTTAGATCTTTTGGCTTCCCGTTTGGGGAAAAATGCGGTTGATATTAATAGCATGGCAGGTCAGATGATGGCGTGGTCATTGAAGGTTCAGGGCTTCCTGAGCAGTCGAAAAACCAAAGTGCCTATTTTGGCTTTGAGTCTTGAAGGCGATCCAGTGTCGCCACACAGTGATAATCAACTTGTTGCTCTATTTAGCCAGTATGGTAGAGCGAAAAAAATCAGTTCCAAAACAATTACAAAAGGATATGAGCAATCCCTCGATTTAGCCATAAAGTGGCTAGAAGATGAATTATTAGGGTGACAATTCTCCTAAATTAGTTAAGAGTGATATATCTGAGCAAAAAATAAGCTCATGATAATTAAAAATAATAATCATTCTTGGGTGTTTACTTTTAACTATGAAAACGGAGATTCATATGTCAGAGACGACTCAGGGCCCGACTCACTTTCGCTTGATGTCAAAGTTGAAGGCGATAGGGCCTTACCTGCGCGAACCACAATCGCAAGAAGGGCGCTATTATTTTGATTGTTTATCTGTATGTGTAGACGACAAAAAATCGCCTGAGAAGCGTGAATTTTGGGGCTGGTGGATGGATTTGGAATCCATCGAGGGAGGCTTTACTGCTAAATATCATATTGGCAAGTACAACAAAGAAGGGCAATGGGTATCTGAAGCCCTTCCCAAAAAAGTGGTAGAGGAAGTGTATCTCACGCAGAGCACATTCCATCAAAAGCTGGTTGATACTTTAGAAGAACACTTCAAATTAGAAGTCGAATATCACACGGAGTCTTTCGATTTCGCTTAATTTGGTTGTTTTCATTTAATACCAAACAAAAAGGTGCGAAAACGCACCTTTTCTCTTGTTAATTCCCTATTTGATTGTTAAAACATCCTCTCTTTATTTGTTTTTCACTTCAGAAGACATCATGACAACGAATCAACAAAATGCAGTTGTTTCACAACCACAAACTGTCGTTGTGAAACTGGGTACAAGTGTGCTGACAGGCGGCACTCTGGCACTCGACCGTGCACACATGGTTGAGTTAGCACGCCAGTGTGCTGAGCTTAAAAAACAAGGCCATTCAATCGTAATGGTTTCGTCTGGTGCGATTGCAGCAGGCCGTGAGCATCTTGGTTACCCCGCATTGCCCAACGAGATGGCGAGTAAGCAGTTACTTGCCGCGGTGGGGCAGAGCCGCTTGATTCAAACATGGGAGTCTTTGTTTGGTATTTATGGTATCAAGATCGGCCAAATGTTACTAACCCGTGCCGATTTAGAAGATCGTGAGCGATTCCTTAACGCGCGTGACACTATTAATGCGCTCGTCGCGAACGATATTGTTCCTATCGTAAACGAAAATGATGCCGTTGCGACTAGCGAGATTAAAGTTGGCGATAACGACAACCTTTCCGCTTTGGTAGGCATTTTATGTGGTGCAGATAAGCTCTTGCTTTTAACGGACCAAAAAGGTCTGTTTACTGCTGACCCTCGTAAAGATCCGAACGCAGAGCTTATCAAGGAAGTAAAAACCATCGACGACACGCTGCGTAAAATCGCAGGTGGAAGCGGTACAACATTGGGTACTGGTGGTATGGCAACGAAGCTGCAAGCCGCAGACATCGCTCGCCGCGCAGGTATCGAGGTTATTATTGCTGCTGGTAGTGCGCCGAATGTTATCTTTGACTCTCTAAGTGCTGAACCTCAGGGCACGCGCTTCCTACCTTGCGCTGAAGCCTTAGAGAACCGTAAACGCTGGATTCTAGCGGGACCTGCGGCATCGGGCGACATCGTTATTGATGATGGTGCAGTCAATGCTGTGGTCGGCAAGGGGAGTAGCCTACTTGCTAAAGGGGTCATCAAAGTTAGTGGTGACTTCGCACGAGGCGAAGTGGCGCGTGTAACAAACGCTCACGGTAAGTTGGTGGCTCGTGGCATCAGCGCCTACTCAAGTGATGACCTAACTAAAATTACGGGCAAACACAGTAAAGATATCATCTCTATTTTGGGGCATGATTATGGCTCTGAGGTGATTCACCGCGATGATCTGGTCGTCATTCAGGAATAGAATTAGAGGGAAGCAAAGTGGATTTAACGAATATGGGTAAAGCTGCTAAAGATGCAGCTTTCGAATTAGCGACAGCGTCAACTGCGCAAAAGAACCAAGCATTAGCCATCATCGCTGATGAGCTAGAAGCAAACTCCGCTGCTATTTTGGCGGCAAACGCTAAAGACATCGAACTTGGCCGTGAAGCGGGTTTAACCGATGCGCTGCTCGATCGCCTTTTGCTTAATGAAGAACGATTGACTGCAATTGCGAATGATGTTCGCAACGTCATTAGCTTGAACGATCCTGTAGGCAGCGAAATAGACAGTAAGGTACTGGAAAATGGGATGTCACTGTCTCGTCGTCGTGTGCCGCTTGGTGTCGTAGGCGTAATTTATGAAGCGCGTCCAAACGTAACCATTGATATTGCAGCGTTGTGCTTGAAAACCGGCAACGCAAGCATTTTACGTGGTGGCAAAGAGACATTTTTCTCGAATATGGAATTAGTGAAGGTTATTCAGTCTGCGCTCGCAAAGGCGAACCTTCCAGCCGCTTCTGTGCAGTACATTGAAAAACCAGATCGTGAGCTTGTTTCTCAATTGCTTAAGTTGGACGATTACGTCGACATGATCATTCCACGCGGTGGTGCTGGCCTACACAAAATGTGTAAAGAAAACAGCACGATTCCGGTGATTATTGGTGGCTTTGGTATCAGCCATATCTTTGTCGACGAATCCGCTGATCTAGAGAAATCCCTGAATGTGGTTGAGAACTCTAAAGTTCAACGTCCATCTGCGTGTAACTCATTAGATACGCTGCTCGTGCATGAAAAAATTGCAGCGCAATTCCTACCAATGATCGTAGAGCGCATGAACGATAAAGTGACCTTCGTGACAGAGCCTAAGGCAAAAGCACTGATGCCTCAAGCAACACAAATTCGCGATGCTGTTGAAGGTGACTTTGATACGGAATGGTTGAGCTACACTCTTGGTGTAAAAGTTGTGTCTGATGTGAAAGATGCCATTGTTCATATGCGTGTCCATAACGCGAGCCACTCAGATGCGATCATGACCAATAGTTTGGAAAACTCAGAACTGTTCATCAATTCTGTCGGTTCGGCGGCGGTTTATGTGAATGCTTCAACGCGCTTTACAGACGGTGCGCAATTTGGCCTTGGCGCAGAAGTCGCAGTATCTACGCAAAAGCTACATGCACGCGGTCCGATGGGCTTAGAAGAGCTAACTAGCTACAAGTGGGTTGGTAAAGCGAACTACTTAGCACGCAGTTAACACATTCGACGAGATCTTGAGTGAAAAAGGGGCCTTTGCGCCCCTTTTTGTTTTGTCTAACATACCAATTCCGCTACACTACATGAGCTTTTATTTCGGTTTGAAAGCGTTATACCCAAATAGCTTTAATAGAGTCCGTATAACCATGAACGCGTGGTTATCCGTGATTGCTCATGAGGTTATTTTGGTATAGATATGGAGGTGATATGCATTGTCCTTTTTGTTCCGAGAACGATACCAAAGTTATTGATTCCCGCTTAGTGGCTGATGGCCATCAAGTTCGACGTCGCCGTCAGTGCTTGGCGTGTAGCGAGCGTTTCACTACGTTTGAAAGCGCAGAGTTAGTGATGCCTAAAGTGATCAAATCGAATGGCAACCGTGAACCATTTGATGAAGATAAAATGGTTGGCGGTATTCAACGAGCTTTAGAGAAACGCCCAGTGAGTGCCGATTCTATAGAGTTAGCGATCAGTATGATCAAATCACAACTGCGTGCGACGGGTGAGCGAGAGGTTCCGAGTGAAATGATTGGTAATTTAGTCATGGACCAGCTCAAAGAGCTCGATAAGGTGGCTTACATTCGTTTCGCTTCCGTTTACCGCAGCTTTGAAGATATTCGCGAGTTTGGCGAAGAGATTGCCCGCCTAGAAGACTGAGTAGCTCATGACTCAACACACTCTTGAAAGAGCGTTTTCTGATTTAGATTTCGCCATGATGTCACGAGCTATTAAGTTAGCGAAACGTGGCATTTATACCACCGCCCCTAATCCAAATGTAGGGTGTGTCATCGTTCGTGATGAAGAAATTGTCGGTGAAGGTTATCACCATCGTGCTGGTGAGCCGCATGCCGAGGTGCACGCGATGCGCATGGCGGGTGAAAAAGCAGTTGGTGCAACCGCTTATGTGACGCTAGAACCTTGCTCTCATTACGGCCGTACACCGCCATGTGCCGAAGGGCTGATTAAAGCCAAAGTGGCACGTGTGGTTTGCGCCATGGTAGACCCAAACCCGAAAGTTGCAGGTCGCGGCATCCAGATGTTACGTGATGCCGGAATTGAAGTACAAATCGGCTTGTTAGAGCAAGATGCCCTTGCCCTTAACCCTGGTTTTATAAAGTACATGCGTACAGGCATGCCGTTTGTTCAATTAAAAATGGCAGCCAGTTTGGATGGGCAAAGCGCACTCAGTAATGGTCAGAGCCAATGGATCACCTCCCCAGCGGCCCGCCAAGATGTGCAGCGTTATCGAGCGATAAGTGGTGGCATTCTTTCTACTAGCAAAACGGTGATTGATGATAATGCATCACTCAATGTGCGCTGGGATGACTTACCTAATAGTGTTCAAGCGCAGTATTTACAAGAAGAGCTTCGTCAACCAGTACGTGTAATCTTAGACCGTCAGAACCATTTAACTGATGCGCTCAAGCTGTTCCATACCGATGGAGAACGAGTTATTGTTCGCTCTGATGGAGACTGTATCCCTCTATTGGACAGCGCTCACCAAATTGACTTATCAACGACATTAAAACGTATCTCGGATGAGCACCACATCAATCACTTATGGGTTGAAGCTGGAGCTACGCTAGCGAGTGCGATGATAAAGGCTAATCTTGTAGATGAGCTCATTGTTTACCTTGCGCCAAAACTCATGGGCAGCGATGGTCGGGGGCTTATCGGTGCTTTAGGGTTAAGCGCTATGGCTGACGTCATAGATTTAAACATTACAGACGTTCGTATGGTTGGGGTAGACATTCGCATCACCGCCACCATAAAACGTAATGAAATTAGATAAGAAATAGTATGTTTACAGGAATAGTAGAAGCAGTTGGCAAGTTAGCTGCGATTACGCCGAAGGGCGAAGACATCACCGTCACGGTTGAAACGGGTACGCTTGATATGTCAGACGTTAAGTTAGGCGATAGCATTGCGACCAATGGTGTTTGCTTAACGGTAGTTGACTTCGGAAGCCACTATTACAGTGCTGATCTGTCCTTAGAAACCTTGAAGAAAACTGGGTTTGCTGAATACCAAGTAGGCGATAAGGTGAATGTAGAAAAAGCCATGTTGCCAACAACGCGATTGGGTGGACATATCGTTTCTGGCCATGTCGATGGGGTTGGTGAAATTGTCGAACGCAATTCAGTTGGCCGTGCGATAGAGTTTTGGGTTGCAATGCCTGCGGAAATTAGCAAGTACGTTGCAGAGAAAGGCTCGATTACTGTTGATGGTATTAGCCTAACCGTCAACGACTTACGTAAAAATGCTTTTAAGCTGACGATCGTTCCTCATACGAGTGAAGAAACTACGATTGACCAGTTTCAAGTGGGGCGCAAAGTCAACTTAGAAGTTGATGTACTTGCGCGTTATATGGAGCGTTTACTGCAAGGACAACAAGAAGATAAGGCCGAGTCTCGTATCACGATGGACTTTTTACAGCAAAACGGTTTTGCATAAGTCTTGGGAGTGGCTGCGTGAGGCATGCGATAAAGAGCAGACTCACAGAACACCGCGAGATTCATTGACTTGCTTAATGCAAAGCTCAAACTATTGACCTAACTAAGCATTCACTGCAACGTAATTTTTCATTGCTGTCGCAATAACAAATTTAGAATAACGGGATAACAGACTATGCCAATCAGTACGCCACAAGAAATTATTGATGATATTCGCGCGGGCAAAATGGTCATCCTAATGGATGATGAAGACCGCGAGAATGAAGGTGACTTGATCATGGCTGCCGAGCATATTACGCCGGAAGCCATCAACTTTATGGCAACCTATGGCCGTGGCCTGATTTGTTTAACCATGACCAAAGATCGTTGCGAAAGTCTAGGTCTGCCACCAATGGTGCAAGACAATAATGCGCAATACACCACCAACTTTACTGTTTCGATTGAGGCAGCAGAAGGGGTAACGACTGGTATTTCAGCCGCAGATCGCGCACGTACCGTTCAAGCAGCAGTCGCGCCAAACGCTAAAGCTGCGGATTTGGTGCAGCCTGGTCACATCTTCCCTCTCGCAGCTCAAGACGGCGGTGTACTGACTCGCGCAGGACACACTGAAGCTGGCTGTGATTTGGCTCGTCTTGCTGGTTTAGAGCCAGCATCGGTGATTGTTGAGATCTTAAATGACGACGGCACGATGGCTCGTCGCCCAGATCTAGAGATCTTTGCAGAGAAGCACGGTATTAAATTGGGCACTATTGCCGACCTAATTGAGTACCGCAATAACACTGAGACAACGATTGAACGTGTGGCAGAGTGCAAGTTACCGACAGAGTTTGGCGAGTTCACGTTAGTCACGTACAAAGACACCATTGATAACCAAGTGCACTACGCAATGTGCAAGGGCGATTTGAAAGAAAAAGCGCCACTGGTTCGCGTTCATCTTCAAGACGTTTTTACCGACTTACTACGTAGCGATCGTAATGCAGAGCGCAGCTGGACACTAGATAAGGCAATGAAACGCATTGGTGAAGAGGGCGGTGTACTGGTTGTTCTTGGCCATGAAGAATCGACCGATCTACTTATTCATCGCGTGAAGATGTTCGAAGCGCAAGACAAAGGTGAAGCACCAACGCTTGCTAAAAAACAAGGCACGTCTCGCCGTGTTGGCGTTGGTTCACAGATTCTTGCGGATCTCGGTGTACATGATATGCGTCTTCTGTCATCGACCAACAAAAAGTACCACGCGTTAGGTGGTTTTGGTCTGAATGTTGTTGAGTACGTCTGCGAGTAACAACCGAACAATAAGTTCCTAGTCTTTGACGTGCTTAACTCGTCAATGGCTAGGAACCAGTGATTTGCCTCCAATTTCCATTAGATATTGCTCACAAATTTGTGCTAGAATCCGGCGATTCTCACTTGATGAACATATTTCACTTATAAATAGAGTTAAAGGAAAGCTTATGAAAGTGATCGAGGGTGGCTTCCCAGCGCCAAATGCAAAAATTGCTATCGTTATTTCTCGTTTCAACAGTTTTATTAACGAAAGCCTACTTTCTGGTGCGATCGATACACTAAAGCGTCACGGACAAGTAAGCGAAGACAACATCACGGTTGTGCGTTGTCCAGGTGCCGTAGAACTACCTCTAGTAGCTCAGCGTGTTGCTAAAACTGGCAAATTCGACGCTATTGTTTCTCTAGGGTCTGTTATTCGCGGTGGAACGCCTCACTTTGACTATGTTTGTAGTGAAATGAACAAAGGTCTAGCACAAGTGTCTATGGAATTCAGCATTCCAGTAGCATTTGGTGTTTTGACTGTTGATACGATCGATCAAGCGATTGAACGCGCAGGAACCAAGGCTGGTAATAAAGGTGCAGAGGCTGCACTAAGCGCACTTGAAATGATTAATGTACTATCTGAAATTGATTCCTAATGGGGGCCAGTGTGAAACCAGCCGCACGTCGTAACGCACGTCAATTCGCTCTACAGGCGATCTACTCATGGCAAATTACTAAAGAGAATGTTGCCAAGATTGAAGAACAGTTTTTGTCTGGCGACAAATACGATGAAGAAGAACTTCATGCATCTGAGCCAGCGCTTGCTGCTCCAGAGACAGACGTAGCTTACTTCCGTGAACTATTAAGCGGTGTTGTACTTAGCCACGCTGAGCTAGATAGCAAAATTCGTCCATACATCTCTCGTCCTATGCAGGATTTAGATATGATGGAACTTGCTCTTCTTCGCCTTGCTATGTACGAGATGACTCGTCGCGAAGATGTTCCTTACAAAGTTGTTATCAATGAAGCGATTGAACTTGCAAAAGTTTTCGCAGCAGAAGATAGCCACAAGTTTGTGAATGGTGTACTTGATAAAGCAGCACCTCACATTCGTAAGAAATAACGATTTCTTCAATGAAAAGGTCAGCACATGCTGACCTTTTTTGTATCAAAAGCTTTTACATCAAAAAGTAAGTGAATTATGTCTGGTGAATTTAATCTGATAGACAAATACTTCGTCGGTCGTCAGAGCCAACGTAAAGATGTCCATCTAGCCGCTGGTGATGATTGCGCTTTGGTCAAAGCGCCAGCTAATGTTCAGATTGCGATTAGCACGGATACATTGGTAGCTGGAACGCATTTCTTAGCCGACGCGAACCCAGCATGGGTCGCACACAAAGCATTGGCTTCTAACATCAGTGATTTGGCGGCGATGGGCGCAACGCCTGCGTGGGTGAGCTTTGCATTAACGATGCCTGAGCCAGATGAAGAATGGCTTGCTCCTTTCTGTGATGCATTTTTCGAACTGGCTGATTACTATGGTATTCAGTTAATAGGCGGTGATACCACCAAAGGGCCATTGTGTCTGACACTCACGGTGCAAGGTTTTGTACCTGAAGACAAAGCGCTCACGCGATCCGGAGCCAAGCCTGGGGATTGGGTATATGTAACGGGAAACCTTGGCGATGCAAAAGCTGGCTTGGATGTGATTCTAGATGACTCTCTGCGCAGCAGAGCCGGCGCGGAAGCACTAGAGCGAGCTCATTACCTTAGTTCTCCGCGTGTGCTTGCTGGACAAGCTCTTGTTGGCTTAGCCTCGTCGGCGATAGATATTTCAGATGGTTTAATCTCTGATATTAAGCACATTTTACAGCGATCTCAGGTTGGGGTGAGTATTGATGTCTCTCAGCTACCGATCTCTTCAGAATTAGTCCAGTTTTTAGATGATAAGATCAGCGCGCAGCAGTATGCTTTAGCAAGTGGCGAAGAATACGAGTTGTGTTTTACCGTGCCGGAGCAAAATCGAGGCTCGTTACAAAGCGCTTTATCTCATACTGGCTGTAAGGTCACATGTATTGGTCAAATCCGACCAAATGGAACCTTCGAGCTGCATGATAACAATCAACCACTTGATTGGGACTTAAGTGGCTTCGACCACTTTAAATGATCTGAGCTAAGCTCTAGCCAAGAGCCTGTTACTATTGAGTAACTCGCAGGCATGACGATTGAAACCAAACTAGCAGTATAGGTTTAAGGATATGACCAACCCTCTTTCTCTGATTTCATTAAAGAACCCGTGGCATCTATTGGCGACGGGTTTTGGCAGTGGATTATCCCCGTTTATCCCTGGAACAATGGGCACACTGGCGGCCGTGCCTTTCTTTTTGTTGTTGGCACAATTACCATTTACGGCGTATGTCATTGTTGTTCTGATTTCGTGTGTGATCGGCATTCAAATATGCCAAGTGACGTCTGCAGACATGAAGGTGCATGATCATGGTTCAATCGTATGGGATGAGTTTGCAGGCTTTTGGATTACGATGAGCATTGTACCTGCACTGAATATTCCACTCACTGAATGGAAGTGGTTGATCACTGGCTTCATCTTATTTCGTTTTTTCGATATGGTAAAACCTTGGCCAATTGGGTGGCTAGATAAGCGAGTTCACGGTGGGCTGGGTATTATGGTTGATGATATCGTGGCGGGAGTTATGGCCGGTGTTGCCCTGTTTCTAGTCGCAAAATATGCGGGCTGGATGAACTAAACGTTGACCGTAAAAAAAGGGATGCTATGAGCATCCCTTTTTACATTCTATTTTGCTAAATAATCCAAGATGGATTTTTCAATTCCTTTTGCATCGAGACCAAGCTCTTCATGCAGTTCATCTTGTGTTCCCTGATGAATAAACTCATCTGGTAAACCTAGGTTCAACACAGGTTTAATGATTTTATCTTTCATCATGAACTCAACGACACCAGCACCAGCACCACCCGCGATAACATTTTCTTCTAACGTCACGAGCACGTCATGATCTGCGGCTAATTGACGAATTAATGCTTCATCGAGCGGCTTCACAAAGCGCATATCAGCAACAGTGGCGTTAAGGTATTCTGCCGCTTCTAGCGCGTTACCCAAGAAAGTACCAAAGTTCAGAATAGCAACTTTTTCACCTTGGCGAACCATGCGCCCTTTACCGATTTCTAACGCCGTAAACTCAGTTTCGATTTCTACGCCCATCCCGCTACCACGAGGGTATCGAACCGCACTCGGGCCAGAATGCTTATGACCAGTGTAAAGCATTTGTCGACATTCGTTTTCGTCACTTGGCGCCATGATCACCATGTTCGGAATACAGCGCATAAAGCTCAAATCGAACGCACCTTGGTGAGTTTGACCATCTGCGCCAACGAGACCTGCGCGGTCGATCGCAAACATTACTGGTAAATCCATGATCGCGATATCGTGGATCAGCTGGTCATAACCACGTTGCAAGAAAGTCGAATAGATAGCAACGATTGGATGATCGCCCGCAATTGCCATGCCTGTTGCCAGTGTCACAGCGTGCTGCTCAGCAATCGCCACATCAAAGTATTGGTCTGGGTACTCTTTTGAGAAACGCACCATACCTGATCCTTCGCGCATTGCTGGCGTAATTGCCATTAGCTTAGGGTCTTGGGCCGCCATGTCACATAAAAAGTCACCGAAGATCTTTGAGTAAGTTGGCTTACCGCCACTGCTCTTCGGCAGACAATTATGCGTTGGATCGAATTTAGGAACACCATGGTAGCCGATAGGATCTTTCTCGGCAGGCTCATAACCTTTGCCTTTCTTGGTCATGATGTGCAGGAATTGAGGGCCTTTGAGCTCACGCATGTTTTTTAGCGTTTTGACGAGTTCATTGACGTCGTGTCCATCAATCGGGCCAATGTAATTAAAGCCGAACTCTTCGAACAGAGTACCAGGCACTACCATGCCTTTGAGGTGTTCTTCCGTACGGCGAACCAACTCTTTAATAGGTGGAACACCAGACAACACTTTTTTACCGCCTTCACGGATAGAAGTGTACAAGCTGCCAGAAAGTACTTTCGCAAGGTGGTTATTCAGGGCGCCGACGTTTTCTGAAATCGACATTTCGTTGTCGTTCAAAATCACCAACATATCAGGATGAACGTCGCCAGCGTGGTTCATGGCTTCGAATGCCATGCCTGCTGTAATTGCGCCATCACCAATCACACTGACGATTTTGCGACCTTTACCTTCTTTTTGTGCGCTGATGGCCATGCCAAGACCTGCACTAATCGATGTCGAAGAGTGGCCGACAGATAAGGTGTCATATTCACTTTCTTCACGCCAAGGGAAAGGGTGTAGACCATCCTTTTGGCGAATTGTTGGCATTTTATCGCGACGTCCGGTGAGGATTTTGTGCGGGTAAGCCTGATGACCAACATCCCAGATCAATTTGTCGATAGGAGTGTTGTAAACATAATGCAGAGCTACAGTTAGCTCTACGGTGCCTAAGCCAGACGCTAAGTGTCCGCTAGATTGGCTCACTGAATTTAGCAGATACGTTCGCAGTTCATCACACAGATTTGGTAATGTTTCTTTCGGAAGGAGACGTAATTCTTCCGGTGTATTTGCTAACGCCAGTGTTGGGTACTTTGAAATATCAAGAGTCATATAAATGCGCGCTTATAGTGTTAATTTTTGCGCTCGATGACATATCGGGCGAACTCTTCGAGTAACTGAGTATTGTATGGGATAGCTTCCAATGCTTGAAGTGCTTCCTGTAACAGAGTGTGAGCTTTCTCTATGGCTCCCTCTAAACCCAGTAGGGAAGGATAAGTGCTCTTATTCAGACCTTGGTCGGAACCTTGAGGCTTACCCAGTGTTTCTGTGTCACTGATGATATCAAGAATATCGTCTTGAACCTGAAACGCCAAACCAATTGCTTTTGAGTAGCGCTCCAAGTGAGGTAGAACCTCGATACCTTTCTCACCAGCAGCTAATGCACCTAATTTTACCGCACAATCAATCAGAGCTCCGGTTTTTTTACGGTGTATCTCTTCCATTTCTTCAAGAGAAACTTGGCGATTTTCCGCGCCTAAATCTAAGGCTTGCCCTACACACATGCCGCTGGCACCAGAGGAATGCGCTAAGGCTTTGATCATGTTGATGCGTTGAGCTTCTGCCGCCGGGCTTAATTGACCATCAGCAATAATAGTGAAGGCAAGGGTTTGTAGTGCATCACCTGTCAGTATTGCGGTTGCTTCATCAAACTTAATATGACAAGTTGGTTGACCTCGACGCAGTTCATCATCGTCCATGGCTGGCAGATCATCATGAATGAGTGAGTAGGCATGTATACATTCGATAGCAGCGGCGGGGGTGTCTAAGTCTTCAGGTTTACAGCCGAGCATTTGACCTGTGATGTAAACAAGAAAAGGGCGAACGCGTTTTCCACCTAGCAAAAGGCCGTATTTCATTGCTTGAATCAATGGCTGCTCTTGATATGGAAGCTGATCGAGCCACAAATTCAATTGCTGATTGTTTCTTTGTTGAAAAGACGTCAATGTCTGTTGCATCACATTGCTCACTACTGATTGTTATTCTGAATCTGGTTTGAAGTCACTCAGTGGTGCTTCATCATCTTCACTAAGAAGAATGCTCACGCGTTGTTCGGCGTCGCTTAATTTAGTTTGGCCTGCACGAGCTAAGGCAATGCCTCGTTCAAACTTACGCAGGGCATCATCTAGAGCAAGATCGCCATTTTCTAATTGATCAACCAAGCTATCAAGTTCTTCAATGGTTGCTTCAAAGGTCATGTTTTCTGGTTTCTTGACCGCCATCTTTTTTCTGCCTTAATCAAGCCTCGGGTAAGATGCACGAAAGTTACCTTAGCCTAGTAACTTGGTCAAATTTAACCTTATATAATTGTCACAAAATTAGCGTTCAACGAGTCTAAGCGATGAAACCCCATATTTTGGTTGAGGTTGTTAAGTGTAATTTGTGATCCATTAGCTAAGATTTTTCTAAAAATTCTGCGCGAGTTGTCGATACAGGTAATAATCCGCCCAATGGCAGTATTTGAGTATAGCGTGAGGAGTGCTTTGTGGATTTAGCAACCCTATTAGGTTTGATTGGTGGTTTTGCATTCGTCATTATGGCGATGGTGCTTGGTGGCAGCATCGGCATGTTTGTCGATGTCACGTCGATCCTTATTGTCGTTGGTGGCTCAATATTCGTCGTGTTGATGAAGTTCACAATGGGACAGTTTTTTGGTGCGACAAAGATTGCTGGCAAAGCCTTCATGTTTAAAGCGGATGAACCCGAAGACCTGATCGCAAAAATTGTGGAAATGGCCGACGCGGCGCGTAAAGGTGGTTTTCTTGCTCTTGAAGAGATGGAAATAAACAACACATTCATGCAGAAAGGCATTGATCTACTGGTTGATGGCCATGATGCCGACGTTGTGAGAGTGGCACTCAAAAAAGACATCGCGCTTACGGATGAACGACATACGCAAGGAACTGGTGTATTTCGCGCCTTTGGCGACGTTGCTCCTGCGATGGGAATGATTGGCACCTTGGTTGGTCTTGTTGCGATGCTTTCAAACATGGATGACCCTAAAGCGATTGGACCAGCAATGGCCGTTGCACTCTTGACCACATTGTATGGCGCGATCCTGTCCAATATGGTGTTTTTCCCTATTGCGGATAAGCTTTCTCTTCGCCGTGACCAAGAAACGCTAAATCGCCGTTTGATCATGGATGGCGTATTAGCGATTCAAGATGGCCAAAACCCGCGAGTGATCGATAGTTACTTGAAGAACTACCTCAATGAAGGTAAACGTGCCCTTGAGATTGACGAGTAACTTGGAGAGTCGTGATGGATGATGAAGATAACAAATGCGATTGTCCGCCACCTGGCCTCCCGTTATGGATGGGGACATTCGCAGATTTGATGTCGCTACTGATGTGTTTCTTTGTTCTTCTGCTCTCTTTTTCTGAGATGGATGTACTGAAGTTCAAACAAATTGCAGGATCAATGAAATTTGCCTTCGGTGTGCAAAATCAGCTTGAAGTGAAAGACATTCCCAAAGGTACTAGCATTATTGCCCAAGAGTTTCGACCGGGTCGGCCGGAACCAACTCCGATTGATGTCATCATGCAGCAAACCATGGACATCACTCAGCAGACGCTCGAATTTCATGAAGGGGAGTCTGATCGAGCTGGTGGCACAAAACGTGATGAAGGCAAGTTAACGGGTGGGCAATCGCCAGAAACGTCAACTCAAAACAATGAATCTGCCGAAGCGGACATGCAGCAACAGCAATCTAAAGAGATGTCGCAAGAGATGGAAACCTTGATGGAAAGCATCAAGAAAGCCTTAGAGCGAGAGATTGAACAAGGCGCCATTGAAGTTGAAAACCTCGGTCAGCAGATTGTTATACGTATGCGTGAAAAAGGTGCATTCCCAGAAGGTTCGGCCTTCTTGCAGCCTAAGTTTCGTCCTTTAGTTCGTCAGATTGCAGAGCTAGTAAAAGACGTGCCAGGCATTGTTCGAGTATCTGGCCATACAGACAATCGACCGCTAGACTCGGAACTTTATCGTTCTAACTGGGATCTCTCTTCTCAGCGTGCAGTATCAGTCGCGCAAGAGATGGAGAAAGTGAGAGGCTTCTCTCATCAACGTTTGAGAGTGCGGGGTATGGCGGATACGGAGCCCTTGTTACCGAATGATTCTGATGAAAATCGTGCGCTTAACCGACGGGTTGAAATCAGCATTATGCAAGGCGAGCCTCTCTACAGTGAAGAAGTGCCAGTAATTCAATAACTAGGCTTTAGTTTTAAGTCAGTAAAGAGATAAGAAAGCGAGCAGATTGCTCGCTTTTTTTGTTTTTCCAATCCGCTTGGGTGTATAATCTTGCGCCTTAAAAGTGAGCTCAGACTACTTTTTGTGACTGAAACGCGGTTTTACTGCGTATGAAGTATTGAAGTTGAGTGTCACTCTTTGTTGATTGCGAAACTAACCTGCGAATTAGACTATGAAATTTATTGTAAAGCCCCATCCAGAAATTTTTGTAAAAAGTGAATCTGTGCGTAAGCGCTTCACAAAGATTTTAGAGTGCAACATTCGTAACATCATTAAGAGCCGCACGGAGTCTGTCGCGGTATTTAACCGTCGTGATCACATTGAAGTGACCTCTGAGAGTAACGAATTCCACGCTGAAGTTCTTGAGGTTTTGACTCATACACCAGGCATTCACCACGTACTGGAAGTGAAGCAAACTGAATTTAAAGACTTGCACGATATCTTCGAGCAAGTGCTAGAACTCAACCGTGCTGCGCTCGAAAATAAAACCTTTGTTGTACGTGCGAAGCGTCGTGGCAAGCATGACTTTACCTCTATTGAACTAGAGCGTTATGTAGGCGGTGGTTTAAATCAAGCGATTGAAAGCGCTAGTGTTAAGCTACGAAACCCAGACGTGACGATCAAGGTAGAAGTCTCGAACGACAAGCTAAACCAAGTATTGTCTCGTCATAAAGGCCTAGGTGGTTTCCCACTGGGTACGCAAGAAGACGTGTTAAGCCTGATCTCGGGTGGTTTCGACTCTGGTGTTTCAAGCTATCTTCATATCAAGCGTGGTTCAAAAGTACATTACTGCTTCTTTAACTTAGGTGGTCCAGCACACGAAATCGGCGTTAAGCAGGTTTCTCACTACCTATGGAACAAATACGGTTCTTCAGCAAAAGTACGTTTTATCTCAGTTGATTTCGAACCTGTGGTTGCGGAAATCCTAGAGAAAGTCGATGACGGCCAAATGGGCGTGATCTTGAAGCGTATGTTCATGCGTGCAGCAGGCATGATCGCTCAGAAGATGAAGATCGAAGCATTGGTAACAGGTGAAGCGCTAGGTCAAGTATCGAGCCAAACGCTAACCAATCTACGCCACATCGACAACGTAACAGACACGCTGATTCTGCGTCCGCTTATCAACTGGGATAAAGAAGACATTATCAATCTAGCACGTGAAATCGGCACAGAAGATTTCGCGAAGACAATGCCAGAATACTGTGGTGTTATCTCTAAGAAGCCAACCGTGAAAGCGGTGAAAGGCAAGCTAGAAGCTGAAGAAGAGAAATTCGACTTTAGTATCCTTGAGCAAGTGGTTCAAGAAGCTCGCATGATGGACATTCGTGATATCGCGAAAGAGTCTGAGCAAGCCGCACCAGAAGTAGAGCAAGTTCAAGCGGTAGAAGAGCACGCGGTTGTGCTAGATATTCGTAGTCCTGAAGAGGAAGACGATAACCCACTTGAAATCGAAGGTGTGGATGTGAAACATATCCCTTTCTACAAGCTGGGTACACAGTTTGGTGACTTAGACCAGTCTAAGACATACTTACTTTACTGTGACCGCGGTGTGATGAGCCGTCTGCAAGCGCTTTACTTGCAAGAGCAAGGCTTCAGCAACGTAAAAGTTTACCGTCCATAGCTGACTGATAAAATACGTTAAAAGGCGCAAATTGAGACATCAATTTGCGCCTTTTTTGTTTTTTGATCGCGTTACAGACAACCATTACTTAGCATAATGTTGAGGCTTATCGCAAAGCCATACACTTTGTGTTGATATAACGATAATTAATCCGAAAGAAGAGTAATAAAGTGATATTGCTGCCAGATATGCGGATGAGATTTTTGATAGATAAAAAAACACCGCCTAATTTAGGCGGTGTAACAAATTTGACAGACAGGTCAAAAATAAATACAGGAAGTATATGTTTTGTCACAGGGAGTGTGGACAAAACATTATGGTAGAAATCTACCTAACTCGAAATACGAGTTTGCAAACACAACATCGCAACAACGAAGCCAATTGATTTCCAAAGAAATCAAGCCGTTCAGGCCCGTGTTGCGGGGTGAAATATAGAATTTATCTGGCTGTTCGACAACGGACATTTTATAATGTTTCAGATTAAAAAAACTAATCCTATTAGAGGTCCCATATGTCTCGCAGATTGCCTCCATTAAATTCGCTTCGAGTCTTCGAAGCGGCTGCTCGTCATCTCAGTTTTACACGAGCAGCAGAAGAGTTATTTGTTACTCAAGCCGCGGTCAGTCACCAGATTAAAGCGCTTGAAGAGTTCTTATCATTGAAGCTCTTCCGTCGACGTAATCGTTCTTTGTTGTTAACAGAAGAAGGCCAAAGTTACTTTCTCGATATCAAAGATATCTTCACCTCGATTGCGGAAGCGACAGATAAGGTGTTGGAACGTAGCGAAAAAGGGGCATTGACGATTAGCCTACCGCCGAGTTTTGCTATCCAATGGCTTGTACCTCGTTTGGCCGATTTTAATGCTCAAGAGCCCGATATCGATGTTCGTATTAAAGCCGTAGATATGGATGAAGGCTCACTGACTGATGATGTTGATGTGGCGATCTACTATGGCCGTGGGAACTGGCCAGGTTTGCGAGCAGATAAATTGTACCAAGAGTTTTTGATCCCACTTTGTTCACCTTCATTACTTTTGGGTAACAAACCATTAGAATCTTTAAGTGACCTCAAATTACATACTTTGTTACACGATACTTCGCGTAAAGACTGGAAGCAGTTTGCTCGTCATTACAACATTGAAGGCATCAACGTAAACCACGGTCCTATTTTTAGTCACTCAACGATGGTGCTACAGGCTGCTGCGCACGGTCAGGGGGTCGCGCTCGGTAACAACGTACTCGCCAAACCTGAAATGGAAGCCGGACGACTCATTGCACCATTCGACGAAGTGTTGATATCTAAGAATGCATTCTATGTGGTGTGTCATGAACAGCAGGCAGATATGGGCCGAATCGCAACGTTTAGAGACTGGATGTTGGCAACCGCGAGAAAAGAACAAGAGGAAGTATTGGATGAATCACTGGATAGCTGAGGGGCCTGAAAACGGACCGCTGTTTATTTTTGCTCACGGCGCAGGTGCGGGGATGGAGCATGACTTCATGACAGCGGTCGCCAAAGGATTAGTGGAGCAAGGTATTCGTGTAGTGCGTTTTAATTTCCCTTACATGGTGAAACGTTCGGAAGATGGCAAAAAGCGTCCGCCCGATCGCGCGCCAAAGTTGCTTGAAGCATACAGCGAAGTGATCGCTCACTTTGCTTTTTCTCCCGTGGTTATTGGTGGTAAGTCAATGGGCGGTCGTATGTCGAGCTTGTTGGCTGAAAATGAGCTGGTGGCGGGCATTGCCTGTTTAGGTTTTCCATTTCACCCGCCGGGAAAGCCAGAGAAATACAAAGGCGAGCACTTAGCAACCATTGAGAAACCTACGCTGATTCTGCAAGGGGAGCGAGACACCTTTGGTAAGCGTGAGGAATTCGATGATTTCGTCCTTTCGTCGCAAGTAACGGTGAGCTTTTTACCTGATGGTGACCACAGCTTCAAACCGCGCAAGATCTCAGGTCATACTGAAGTGGGTAACATTACACTCACGATAGAGCAGTTAGCGGCGTTTATAAAAGAGGTGTACAGTGAAAAGTAAGTGGTTACTCTCACTCTCTGGATTGTCTGGGCTGCTTTCGGTCGCTCTTGGAGCATTTGCTGCTCATGGGCTAAAAGCGACACTGGCCCCTTATTTGCTCGGTGTATTTGAGACCGGAGTTCTGTATCAATTTATTCACACGTTGGCGATTGTGTTTTGTGCCATTCTGCTTCTGCTCAATTTGGGACAAAAAGCACAAAAATATTTTTTCATTGCGGCGATTTGCTTTATTATCGGCATCTTTTGTTTTAGCGGCAGTCTTTACGCGCTGGCGCTGACGGGCATTAAGTGGTTTGGACCAATTACTCCTGTGGGAGGATTACTGTTCATGATTGGTTGGTGTCTGTTCTTTTTTGCTGCGTTCAATATCAAAGAGGTCTCCAAGTGAAACAACTAATGCTCTATTGCCGTTCTGGCTTTGAGAAAGAGTGTGCTGGTGAAATTCAGGACAAAGCGACACAGTTGGAAGTGTATGGCTTCCCTCGTGTGAAGAGAAACTCAGGTTATGTTGTCTTCGAGTGTTACCAAGATGGAGATGCCGACAAACTTGCGAGAGGTTTAGACTTTAAGTCTTTAATTTTTGCTCGACAAATGTTTGCGGTAGCAGCTGAGTTTCAATCGTTGCCAAGTGATGACCGAATTAGTCCAATTTTGAATGAACTAGCAGACATCGAAGCATTCCCTCGTTGTGGTGATTTGAGAATTGAAACGCCAGATACAAATGAAGCGAAAGAGTTACTGAAATTCTGCCGTAAGTTTACCGTCCCAATGCGTCAAGCGTTGCGCGGCAAAGGCTTAATGCTGAACAAAGATAACGCGAAAAAACCAGTACTGCACATTTGCTTTGTTGAGCCTGGCCACTGTTACGTTGGTTACTCTTACACTGACAACAACTCACAGTTCTTCATGGGTATCCCTCGCCTTAAATTCCCAGCAGACGCTCCAAGTCGTTCAACACTTAAACTGGAAGAAGCATTTCATGTCTTTATTCCACGTGAAGAGTGGGATGAGCGTTTGGCACCAGGTATGTGGGGTGTGGATTTAGGTGCATGTCCAGGCGGTTGGACGTACCAATTAGTGAAGCGCTCAATGTTCGTTCACTGCGTTGATAACGGCATGATGGCAGACAGTTTGATGGAAACTGGCCAGATCAAACACCATATGGTGGATGGCTTTAAGTTCGAACCAGACCGCAAGAACGTAACATGGATTGTTTGTGACATGGTGGAAAAGCCAGCTCGTGTTGCTCACCTGATGGGACAGTGGCTGTTAAAAGGTTGGGCAAAAGAGGCTATCTTTAACCTTAAGCTGCCAATGAAAGGGCGTTATGACGAAGTGCTGCAAGACCTTGAAAATCTGAAGCAGTTCCTCATTGATAATAAGGTAAAGTTCAAGCTACAAGCTAAACATTTGTATCATGATCGTGAAGAGATCACGATTCATATCCAATGTCTGTCGAATATTTCACCTTACTAACTTTATTCCCTGAGTCTTTTGGGGATAGTGATTAGAATAGAAAAAGCGCCTTCAAATGGCGCTTTTTTAATATCTGAGGGTTTCATGGTGTGAAACTACCATCGGGCACTACTCCGCTTTGTTTGGCCCTAAAAAGCGAATATCTTGCAAGTTAAAGCCTAGTTCTATATCGCACTTTAAAGCGGCGACGCGTTTACATAAACGAGCAGACTCAATGTGCTCATCCAATTTTTTACGGTATTTCGGTACGAGATCTTCACTAGCGTAGGCAGCTTCAATACTCTCAAACTGAGTGAGAATCTCTTTCGCTGCTTTCGGGCCAATTCCAGGTACGCCCGGAACCTGGCTAGAGCTTATCCCTGTCAATCCCCAGTAATCCGCTAGTTGACTTGGTTTTACGCCGAACTCTTTTTCGATAAATGGTTCATCTAACCAACGATGTTGGAAATAATCACGGATTTGTAGGGTAGGGGAAAGTAGCTGGCAGTAACCTTTGTCAGTCGAAACGATGGTGACTTTTTCACCATGGCTGGCCACTTTCGTTGCGAGTGTAGCAACCAAATCATCTGCTTCATCGCCTTCAGACAGCAATGAATCAATACCTTGCTCCCACCACGCTTGTTGAATCGCATCTAACCCTTGCAGTAGTGGCAGAGGCATTGGTTTTCGGTTTTGCTTATAGTCAGGGAGAATTTCAGCGCGCCAACCTCTGTCTTGTTCGTGGTGATCAAAAACTGCGATGATGTGTGTCGGGTTGGCCTCTGACAGAATGCGAGTGAGGGTTCTTTGCGTTGTGGTTATGGTTCTTGCTATGTCGGTTGGATCTGGTTGTGCTGAGTGCACTCGGCGGATCAGGTTTAGGGCATCAATGATAACAAGATGAATAGACATAATGACTTAGCAATAAAAAAGGGGCGTAATGCCCCTAGTGTAACGAATGCTAGCCTGACTATCGACCACCAATTTCCGGGTGAGCGATTCGATAACACGGTTCGTAGTCTGAACCGCCAGGTAATTTCATTCGGTGCTGTTCGACAAAGTCTTTTAGCAACTTATCGAGTTTTTTCATGAGGACTGCGTCGCCATGAATGGTGAAAGGCCCTCTACGTTCTATTTCTCGAATGCCTTCAGCCTTTACGTTACCTGCCACTATGCCAGAGAAGGCTTGACGCAAGTTGGCCGCTAAAACTTGCGGTTCTTGATCTAGGCTTAAATCCAATTGTTCCATCGACTCATGAGTAGGCTCGAATGGCAGTTGGAAGTTTGGCTCAATTTTCAATGACCAGTTAAAGCTGTACGCATCGCCTTTCTCTTTTCGGTGAAGGCGTACCGAGTCCATGGAGCGTTTCATAATACGAGCGACTTCTGCCGGGTCGTCAATGATGATCTCGTAGTGCTTTTGCCCTTCCTCACCAAGTGTGTCGCGAATGAACTCATCAATAGAGCGGAAGTACTCTTCACTCTCTTTTGGTCCTGTTAATACGATAGGCATTGGCTGATCGGCGTTATCCGGATGCATCATGATGCCAAGAATGTACAGTAGCTCTTCCGCTGTGCCCGGGCCACCTGGGAAAATAACGATACCATGAGCCATACGGACGAAAGCTTCCAAGCGCTTTTCGATGTCGGGCATGATGACCAGCTCATTTACTATTGGGTTTGGTGGCTCGGCCGCAATAATCGAGGGTTCGGTTAAACCAAGATAACGTTGCTGAGTATAACGTTGCTTTGCGTGCCCAATTGCTGCACCTTTCATCGGCCCTTCCATTGCACCAGGGCCGCAACCTGTGCAGATGTTAAGTTCACGCAGGCCCAGTTCGTTACCCACTTCACGTGTGTACTGATACTCCACTCCATTGATAGAGTGACCACCCCAACATACGACAAGATTCGGTGCGATACCTGGAGTTAATGCTCTGGCATTACGAAGAATGCCGAACACGAGGTTCGTAATGTGAATTGGGTTAGTAAGGTTGAGCCGCTGGGCGTCTGCCAAATGCATGTTTACGTAAACGATATCACGCAATACGGAGAACAGATGCTCTTGGATACCTTTAATTATTTCGCCGTCAACAAAAGCGTGCTCTGGCGGATTAGTCAGCTCAAGCTTAATACCACGCTCACGACGCACGACGTTGACATCAAACGATTGGTATTTATCGAGCAGTTCTTTCGAGTTATCGGTATGGCTACCGGAGTTCAACACCGCTAATGTGCAATTACGGTACAGCTGATAAAGTTCACTCGAGGCTGTGTTCTTTAAGCGCTCTACTTCTAGTTGAGATAGCAAGTCCATGCTACCAGCGGGGCTTATATGGGTAATCATAACGCCTCCTTGTGTTGCATTAATTTGAGGGAAAGTACCAACTTACCTTTTTGGTGTTATACGTATGGTTTGATGAAAGGTAGTTGGCCGATTTGGTTTTATGGTTATCAACTCCCAAGCAACCTCAAGATGATACATTTGCCTTTTATAAATACATCATCTTGAAGTGACTTGGGTTTTTACAGCTTAGCAGACTAAAAGGGAAGAAATGTGATAACTCGTTGAAAATGGGTGGTTATAAAGCGTAGATTGCACCAAATTTGGTTTGTTTGCTCGCTTTTTGTACGAATCTTAGCTCCAGTTAAGCTGGTTTGTTCCACGTTTTTTAGCGTCCGCAAGCATCTTGCCAAGACGATCGAGCACATACTCTGGCGTATCGGACTCTTTGAAAGACGTCGATACAGCAGCTAAGGTAATCATGATATTTTGCTCACGGAACTTAAAGGGTAATTGGCTAATATCACGCTGGATATGCTTAATCAGATCCAGTGTGTATTCTTCAGATTGTTCCGGGACGAGTAGAATAAACTCCTCGCCACCAAAGCGAGCCACTGTTTCCGTTTCTGATACGCGCTTGTTAATAGTACGAGCGATGATCTTCAGCGCTTTATCGCCAGCCGTATAACCATAGCTATCATTCACCGCTTTGAAGTTGTCTACATCAAATAGCACAACACGAAGGTTTTGCTGAGAGCGAATCCAACGGCGATACTCTAGCTCTAGTCGATCGTTAAATGCAGTGCGGTTATAAACTTTAGTCAGCGGGTCGAGCAACATACGCTGAGCTTGGTCATCTAAGCGTCGACGATAATCTTGCGTAGTTTCAAATACCGCTTCGAGTTGGTTCTTACTGTAACTTAACCGCTCTTGCAGCGCTTGCTCTCGCTCTTCCGTCATTTTCAGTCGCTCTGTCAGCGACGCCATTTTTTCGAGAAGAGGCGTGATTTCTTTTTTCACAACCGCGATATCTTGAGCTTGATTAAGTGACTTTTGGCTTAATTCAACCAAGCTGTTCATTTCTGTGTTGAGCTCTTGGCGGTGTTCAAAGTAGGTATGATGCTGGTCGACGTTCTGATGAACGGTTTTTAGGTTACTTGCGAGAGAAGTGTTCAGCTGCTCAAGGAATTGGCTAGACGCCTCGCGCTCGAACTTTGTTGCTTCGACAACCAATTTCAGCGTTGAGAGCGTAAGCTCAATGAGAGACTCGGCACTCACGCCAAGGAGCAACTTAGCGCGAATATCCAGCAATCTATCGCCTGATTCTCCCTCGAAATCCAGCTCTGTAATAGTATGTTGGAGGTCGCTGGCTAAGCACTCAAGCTGAGATCTGTCGGGATTGTTTTCAAATTCACTAAGATGTAGACGTGAATTAGACGTGATGATTTTCAGAGCGCGTTCGTAAATACTCAGTAGCTTAGTGGCTTGATCAGCTTTATTGCTGGCGTGAACTTCAGAGAAACTCATCAGGTTCCGTAGTTCACGTTTTAACTGCGCAGGTAAGCCCGTGACACGTTGCAGTGTTTCACCACTGTGCTTGATTTGTTCGTCAAGGTAACCGTTCTGTTTATCCATCGTCTTCGACTGCTGTTTGAGCATCCTCTCTAATACCGCTAAACGCGGGATAAGAGTGCTGATATCTTTTTGATGTTGCAGCTCTTGTTGGATTTCAAATAGGTAGTTGGATACCTGAGTATTCGAACCCTGGCAAGCTGAAGACAATGATGCCACAACGCGTTTAAGAACTTGTTGTTCACGTTTGAATTTGAGTGAAGTATCACGATGAGTCAGTCTGAGTTGGTCAAGTTGACAACTCAGCTGATGCAGCTGCGACTGAATATCGGATTCCAAGATTCCCATGAAGTGACTACGGTTAAGTCCATGTACTACTGACAATTATCTGATAATAACAAAAAACTTTATAGCGTCATTAGTTATTACATTCAACAGGCGTTTAATTATCCATTTTTTAATATTTTCTTGATGTCGTCCTCATTCTTGTAGGACGAATGGATCTTGATCAGGCCTTGGCTAATGGCATGTTGACAGGCAGTTCTTATGTTACCTGTTGCAAAGCTAGCAGCAGGCGCATTATCGATGGCTTTTAAGAACACCCAGTGGCTTTGCTTATCCTTCAAGCTGACTTCTCGTGCGATGTGAGTCGCAAGCAACAACAGATCGAGTAATTCCTCATCGTTAATTGCAGTGTAGGCTCGGGGTAAGAACGGATAATCACTGATGCCCATACGAATAATACGATTGACGTTGTGCTGCTGTGCGAACTCATCCACCCAACTCTGGAATTTTTCGAACATGACTTCGGCAGAAGCATCACGGTCAGCGTTCGGTTCTATGTAGAGTAAGTTCGCATCTGAGAAATGATAAAGACGCGACGGTTTTTCTATTTTTTCCGCAAGGAAGTCGCCAAATGCACGTTCTAGTTCTAGACCTGCCTTATAGCCGTTATGGACGTACATGCTTCGTAAGAATGGCAAATCGATCATAACAAAGCGTAGGCGATCATTAAGTGGTTCGTGGATCAATTCACCCATTTGCCATTGCTCGAAAGTTTCGCTCGACTTTTTCAATGAGCGAGACAGCTTAACGTTCAGCATACGCAAGTTACGTAAACGAGAGCGAGAGTGGGTGAAGAGGTTGTTACGCAGTTTTTCGATTTCACTTGCTTGGCGCTGCATAATGACACCGCGGCGCATAATGAACAAAAACATGACCAATACAGTAATAAACAATGCAAATGAGATTTTCTGGAATTTACGATGCTCTCTTTCCACTTGCTCTAAGCGTTCTGATTGACCGATGTAATGGATGGTTTGTTCGGCAAATTCTTTTTGCTGACGGAACGCATCTTCACTGATTTGGTTAAGCTGCTTTTGTTCTAGACGAACGAGGTTGGTGTATTTTTTATAAGCTTGCAGAGAAAGTTTGTATTCGCCTGCCTGCTCGTAACCCAACCCAAGTAAACGGTATGACTGCTGCTTAATGAAGTTGTTATTTTCAGGTGACTTTTCAGCAAGCGCTAACGCCAGCTTTGCATTAGTAATGACGTCTTTACTGTCATTTTGATGATAAGCCAGACCTGACTGAAGCAGGGCAGCCTTTGCTTCAAGCTTAGGAATATTGGTGTATTCTAAAAGCTCTTTAGAGCGGTCTAAGTACTGCTCTGCTAGCGCGTAGTTATAGAGTTGTAGGTAGGTAGCCGCCAAGCTTAAGCGAATTTTAATGATTCTATTGATGTTCTTACTGGTACTTTCATGGTCAAGCACGTTGAAGTAATGCACTAACGCAAGGTTAAACTTACCCTGATAAAAGTAGATGTCGCCCATTTGCTCTAGGACGTCCGCTAGGATCGGAGAGCTAGGGTAAGAGTCATAAAAATCTGCGGCTTGAGATAAGTATTCGATCGCTTTGTCGTACACTCGTCGCTCCTGGAAGAGCCTAGCCAAAAGGCGATTCACTTTTGCTAATCTTGCACCACTGTTACTTTCAATAGATTGCCAATAACCGTATAGCAGTTCTGACAAAGCCAAATTGTACTTCTTGCTATTGAGGTAAAACTCGCCGACGGCAGTGTAGTAGTCGATCAAGGCTAACTCAGAGCGGCTATCGTCAAGCATGGTCTTTGCTTCAGAGTACAAGTTTTCCGCTTTAATGACATCGCCACTATGTGAAGCGAGGAGTGCTCTTTGCATCACTAGTCGGTAGCGAACGCTGTCGGTGCGTTGTAATACGGCATCGGCTTCATCGAGCTGTTGTTCAATTTGGTTAAGCGTGTCTTCCGCTTTTGAGTAGTTTTCGTCGTACATCCAAATCATTTGGTTGCGCATCAGCTGGAGATCTAAGTCCATGTACGGCAATTGATATTCTTGCGCTAAGCGTTCCGCTTTATTTAGGTGCTCGATAGCCGAACGAACATTACCCATGGCGTAATCTGCCTGAGCGATAATCTTGTGCGCTTCGATGGTGCTGCTTGGTGTGCGAACGCTACGATCTGTTTCGTCGCGAGACATGGCTGAAGGGCTGTCACTTTCTTTGCGTTCTGTTAGTTCACGCTGTGACAAATAGTTGGTTGCCGCTTGTTTTGCTTGTGATGGCTCTATTTCCGCCAATTGTTGTGCTTCGTTGAGTAACGCGGACGATAAAATGGTAGCATGAAGTGGCTGTACAAACAGCAAGCAAAGAAAGCCAATCAACTTGAATAGACGCGAACTGTCCCAAAACATCCTTTCGTTCCCTCGAACTGTTTTTAGATATGGCGATAACGGCGAAAAGCCTCAATTAGCCGTTTAAATGCGGGTTGAAGCCATTTGATATAGTAACATGCCTGGACAATAAAAACGTCCGGCAACCCTTTAGATTGCCGAACTTATTTCTGTTGCCTATGCGCTTACTGACGAGCCATACGGTGATTGTGAGCTGGCTTATCTTGTTCCGTTGAGCGGTAAGGGTTGATATCCAAGCCTCCACGGCGCGTATAGCGGGCAAATACGGTCAGTTTGCTTGGTTGGCAATATTTCATTAGATCCGTAAAAATACGCTCTACACACTGTTCGTGGAACTCATTGTGCTCGCGGAAAGACACTAAGTAACGTAACAGCTTCTCACGATCTATTTTTGCGCCTTGGTAGCGAATTTCTACACTGCCCCAGTCGGGTTGGTTAGTGATCAAACAGTTTGATTTCAATAGGTGGCTATGTAGCACCTCTTCAACTTGTATTTCACCTGCCGCACCTTCAAGCAAATCGGCATCAAAATCGTAACTGGTGATGTCAATGTCTTGGTCATCTACACATTCACCGTCCATTGTCACGATAGGTTGATTGGTATAGTGGGTCACTGGATTCACCTCAACCAGCACCTTTTCACCTGCGCATTCAGAAAGGTCTTGTGTTAAACGCTCAGTCACTTCTTCCCAGCTTGCAAAGCGGGTTTGGTTATAGCTGTTTAAGTACAGTTTGAAAGACTTCGATTCAATCAAGTTTGCGCTGGTGGCTGGAATGTATACTTCGCCAACGGCCACTTGTGGTAAACCTTTACTATTTAACCAAGACAGTTCGTACAGCGTCCAAATGTCGTGCCCCATGAAAGGCAGAGTATCGCCTAACTGGAGGTCATCTCGGTTCAGGCTGCGAGGGACTGGTTGCAGCAAGCTTGGGTCATACTGGTTCGCATACTCGGTCGTTTTACCTAGTGTTAAGCCAGCAAGCTCTTTAGCGTCAGAATATTTGCTCATACTTTGTGGTCGTTTTCGATTAGAATGGCGAGAATTTTACTGAATCCGCTGGTCAATTGCCATCCGGCAAGTACGGCTATCTGATAAATAAGGAATGAGGAGACCTTCATGACCCAAAACGTTACTCAGGCGCTACAAGAGTTCAGCCTGCGCTACCAACAAGCTTGGCAAGCTAAGCACAATGAGTTGCCAAGCAGTGAAGAGCTTGCAGAGCTTGTTTCTCCTTGTGTCGAAGAGAAGCGTGATGGAAAGGTGCTTTGGAAAGCGGTCGCACGTGATGAAATGGCCGATTTCACCAATGTGGAAAATGCGATTGAGTTGTCACTGCAAGATGATGTTAAAGCCTTTTATGGTTCTCAATACTGCGCTGATATGGAGGCAACTTGGCAAGGTAATTCGTTGACGCTGCTGCAAGTGTGGAGCGATGACGATTTCGTGCGTCTACAAGAAAATATTCTTGGTCATTTGGTGACGCAGCGCCGCTTGAAACTTAAACCAACAGTATTTATCGCAGCGACAGATGAGGAAATGGATGTGATTTCTATTTGTAACCTCACTGGCAATGTGATTCTAGAGCGTTTGGGCACCTCTAAACGTGATGTATTGGCAGATTCATTGGTTGAGTTCTTGAATAAGTTAGAGGCTGCCGTCTAAGTATGTATGTTGTTGAGTTGCAGTTTGAGTGTTTTGATAACACCACCGTCAGCGCGGTAGACAAAGCCATTAATGGCTTGATGGATGCTCTGCGTTACAACGGCCAAGTATTAGGTCGTGAATTCCCGATAGTGATGGGAGAAGGTGAATTTTTCGTTCGTGTTGTTTGCCCAGAACAAGACAGCTTGCATCCACGTTATCACTCAGATTTCGTCAAAGTGTGCATGAACCGTTTGTCGGATGCGTCTTTGCTTGCACCGAAAATGCGTATGCTGGGGCGTGATTTGAATTCAGAACAAGCAGCCGAAGAAGAGACACCTAGCTGGCAAGTGTTGTACACGACTTATGTTCATACGTGTTCGCCTTTGCGAAGTGGTGAAACCCTGTTGCCAATTCCTTTGTATCGTAATGAGCCAACACTTAATGGAGACCATAAAGCCGTCATTAAGTGGCAGACTGAGTGGCAAGCGTGTGATGAAATCCAAATGGCAGGGGGTTGCCGAGCGGAACATGCGACGCTGCACGAAATTTGCGATGTGGATAGTGTGCTGTTTCGCCGAGGTTGGGACTTACGTGGCCGTATCGAATACATCACGAAGATCCCTACGTACTATTACCAGTATCGTGTCGGTGGTCAGTCGCTGGAGAGCGAGAAAGCGCGCAAGTGTCCAAAATGCGATGGCGAGTGGCTACTCGATGAGCCACTACATGACATATTTCATTTTAAGTGTGATGACTGCCGAATCGTGTCGAATATCTCTTGGGACCATCTTAAGTAGCGAATTGAAGCTACTTAAATGGGTAGATAGACAAATAGAAAGGGCTGATGTTTTCACATCAGCCCTTTTGTGTTTAGAACGTTTATGTTTAGAACGTTGTTTTCAGTCATGTTTTGAAAAGTGGGATTACCAACCTTTCACAACACCGCCTTTGAACAGCTCTTTTGCCGCTTCGTAAACTTCTTCCGTTTGGTAAGCTTTTACGAAGTTTTGTACGTTTTGCGCATTAACATTTTCTTCGCGAGCGACAATTAGGTTTACGTATGGTGAGTCTTTATCTTCAACGAACACGCCGTCACGCTCTGGCGATAGGTCGATAGAGCTTGCGTAAGTGGTGTTGATGATAGATAGCGTTACGTCATCCAGTGAACGTGGAAGCTGTGGGGCTTCTAGTTCAATGATTTCGATATTTTTAGGGTTGCCTACGATGTCACGTACTGTAGCGAGTAGACCAACGCCATCACGTAGCGTAATTAAACCTTGCTGCTCAAGAAGCAGTAGTGAGCGACCTAGGTTAGTTGGGTCGTTTGGTACTGCGATGCGTGCGCCATCTTGAATTTCATTAATTGATTTTACTTGCTTTGAGTAACCAGCAATAGGATAAACGAATGAGTTACCCGCGATAGCCAGTTTGTAGCCGCGGTCTTTCACTTGTTGGTCTAGGTATGGTTTGTGCTGGAACGCATTCGCGTCTACTGAACCATCATCCAGAGCGGCGTTTGGTGTTACGTAATCGGTAAATGTTACTAGCTCAACATCTAGGTTGTATTTCTCTTTTGCTACTTTAGCGGCAACTTCGGCTACTTGTGCTTCAGCACCAGCAATAACGCCAACTTTTACTTTGTTTACGTCTACTTCTTTGTCGCCGCAACCCGCTAGAGCAAGAGCAGAGGCGGCCGTTGCTACAGTCAAAAGACCTTTAAGGCTAAATTTCATCTTTATCTCCTTATAATTTGTATTTTTGATGCTTATCTGTGGTCTACACGGCGCACCACTGCGTCACCGATAGACTGAATAATCTGTACTAGAACAATCAACATCACGACAGTCACGGCCATGATAGTTACATCGTAGCGGTGGAAACCGTAACGGATGGCTACGTCGCCTAGGCCGCCGCCGCCTACCGTACCCGCCATAGCTGAGTAGCTAACGAGAGTGACCAAGGTAATCGTTACTGAGTTAACAATAGTCGGCATTGCTTCAGGTAGTAGAACTTTTGTGATGATCTGTGTTGGTGTCGCCCCCATTGACTGCGCTGCTTCCACCAAGCCTGTCGGTACTTCTAATAAAGCACCTTCAATAAGACGAGCGACAAAAGGAATGGCGCCAATAGTCAGTGGGACGATTGCTGCGGTTGTACCGATAAAGGTTCCAACCAGCATTTTTGTCACTGGAATAATCGCAACCATCAGTACGAGGAATGGCACTGAGCGACCAATGTTAACGATAGCGCCTAAGCCGCTATTTAGTTTGGTGTTTTCAAGTAGGCCGCCTTTCTTAGTAATATGGAGGATTACGCCTAATGGAATACCCACAGCAAAGCCGACTAATCCGGCAACCGCAACCATGTAAAGCGTTTCCCACGTTGCACCTAAAAGTAGTTTGCTGTTTAAACTCAGCCATTCAGAAATCGTATTAAAGGACATAACCAAGTACCTCTACTTTTACGTTGTGCTTACGCAGGTATTCAAGAGCTGCGTTGTCATCTTCTTCGTTACCAAATAGCTCTGCGACCATCATGCCGAATTTCACGCCACCAGCGTAATCAAGGTCGGAACTCAAAATACTCACATCAATATTGTATTTACGAGAAATTTGCGACATTAACGGTGCATCGACGGTTGCGCCAGTAAACTCTAAGCGAACCAACGGGTAGCTGCCATCAACACGCTCTGCTTGCAGACGTGCTTGGTAATCTTCAGGAATGGAAAGATCCAGTGTTGAGCGAATGAATTGGTGCGCCAGCTCCGTTTTAGGGTGCGCAAAAATATCGCCAACGGTGCCTTTTTCCACCAGCTCACCACCACCGATGATTGCTACTTCGTGACAGATACTTTTTACGACTTCCATTTCGTGAGTGATAAGTAAAATCGTGATGTTGAGTTTGCGGTTGATCTCTTTCAATAACTCAAGGATAGATTGAGTTGTTGCCGGATCTAGTGCGCTAGTGGCCTCATCACAAAGCAGCACGCTAGGATCGGATGCCAATGCACGAGCAATTGCCACACGCTGTTTTTGGCCGCCACTTAAGTTAGATGGGTAGCTCTCGTGTTTGTCGGCTAAGCCTACAAGCTTTAGCAACTCAGTTACTTTTGTTGTGATTTGCGATTTGTCTTTACCTGCCAGTTCTAGGGGTAATGCCACATTATCAAACACAGTACGAGACGAAAGCAGGTTAAAGTGCTGGAAGATCATGCCAATGTTACGGCGTGTTTCGACTAGTTGTTTTTTACTGAGTTTGGTTAGATCCACACCATCAACGATGATGGAACCAGAGGTCGGTGCTTCTAGCATGTTGACACAGCGGATCAGCGTACTTTTACCAGCACCTGATGAACCGATAACACCAAAGATGGTGCCTTTGTCGATGTGTAGGTTAATGTCTTTCAGGGCAAGGATTTCCTTACTGCCTTGGTAGAACACTTTATTGACGTTTTTTATTTCTATCATGTTTCAACCTGCCCAAAGATACGGGGAACTTCGCTGTCAAAAACGGCCTTTGACAGAACTTAATGTTGAGCTTTATCTCAATTTTCAGTTGATGCTATGGGTTAAGCAGAATGAAGTCAATAGATATTTTTACGTCTAGACGTCTAAATGTATGGATGTTCTGTTTCGAAACGGAGATGTATAGATAGCAAGCAGGAGGTAGACGGCAGGGCACTCTCAGATTTACCGATTCTTGCCCAACAAATCAACCGTTTTGTCGAGGCCTAGAATGAATTAGATAGTGTTGAAGTTTATAAGGTATGTAATAATCTGATTAAACCGAGTTAATAGAGAAATACGTTTTGGCAAAACCTGCTGTTTTTATCGATCGTGATGGCGTAATAAACGTTGACCACGGCTACGTTCATGACGAACATGATTTTGAGTACATTGATGGTGTATTTGAAGCGACGAAAGCGCTAAAAGATAAAGGCTACCTTCTAGTGTTAGTGACGAATCAATCGGGCATCGCACGCGGTAAATTCAGTGAAGACCGTTTCTTGTCTCTGACTCAATGGATGGATTGGAACTTTGCTGATAATGGTGTTGAGTTCGATGGTATCTATTACTGTCCACATCATCCAGAACATGGCATTGGCGAGTACAAGCAAGATTGTGAGTGCCGTAAGCCAAAACCAGGCATGTTCATTTCTGCGCGTGACTTCTTGAAGATCGACATGGAGAAATCTGTGATGATCGGCGATAAAGCTGAAGACATGATGGCAGCAGAAGCGGCAGGCGTTGGCACTAAGATTTTGGTTCGCACTGGTAAGCCAGTAACAGAACAGGGCGAAGCCATTGCAACGGTAGTATTAGATAGCATTGCAGATGTGCCTGCGTACTTAAACAAGTAATCTTCATTACTGACTGAGTTAAGGGAAGCCACTGCTTCCCTTTTGTTTGATTCCTTCTTTTAGTCTGAACACTTATGAGCAAAAAACTCACCATTCTTGATATCGCAAAATTGGCAGGCGTGGGCAAATCGACAGTAAGCCGTGTGCTTACTAACGATCCAAAAGTGAAACCGCAAACGCGTGAGAAGGTAGAGCAAATCATTCGTGAATCAGGCTACGTCCCATCAAAGTCGGCGCAGTCGATGCGTGGTGGCAGTCAAAAGGTTATTGGGGTTATCATCTCCCGTTTAGATTCACCATCAGAAAATCGCGCCGTTGGTACCATGCTCAATGCTTTGTATTCCGCTGGTTATGATGCGGTGATCATGGAGAGCCAATTCGATCGCGATAAAACCAATGAGCATTTGGATGTGCTTAGACGTCGCAACGTCGATGGGGTGATCGTGTTTGGTTTTACTGGATGTGATGAGCGAGCATTGGCGGAGTGGGGGAATCGTATCGTCGTGATCGCGATGGACACGCAAATGGTTTCCTCGATCAACTACGATAACCAAGGTGTGATAGACATGGCTTTGTCTCACCTTGAGCAGCAATCTTTATCTCGCATTGCTTATATTGGTGTTGATCCTGAAGACAAAACCACTGGCTTAGCTCGTCTAAATGCTTATAAAGCTTGGTGTCAACGCAAGCAAATTGCACCTTGTTTCCAAACGGGTAAGTTGAGCCATGAAAGTGCTTATCAGTTGGTAGACAAAGTCCTTCAATCTGATACTCAGGCCATCGTGTGCGCCAGTGACACTATCGCGTTGGGCGTGATTAAGCGTCTTCAAGAGTTAGGCCGTGAAGACGTGGTTGTGACAGGTGTTGGTGGTAATGAATTGCTCTCTTTCCTTTTCCCTAAAGTATTTAGTGTCGATCCAGGTTATACCCTTGCAGGTGAGAAGTCCGCTAACATGCTGATCAATCAATTAAATGGTGATGAGGAAGTGGTTCACTTTACTCAACAGCCTATCGTTTGTTAATCCACACTAAAACGATCTGCTCTAAAATTATACTGTGATCATTCTCAATTAATGGGACTGTTCCCATTTTGTTTTTTGTCTTCGAATGGCAATATTAAAATTAAGAAATGGGAATGTTCCCATTTATAAAAACAAAATGATGAATCGAATGTATCCAATACAGGGTGGACAAAGTTATGAGTAAGATTGCGCGTAAAGACGTGGAGCGTCTTATTGAGCTGGTCGGGGGGCCGGACAATATTGCCAGTGTAAGTCACTGTTTAACTCGCTTGCGTTTTGTTCTAAATGATACGGACAAAGCAGATACGAAACAGTTAGAAGCATTACCGATGGTGAAGGGCTGTTTTACCAACGCAGGCCAGTTCCAAGTGGTTATCGGTACTGAAGTGGATGAAGTTTACAAGGTACTGATCGGACTGACGGGTAAAAGTGAAGCCAGCAAAGACGAAGCGAAGAACGCTGCTCGTCAAAACATGAATATCGTTGAGCGTGGTATTTCCCACCTTGCAGAAATCTTTGTACCACTGCTACCTGCGATCATTACCGGTGGTCTGATTCTTGGCTTCCGTAACGTGATTGGCGACATCAAGATGTTTGATGGTCAAACGCTAACGGAAATCAGCCAGTTTTGGGCAACGGTACACTCTTTCCTATGGCTAATTGGTGAAGCAATCTTCTTCTTCCTACCAGTTGGCGTGTGTTGGTCGACAGTGAAAAAACTCGGCGGTACTCCGATTTTGGGTATCACATTGGGTGTCACGCTGGTTTCGCCGCAGTTAATGAACGCTTACCTAATTGGTAAGCAAGTACCTGAAGTGTGGGACTTTGGCTTATTCGCCATCGAGAAAGTGGGCTATCAGGCGCAAGTGATTCCAGCAATGCTTGCTGGTATGGCTCTGGCGTTTATTGAAACCAACTTAAAACGCATCATTCCGTCTTACCTTTACCTAGTGGTCGTGCCGTTTGTCTCAATCATTGTGTCTGTGATTCTTGCGCACTCTATCATTGGTCCATTCGGTCGTATGTTGGGTGACGGCGTTGCTTTCGCAGCAAAAGCAGCCATGACGGGTGACTTCGCAATGATTGGCTCAACCATCTTCGGCTTCCTATACGCGCCATTGGTCATTACTGGTATTCACCACACAACCAACGCGGTAGACCTTCAACTGATGCAAGAGCTAGGCGGCACGCCAATTTGGCCTCTGATTGCGCTTTCAAATATTGCTCAAGCGTCTGCGGTCGTCGGCATCATTATCATCAGTAAAAAACACGGCGAGCGTGATATCTCAGTGCCTGCAGCTATCTCTGCTTACCTTGGTGTGACTGAGCCGGCGATGTACGGCATCAACTTGAAATACAAGTTCCCAATGCTGAGCGCAATGATCGGTAGTGCGTGTGCTGCTGCTATTTGTGGTAGTGCGGGCGTAATGGCGAACGGTATCGGAGTGGGCGGTTTGCCTGGCATCTTATCTATCCAACCGCAGTTCTGGGGCATTTTTGCTTTGGCTATGTTAGTCGCAATGCTGGTACCTGCCGCATTAACGTTAATTCTTTATAAGCGTGCACAAGCCAAAGGTGAGCTTGAGCCTGCAAACGCGTAATTCTATTTGAGGCAGTGACTTGGCTGCCTCCGCCTATTTTTCTTTTCAAATTTTAAGTTTCCGATTACTGGTAAGTGAGTGTTAGAAATGGCTATGACCAAGCATGATGAGAGCTGGTGGAAAACCGCAACCATCTATCAAATTTACCCAAAAAGCTTTTGTGACAGTGGCAGTAAAGGCACGGGCGACATCAAAGGGATCATTTCTAAGCTGGATTATCTTAAGCATCTTGGTGTGGATGCGATTTGGCTGACGCCGGTTTACCAATCACCAATGATCGACAACGGTTATGACATATCCGATTACTACTCGATCAACCCTGAGTTCGGCACTATGGAAGATTTCGATACTTTGCTAGCAGAAGCGCATCAGTTGGGCATTCGTATTATCATGGACATTGTAGTGAACCACACGTCGACAGAACACAAGTGGTTCCAATCCGCACTGGGTGATAAAAACAGCCCATACCGTGATTACTACATTTGGAAAGATCCGGTAGATGGTGTAGAACCAAACAACTGGCAATCTAAGTTTGGTGGTAACGCTTGGGCGCTGGATGAAAAAACAGGCCAGTACTATTTGCACCTTTTTGCTAAAGAGCAAGCGGACTTAAACTGGGAAAACCCAGTAGTGCGTGAAGAAGTGAAAGAAGTCATCAACTTCTGGGCAGACAAAGGTGTCGATGGTTTCCGTCTCGACGTTATCAACCTGATTTCCAAGCAGCAAGATTTTCCAAGTGATGATATTGGTGATGGTCGCCGCTTCTACACCGACGGTCCACGTGTGCACGAATACCTTCAAGAGATCAGCGAATCTGTGTTTCAAAAATACGGCAGCGTGACGGTGGGTGAAATGTCTTCCACCACACTAGAGCATTGTCAGCAATATTCTTCGCTAGACGGCAAAGAGCTATCCATGGTGTTCAACTTCCATCATCTGAAAGTCGATTATCCAAATGGTGAAAAATGGACCAAAGCGCCGTTTGATTTCATTCAGTTAAAACAGATCTTCAATCATTGGCAAACGGGCTTAAATGGCAAAGGGTGGGGGGCGCTGTTCTGGTGTAACCACGACCAACCACGCGTTGTGAGCCGATTAGGTAACGACGAGCAATACCGTGTTGAATCTGCCAAGATGCTTGCTGCATCGGTACACATGATGCAAGGTACGCCTTATGTCTACCAGGGGGAAGAGATCGGCATGACCAACCCGGGTTATACCGAAATCAGCCAATATCGTGATGTTGAAAGTACTAACATGTACGACATTATGGTCAACCGTGATGGTGTATCTCATGACGATATGATGGCGATCTTGGCACAGAAGTCGCGTGATAATTCACGTACACCAATGCAATGGAACAGTGCAAAACACGCGGGCTTTACTGAGGGAACGCCGTGGCTTGAAGTGGCGCAGAATTACTCTGAAATCAATGCTGAAGCTGCGGTTGCCGATTTGAACTCGGTGTTCTACTTTTACAAGCGTCTGATTGAACTGCGTAAACAGGTTCCAGTCATCACCGATGGCCGTTATGAAGATTTACTGCCAGAGCACAAACGTATTTTCGCTTACGCTCGTCAGAACGATAAGCAAACGCTGCTGTGTATCAATAACTACTACGCTGAAGAGGTGGAATGCGTTCTGCCAGAACGTTTTGATATGAGTAAGGCGAAAAACTTGCTATCTAACTATCAAAACTCAGCGAGCGCAGTCGCGTCAAACCATCAAGTGTTACGACCTTACGAAACTCGTATTTTATTGATAGAAGAATAAACTCGGGTGTCATCACCCCTAAGATTGATGTTCGAGATGAAGGCTTTGGTGTGCTCCCCAAAGCCTTCTTTTATTGAGATATCTATAAAAAATGCGAGCTTATTTTGTTTCAATCGCTGTTAGCTGCACTTTCTCTTCGTTGATTTGTACTTGTTGTACTTTCAGCAGTTCAATTTGTTCTATCAGACCTAAGCTCGGATTAAACCAACGTTCTGCCGAAGTGGCGAACTCCATTGAGTCCATATCATCACAGTTTAGGTTGTAGATGTTCTCTTCCATCAGGTATGCCGCTTCAATTTTCTTGCCTGAGATCGAGAACGCTTTACGCATACCAGTCTCTCGGATTTGCTGTTGCCAAACCACTTGGCAAGATGCTGTCATAGGAAGGTTTTGTACCCACTCATGATCTTCAAAACGGTCTAGAAGGTTGTGAACTGCGTAGCCTGTAAGAGTGGTTTGCAGAGACATAGTTTCTTCACCGATGTCAATATTCGGGCTTTTCTCTTTTACGTCGTCACCGTTTAGGCGGAAAATCGGACCGCTGTGCATAAGCATGGCAATAAACTGATGACCAATGAAATAAGCGTCAGTGATTTCATGGAGTGCACCATCTGATCCTGCAAAGTAAAGCGTATTGCTCTCTTGGTCGTCGTTGTACTGCTCGTCTGAATAGTAGAACTGTTCGGCGCCGTAGTTCACCAAGTCATTAACCAACTGGACCATTGCCTCGCTGTTTGGGATTTGTGCCAATGCTGCCAATATTTGCTCGCTATCCATCGCTTGGAAGCTCAGTTTCATGTCGCCCTCTGGTTGGCCATCCAAGCTAAACGAATAGCTCAATTGTGTGTTTGGTACAGGAGCGAAGATTGAGTTGTGAATCGAGACGTCGAAACTTTCTTGAGGCATTTTGTTTGGATTCGCACTGCCAGAAGACGAACCTCCGCCACAGCCGTAAAGAGCCAGAGTTGCTGCTGCGATAAGCGTCATTTTGTTTAGCATGGTTTACATTCCTGATTGATAAGGCCGTTTCATGTTGGGCCGTTGCTTGAATGCGAGCATGCTAAGTTCAGTGAGAGAAAAAGGGCAAAAAACAAAAGCTAACAGGGGTTAATGAAAGCTTAATTTTATATTTAGGTCTTTGTTTTGTTTGGGGTTATTTCGTTGGCTACGTTAGTGCAATACTCGTTAATGAGCGCTTTCCATCGGCTTATGATTTCTTGATCGGTCACACTAACATGCAACGTTTTCCACGGTTGGAGGCAAGTCTCTTTTGATTCAGATTGAGAAAGACGCTCAAACAAGGTTTCGGAAGGTAAAACGCGCAGCAGCGCCACCAGTGATTCCATGTAGTTGAGACGGAACTGTTCAAGTTTGTTCTGCTTATAAGCAATGTGAGACACAAAGGTATAAATCAGTGCGTTTTGGATACGTGAGTCGCCATCTGGTGTCGTTAACAGAGCTTTTGCCCTGTCTAAGTTACCTAATTTGAAATGCAATAGACCTAACCAGAGGCTCAGCTCATCTGGCAAAACATCAAACGACGATTGTACTTGAGTTAAATACGCTTCCAGCTTTTGATGTTCGTGCTCGTATAAGGCGAGATGTCTTGCCGTTGTTATAGCCGCAAATTCATCAGATTGTCGGAGAGGTTGGCTAGAAAAGGCATTCTCGAATAACATTTTTTTGTGAATATCCGAAAGCTGCCACGAACTTGCCGAAGGTGCAGGCAGATTGAAGTATTGCGCGACATCCGAGTGCATTTGGAAAATATCCGATTGTAAGGCAGATAAACGCAGTGTGTACTCATTGCGAAACGCCAGCTTGCCCGTCGCAGGATAAATAAGGTTCATCTGCGCTTTCAAGATGCCCTGTTTTGTGCCGTCTTTTAACTCGATATTGAGCTCGTAGTCGCTGGTCTGCATGTTTCGTGCGCCAGGGAAATATGGCGTATGACCGATAGGATCAAGAAAGTAACTAGGAGCATCTTGGTTGGCGATGTCGGTGTATGGATATTCGACCTGTTGTTGCAGCAAGATGGCTTTGACCAGTATGCGGTATTTTCGCGCCTGAGAGCCGATTGAATCGACACGGTTGAGTAGTAGCTCGACTTTGGGAATCAGTAGTTGATGACGTGTTTGTTGTGTTGAGATTTCTTGGCGTTGCCATAACAAGCTTGCGAGCGTCACTCTACAAACTACAAGTACGGCACATAAGCTGTAAGCAAAAATCAGCTTGAAGTTCTTATTACTCGCCACCTGGGTTGAGATAACGCGCCGATGGCTTTTCGCTGGTGGCACTAAACGAATATTGGCAGGGTTAAGAAAGTAGCCTTTGCGGGGGTAAGTGACTAAAAGCTTAGCGGCATCGTATCCGGGTAAGTACTGCTGTAGCAGTGCACGTAAGGTGCTAATGCGGTTCGTGAGCACATTCTTAGAGATGAATTTGCTCTGCCAAATGGTTTCGATAATGGTATCGGCAGAGAGCGGATGTCCCACGCTTGTTAGCAGCAGTTCTAATAATTCAATGGTGCGAGGTTCAAGATCAATCGCGATAGCATCTTGATGAAGGGTCTGTGTCTTCGGGTTATAGATCAGCTCTCCAATCGCAATACAACTGTGAGTCTGTTTAGCTTGTTGCAGAAAGTCGCGCATACCGTACCGATCTATTTGGAAATCGCGAAGTATTATATAGCGATTGGAGCGCGAAATCTTATAAATCGCGCTTCAATCACTATCAAAAATTTATGAACCGTAGGTCACGGAATAGCGGTGCGGTTTGTGGTTCATCGCTAACACGACATTGAGTGCAAACGCCCCCAAAATTGAAAGGCCAATCACTTCTGGTGTAACAAAGAAGAATGAAGAAAACAGGATACATGCATCGATTGCCATTTGGCTTTTGCCAACTGAAATGCCAAATTTGTCTTGGATAAACAAACACAGCACGTTAAAGCCACCTAAGCTGGAGCGATGTCGGAATAGGATCAGCATACCGAGCCCCATTAAAAGCCCGCCTGCGACGGCGCAATAAACTTCATTTACCGATTCGAGCGAGATTAGCAAATAAAGATGATCGGCAAAGATAGAAACCAACGCGCCAGAAATGGCACTATTAATGGCGAAATGACGGCCGAAGCGTTTCCATGCTAGTAAGTAAAAAGGACTGTTTGCTAAAAAGTACAGCACACCAAAGGTAAAAGGTGTAAATTGGCTAATAAGCAGAGCCAATCCAGTCGTGCCTCCTGTTAGAAGGTTCGCGGATTGGAGAAAGAAAACGCCTTGAGCTACTAAAAAGGTACCCGTGAGAATCGCTATCCAGTCTTCTTTTAATGAGTGTTTTTCCATCAATGTTGCAGTCATTAGTGATAAATAAGGCGTGCATAGTAGTAAAAAGATGATCTTTTCGGTAGCTAGAGGGTAAAATTTACGGTAAACCTATGTAATTGCTGTTTTACAGGGTGTAAAGCACAAATTTGACAGGCAATAGATTGTCGTTATGCGATTGCAATGCTGGCATGATAAACATTGCTTGTCATCATGAAAAAACTGCATGAGAAAAATTGTAAATTTCTCTTTATGACCTAAATCAAATTATGTAGAATGCGCGCCATTAGGGTGACGAAAACGTTTGCGTCGGGTCATTCAACAGTTTTTTTGCAACTTTCAGTACTAATCTGAGTCAGGAGATACAGATGCTTAAGCGTGATATGAACATCGCAGATTACGATGCGGAACTGTTCGCAGCTATCCAGGAAGAAACTCTTCGCCAGGAAGAACACATTGAACTTATCGCTTCTGAAAACTACACAAGCCCACGTGTAATGGAAGCGCAAGGTTCTCAGCTAACGAACAAATACGCTGAAGGCTACCCAGGTAAGCGTTACTACGGCGGTTGTGAGTACGTAGATAAAGCTGAAGCACTAGCAATTGAGCGTGCATGCCAACTATTTGGTTGTGAGTACGCTAACGTACAGCCTCACTCAGGTTCTCAAGCAAACAGCGCAGTTTACATGGCGCTTCTTAACCCAGGCGATACAGTTTTAGGCATGAGCCTAGCGCACGGTGGTCACCTAACTCACGGTTCACCAGTAAACTTCTCTGGTAAGCACTACAACGTTATCCCTTACGGTATCGATGAAGCTGGTCAAATCAACTACGACGAGATGGAACAGCTAGCACTTGAACACAAACCTAAGATGATCATCGGTGGTTTCTCTGCTTACTCGCAAATCGTTGATTGGAAACGCATGCGTGAAATCGCTGACAAAGCAGGAGCTTACTTATTTGTTGATATGGCGCACGTAGCTGGTCTTATCGCTGCCGGTGAATACCCAACACCAGTACCGCATGCTCACGTGGTAACAACAACGACGCACAAAACACTAGCAGGTCCTCGCGGTGGTCTTATCTTGTCAAATGCTGGCGAAGATATGTACAAGAAATTGAACTCAGCAGTGTTCCCTGGTGGTCAAGGTGGCCCTCTAATGCACGTTATCGCTGGTAAAGCAGTAGCGTTCAAAGAAGCGATGGAGCCAGAGTTCAAAGCTTATCAAGCTCGCGTAGTGAAAAACGCAAAAGCAATGGTTGGTCAGTTCCAAGAGCGTGGCTACAAAATCGTATCTAACGGTACAGAAAACCACTTGTTCCTTGTTGACCTAATCGACAAAGATATCACTGGTAAAGACGCAGACGCGGCACTAGGTGCAGCAAACATCACTGTAAACAAGAACTCAGTACCAAATGACCCACGCAGCCCATTCGTAACGTCTGGCATTCGTGTAGGTACGCCAGCGATCACTCGCCGTGGCTTCACTGAAGAAGATGCAAAAGAGCTAGCAAACTGGATGTGTGACGTTCTAGATAACATCGGCAACGAAGAAGTTATCGAAGCGACAAAACAGAAAGTGCTAGAAATTTGTAAGCGTCTACCAGTTTACGCCTAACTGCTTTTCATAGAGTGAGTCGATTTCGGTGTCGAACATACTCATTTGCTCGCGCAAACTCCGTGTGTTCTTCTAGAACTCGACTCATCTATTTTGAACATTGATATACTAAAGGCCCTCATTTGAGGGCCTTTTTGTTTGTCTAGCGTTTGGAATGAGATATAGCGAGAGTGTGTGATAAGGGGATGGCTACCAACACTGTCCCTTTTCAATATATCCAAACCACGTCATTCCGACGAGCCGAGGCGAGATCAGGAATCTTGTTGAGGCACACTCTTTTACTCAGAGTTTCCCTAAAAATCCTCAGTATTCTGAAAACAGATTCTGAATCACGTTCGTACCTCGCTGTTCAGAATGACGGTGGTAGAATGGCTTTTTATCATCATTTGCCAGATACAAAAAAGGTTGGCACTGAGCCAACCTTTTCTCTTCAAAACAAGCTTTTCAAAACAAGCGAGAGCTTATTTAATCTCGATACCTTGAGCTTGCATATCGGCATGGTAAGAAGAGCGCACAAATGGACCACACGCTGCATGCGTGAAGCCAAGTTCTAGTGCAACTTCTTTTAGCTCGTCAAACTCTGATGGCGGAACGTAACGTTCTACTGGCAAGTGGTGACGGCTTGGCGCTAGGTACTGGCCTAGAGTCAGCATCGTTACGCCGTGTGCGCGTAGATCTTTCAGTACTTCGATGATTTCTTCTTTGGTTTCACCAAGGCCCATCATCAAACCAGACTTGGTCGGTACATCGGGATGCTGCTCTTTGAACTTCTTAAGAAGCTCAAGTGACCATTTATAGTTCGCACCTGGGCGAGCTTTACGGTAAAGACGTGGCGCGGTTTCTAAGTTGTGGTTGAAGACATCTGGCGGATTGTCTTTCATTAGATCAAGCGCTACATCCATGCGACCACGGAAGTCAGGAACCAGTGTTTCAATCTTAATATGCGGGTTTAACGCACGGATCTCGCGGTTACAATCGGCAAAGTGTTGTGCACCGCCGTCACGCAGATCGTCACGGTCAACAGAAGTGATTACTACGTATTTCAGCTTCATATCGGCAATGGTTTTCGCCAGTTTTTGAGGCTCTTCTGCTTCCGGTGGTAATGGGCGGCCATGAGCAACGTCACAGAAAGGACAACGACGAGTACAAATAGCACCTAAGATCATGAAGGTTGCTGTACCGTGGTTAAAACATTCCGCTAGGTTCGGGCAAGATGCTTCTTCACATACGGAGTGAAGTTTATTCTTACGCATCGCCGCTTTGATGTCTTGAATTCGTTGGCTGTCGGCTGGTAGCTTGATCTTCATCCAATCAGGCTTACGTAGCACTTCTTTCTGCTCTGTAGGCATGTTCTTTACGGGAATCAATGCCATTTTATCGGCGTCACGATATTTAACGCCTTTTTCCATCTGGATTGGTTTGCTCATGCTTTATTACCTTGAGAAGGTGCTTCTGTGCTGAATTCTACTTGCTCATAATCGAGCAAAGTAACGAGTTCTTCTATTAATTGTTTTTCTACGGCTTCTACATTGTCTGGGCCGCCAAATTGGCTGACCTGAACCATTTCCATACCTTCATAACCACAAGGGTTAATACGCAGAAACGGTGTTAAATCCATATTTACGTTCAAGGCTAAACCATGAAACGAGCATCCTTTACGAATGCGTAAACCGAGAGAGCATATTTTCTTACCGGCAACGTAGACACCTGGTGCGTCAGGTCGCGCGGCTGAGTCAATATTGTATGCTTTTAGCGTGTTGATCACGAGGTTCTCGATTGTGGTAACGAGATCTCGTACACCTAATTTTTTACGGCGTAGGTTGATCAAGAAGTAGGCGACCAACTGACCAGGGCCATGATACGTAACCTGGCCTCCGCGATCACTTTGTACAACAGGAATATCGCCAGTGTTAATCAAGTGCTCAGCTTTACCTGCCTGTCCTTGCGTAAATACTGGGTTATGTTCTACCAACCAGACTTCATCACGGGTTTCTTCTGTGCGTTGGTCGGTGAACTCATGCATCGCCTTCCATACAGGCTCATAGTCTTGGCGGCCAAGTCGTTTTACAACAAGTTGGTGTTGCATGGGAATTCCTGTTGCTAATATATAAAGTTTTTGGATTATAAACCGGATAACCCTGATGCTCTACCGCTGCGTAACAGATTTTTAACTGAAAGCGATGTAAAGCCTCGTTATCTCTTTGATAAATAAAAAGAAAGCAGCCAAGGCTGCTTTCAAAAAAAATTTAATATATCAAAAAATTATAGAACCATGCGTACGATGTCAATTTCACCTAACTCTTTGTACAGTGTCTCAACCTGCTCGATAGAGGTTGCAGTAATGTTGATTGACACAGAGTGGTAGTTGCCCTTAGCACTTGGTTTAACGGTCGGGCTGTAGTCACCTGGAGCATGGCGCTGAATAACTTCAAGAACAAGCTCTGGAAGTTCAGGCTTTGCATGACCCATTACCTTGTAAGTAAATGAACAAGGGAACTCAAGCAGGTCTTTTAATTTTGCATCAGAGTTGATGGTTAGCATATCGATAACTCCAGTAGATATTCGTTGCGGTGCGAAATAGTACAGTCAAATTAGGGGGAACTCAAGACGAGGAGCTCAAACTTAAAAAGCCGCCCATTCAGGCGGCTTTGCGAATAAGTTTGCTACTCTAATGTTCTTTTTAGAAGAAGCTCTTGAATAACAATACGATGTAATCCCACATGCGGCTAAATAGACTACCTTGATCTACGGTTTCTAGTGCCATTAGTGGGTACTCGGCAATATCTTCACCATCGATCTGATAGTATAGCTTACCAACTACATCACCTTTATTAATTGGGGCTTCTAGCTCTTTTTCAAGGACGAAGCTTGCTTTTAGGTTTTTCGCTTCACCACGCGGTAGTGTTACGTAAGTATCTTGGTCAAGACCCAGTGCTACGGTGTCTTTGTTACCCATCCACACTTTTTCTTCTACGAACGTTTCACCTGCTTTGTGCGGTGCCACTGTTTCGAAGAAACGGAAGCCGTAGCTTAGCAGCTTTTTGCTTTCTGACTTACGAGCATTGGCATCTTTAGTACCCATAACGACCGCAACCAAGCGCATTTGACCTTCAGTTGCTGAACTTACTAGGCTGTAACCCGCATTACTTGTGTGACCCGTTTTGATGCCGTCAACGTTCATGCTCTTATCCCAAAGTAGACCGTTACGGTTGTATTGGGTGATGCCGTTGTAAGTAAATTTCTTCTCTGAGTACACTCGGTACTCATTTGGTACGTCACGGATAAGTGCTTTACCTAGCAGTGCCATGTCGTATGGTGTTGAGTACAATTCTGCGTTATCTAAGCCATGAACGTTGGCAAAGTGCGAGTTAGTCATACCCAATGTGTTGGCCCAAGCGTTCATTAGGTCAACAAACGCATCTTCTGAACCTGCAATATGTTCTGCCATCGCAACACAGGCATCGTTACCTGACTGGACGATGATACCTCGGTTCAGGTCACGTACTTTAACTGTTGTGCCTACTTCAATGAACATCTTTGATGAATCAGGGAAGTTTTTCGCCCACGCATTTTTACTGATGGTGACATCATCATCTTCTGAGATATTACCACGCGCTAGCTCTTGGCCGATTACATAGCTGGTCATCATCTTAGTCAGACTAGCTGGAGACAATTTTGTGTTCATCTCTTTCTCTGCCAGTACTTTACCTGAATGGTAATCCATCAGCACGTAGCCCTTCGCCGCGATTTGAGGGGCATCTGGAACAACGATAGGTGATGCAAGAGCAGATTGAGCGAAAGTTGCAGAAAGGGCAACCGAAGAAACGAGAATAGATTTCACAAACTTATTTTTATTCATGGTAATTCAAATTTTTGGGTTAACTGCAGACATCTTATCAGAATCCCTAGTTATGTAAGAGGGGGATCAAAGAGAAATTCATGACACGAGGTCATTTGGCAGTGTTGTGTTTTTTAATAAATGCAGACGAATAGCCGAGCAACTTTACTTTATCTAATGTGGCTTGCGTCAGGGAATAGTCAGTAAATGGCCCTAACAACAAGCGATAAGACTCTTTCGCACTCTCTAGGAAAGTTTCTGTATCCAATTTTTGACCAAGCTCGGTACCTAAAGTTCGCGCGCGTTCTTCATTTTTTGATGATGCCACTTGAATAACGTACCTAGGGTGCGCTTCTAATGACTTTTTGTCCGTGGGCTGATTGATACTGATCACTTCAATTTCCACGTTCGCGGTGCCTGTTTTTATGACATCTAACTTGTGTGCGGCGGCATAGCTTAAATCAATGATACGACCATCGTGAAAAGGACCTCGGTCATTAACTCGTACTACGGTGGTTTTGCCGTTGTCAGTATTGGTAACTTTTACGTAACTTGGTAACGGTAGCGTTTTATGCGCTGCCGTCATTGAGTACATGTCATAGATTTCGCCATTAGAAGTCAAATGACCTTGGAATTTTTTCCCATACCAAGATGCGCGGCCTTTTTCTTTAAAGCCTTTCGCATTGCGAACTATTTTGTAGTCTTTGCCACGCAAGTGGTAATCTTTGTTCCCACCTAGGCTGTACGGTTCATATTTAGGATGCGCATCCTCGATGTGTTCGACTGAAAGCGGTGTATCCGGTGCAACATCGGATTCGAGTTCGTAACGGCCTTCTTGTTCTTTTTGGCTAGTTGATGAACAGCCTGCCAAAATAAGAGCAGAGAAAACCAAGGAATATAAAGCGCGTTTTTGCATGTCTAGGTCGCCTTAGAGAATGCTTTTCGGTGCGTATGAATCGACATCAGAATACCAAAACCAGCCATCAAGGTTACCATTGATGTGCCGCCATAACTGATGAGTGGCAACGGTACACCTACTACAGGTAGGATGCCACTTACCATGCCAATATTTACAAAAATATACACGAAGAAGCTGAGTACAATACTGCCTGCCATCATTCGTCCAAATGCGGTTTGCGCTTGGCTGGCGAGATATAAACCTCGTCCAATAATAAATAGATAGATGGCTAAAAGGCAAAGGAAGCCAATCATACCCCATTCTTCAGCAATTACTGCAAAGATAAAGTCAGTGTGTCGTTCAGGAAGAAATTCTAGTTGTGACTGCGTACCTTGCAACCAACCTTTGCCGGAAATACCGCCGGAGCCAATCGCAATTTTACTCTGAATAATGTGGTAGCCCGCTCCTAGCGGATCAGACTCCGGGTTAAATAGAGTACGAACTCGCACTTTTTGATACTCTCGCATCAAGAAAAACCACAGAATTGGAATGAAACCACCTAATGCAATCGCAGCACCAGCAATTATTTTCCAGCTAATGCCGGCGAGGAAGATAACAAAAATACCGGAAGCCGCGATCAGGATTGAGGTACCTAAGTCAGGCTGCTTTGCAATGAGAATGGTTGGTAAGCAGACCATAATCAGTGCAACAATGAGTGTTTTTAGCGTTGGTGGAAGGGGCTGTCTACCGACATAGCGAGCCACCATTAATGGCACTGCGAGCTTCAATAGCTCTGACGGTTGAAAGCGCACAAAACCGAGGTTAAGCCAACGCTGCGCGCCTTTCGATGCTTCACCGAAAAACAGCACGCCGAAAAGTAGTATAACGCCACCAACGAACATCAAAGGTGCCAAGCTTTCGTAAGTTCGTGGAGAAAGCTGTGCAAGGACGAGCATCACAACGAGTGAAAGCACCATTCGCATGGCTTGGCGATCCATCATCAGTAAACTTTGGCCACTGGCGCTGTACATGATCACCAGGCCAAACCCCATCAGGGCCAGTATGCCAAGTAGGAGTGGTAAGTCGATATGGAAGCGTTCAAACAGGGCGCGATTTTTACCTGTAGAGGGATCCATCTTCATTACTGTTTTACCTCTTTCTTCGCATTGTTTTCAGGCTCAATTTCTTCTGGACCAAGAACGACTCGGTCAAAAATTTTCCTTACTACTGGGGCACCGTTACTAGAACCACCACCGGCATTTTCTAGTACTACAGTGACGACCACTTTAGGATCATCAAATGGTGCAAAGCCAGTAAATAACGCATGGTCACGTAAGTGCTCGGCGATCTCATCGGCGTTGTATTCTTCGTTTTCACCCAGACCGAAGACCTGTGCAGTACCTGATTTACCCGCTGTTTCATAATTCATTTTGTAGAATGAGCGGCGAGCTGTTCCGCGCGTGCCATGGTTTACCCGACGCATGCCTTCTTTCGCCATATCCCAGTACTTTTTAGGCACATTCTTGATTGGTGGGTAAGTCACGTATTCTGTCGTTTTTTGCTCTTCGAAGTCGTTACCATTTTCTATCGTCGCTTTGAGCAAGTGAGGTGCGATCACTTCTCCCTCGTTTACTAATACGGAGGTTGCTTTGGCGATTTGCATTGGTGTTGCTGTCCAATATCCTTGGCCGATACCCACAGGGATCGTATCACCTTTATACCATGGGGTTTTATGGCGAGACATTTTCCAGTCACGAGTCGGCATATTCGCCTTACTTTCTTCGTAGATATCGATGCCAGTGTAATCACCAAAGCCGAACATCATCATCCAATTCGAAATACGGTCAATACCCATGTCATAAGCGATTTGATAGTAGAAGGTATCAACAGACTCTTCGATCGACTTAATGATATCGACGCGTCCGTGCCCCCAACGCAACCAGTCACGGAATGGGCGAGTGTTGGAGTTTGGTATGCGCCAATAACCAGGATCATTTCGCGTGGTGTTAGGTGTGACGACACCTTCTTGCAGCGCGGCTACCGCCATAAATGGTTTGATGGTAGACGCAGGGGGGTAAATGCCAAGTGTAGTGCGGTTGACCAAAGGACGGTTTTTATCGTTCAAAAGGGCGCGATAGTCTTTACCTGAGATTCCGTGCACGAACGAGTTAGGATCGTAGCTAGGGCTCGAAACCATAGCCAGTACGCCGTTGTCTCTAGGATCGATCACTACAGCACTGCCTCGGCGGCCGTCCAATAATTGGTGTACGTACAACTGCAAGTTGATATCAAGGTTTAAAACGATGTCTTTTCCGGGTACAGGTGGAACGTACTTTAAGGTACGAATTACTCGGCCGCGGCTGTTTACCTCGACTTCTTGATATCCGGCTGTACCGTGTAAGAGGTCTTCGTAGTATTTTTCAATACCCAGCTTACCAATGTCGCGAGTGGCTTGATAGTTTGCGTCTTTTTCTTCTCGGATCAGGCGCTGCATGTCGCGATCATTGATTCGAGAAACATACCCAATCACGTGGGTTAAGACTTCGCTGAAAGGGTAGTAGCGCTTTAAGGTCGCACTTATTTCCACACCTGGAAAGCGGTACTGATTGACGGAGAATACCGCTACTTGTTTTTCGTTCAGTTGGGTAAGCAGTGGGACCGATTTAAATCGACGAGTCCGTTTACGCTCGTGGTGGAAACGTTCAATCTGGTCTGGTGTAATTTCCAGAATAGTTTGTAACTCTTGGATGGTTGCATCAATGTCTTTAATTTTTTCTGGGGTCAGTTCTAAGTTAAAGACGGGACGGTTCTCTGCCAGTAAAACGCCATTTCGGTCATAAATTAGACCTCGGTTAGGCGCGATAGGCACTACTTTGATGCGGTTATCGTTCGAGCGGGTTTGATAGTCTTGAAACTGGTTCACCTGAATGTTGTACATGTTGGCAACCAGAGCTCCCATCAAGACAACAATGCCGATAAAAGCAACAATAGCGCGGCTGGCAAACAGACGCGCTTCGGCTTGATAATCTCGGATTTGACTGCGGCGTTTACGAATCATTAACGCTTGGCTCTAAAGTTAAACAACGATTATTCGCGATGATAAGGGTGGTTAGCGGTGATGCTCCACGCTCGGTATAAGCTTTCTGCCATTACGATACGCACTAGAGGGTGGGGTAGCGTTAAGGCAGATAATGACCAGCTTTGGTCTGCTGCAGCTTTGCATGCAGGAGCGAGTCCTTCGGGACCGCCGATTAATATTGATACATCACGGCCATCTAATTTCCAAGCTTCTAACTGCTCAGCGAGTTGAGGAGTGTCCCATTTTTTACCTGGGATATCTAACGTGACGATACGGTTGCCTTTTGGTACCGCCGCGAGCATCGCTTCTCCTTCTTTTTGCAGGATGCGAGCGATATCGGCATTCTTACCACGCTTGCCAGCAGAGATTTCAATCAACTCCAACGGCATATCATGCGGGAAACGGCGACGATATTCTTGAAAGCCTTCCTCAACCCATTTTGGCATTTTTGTGCCAACAGCAATTAGTTGAATTTTCAAAAGATTAACCCCAGAGTTTTTCTAGCTGGTAGAGTTCGCGGTGCTCTTCTTGCATCACGTGAAGCATGGCGTCGCCCATATCTAGGACTACCCATTCACCTTCGTTTTCACCTTCCATTCCTAGTGGCTCAAGACCGGCTTTTTTCACTTCTGTTGCAACATGGTCAGCGATGGATGAAACGTGGCGTTTGGATGTACCAGTACAGATGATCATGTAATCTGTCACGCTTGATTTATCTTCCACATTTAGGACGATAATGTCTTCCGCTTTCATGTCGTCGGCTTTATCAGCTAAAAAGTCTTTCAGTTCTTCGCGAAGCACTCGGTTTTCCTCGGTTTGTCTCTTATCTCTACAGTGTTTTACATTCTTGCTTGCAAAACAGGTCGCGCACTATATCACGCTTTGATTTTTAAATTGCCAGCTTAATATCAGGAGAGCAGGTTTCTAAGCTCAACTGATGAATAGTTGGCCATACAGACTCGTCATATTGAGTTTTGGCTTTTATCTCTGCTTGAGCCAACAAGGAGAGCAATGCACAAATACGACTCGCCGATAAGCGGGTCAGTGCTGCGTTATAGAGTGGACGCTTGTTTTGCCAAACTCGATATTTCTCAAATACCTGGTTCATTCCCATTTGAGTTAAGTCTTGATGCATATTTAAAAGTTGGCTCAACTCTTTTTGTACACTTCGAATCAAGATCACGGTCTCAACCCCTTCCGCCTCAAGTTGGCGAAGAATGCGTTGTGCACGGTTTGCTTTACCTGCCAGTAAGGCGTCGATCCAGTTAAAGGTAGTGAAGTGATTATGGCGACTTAGGGCTTCCTCTAAACGTATGATGGTCAGCTCACCATCCGGATAGAGTAGGGCCAATTTCTCTAAGCTTTGTGTCAATGCAAATAGGTTACCTTCATGCCATTGAGCCAACATTTGCAGTGATTGCTGATCGGGTTTTAGTCCCAACGTGCGGCAACGTGTCTGAATGAACACAGGTAGGCGTTGAAGGTCTGGCGACAAGCAGCTTACCCAATCGCCTTTTGAGCTTAATGCTTTGAACCATTTCGCATTTTCTTGGGCTTTGGTCAGTTTGCTACCAACAATGACGAGCATGATGTCATCATGAAGCATATCACACAGTGTTTGCAGCTCTTTGCTGACGGCGGTTGTTACGCCACTTTCAGGAATTTCAAGCTCAATCAATTGACGGTTTGAAAACAGGCTCATCGCTTGGAAACAGTCGTAAACTTGGTTCCAGTCGATGCTAGCATCCACCGAAAAACGGTGTTTTTCCTCAAAACCTTGCTGAAACGCTGCCTTTTGGATTGCTTGGCGGCTTTCTTGAATCAGTAACGGCTCATTACCAAAGATTAAGTAAACCTGTTTAATTTGTTTAGTTAAATGATCCGTTAGCTTATCGGCATAAATTCGCATAGTGACTAAGAGTTTTTGTTCGCTGGCTCAGAGATTTGTCCTGCTTCATATTCGGCACGAATACGGCCCAACTGGCGCATCATCTGTTTTGCAGCTTGCAAGCGCATCTCGTCTTCAATTACGTCACGCTCAACAGATTTTGCAAGTGCGGTCAACGGGTTGTCTAGGTAGTTGCGGTTTACTGTTGTCGTAAAGTTTTTAGAACCATAGCCAGGAATTGTCACACGGTATTTTACTACGTATGTCAGCTCTTTTTCTGCTGCACGGCTATTTTGATAAAGCGATAGTGTACGCTCATCGATTGTCGCTTCCGTCAAATGAAGGTTGGGTACCGTCGATGATGGTTGAACAAGTTCAACTTTGTTCAGTTCGAGTTGAGAGCGAACATAGCGAGTTAATTCACTGTATTCATCGTAGCTGGAGAAAGACATAGTGTGCAGCTCTTCCGGTACGGAATACTCGCCGCGAAGGTGAAAACCACAGGCAGAAAGAAGCCCCGCTAATACCAATACCACTGGTAGTTTAATCAAAGAGAAAAAGCGCATTGATTGTATTCATCCTAAATTGAAGGGGTTATTTACCTTAAACCACTCATGTGAATGGTTTGAGGTAAATAAACAGGGTAGCGAACTACCCTGTTTAATGACTCTTGGTTAACAAATAAGTTCGCTAAACAGAGACAAATTGACAGCTGCGATTAGTTTGCAACGATGTTCAGCAGTTTACCTGGAACGTAAATAACTTTACGAATAGTCAGGCCATCAGTGAACTTAACCACGTTTTCGTCGTTTAGACCAAGCTGTTCGATATCGTCTTTAGAGATATCAGCTGGGACTGTTAGCTTCGCACGTAGCTTACCGTTAACTTGAACAACGATAGTTTTTTCGTCTTCAACTAGCGCTTTTTCGTCAAACGTCGGCCATGCCGCGTTATCAATGTCTGTTTCACCTAGTGCTGCCCATAGCTCGTATGAGATATGCGGAGTGATAGGGTAAAGCATGACAACAATAGCTTTCAGTGCTTCGTCAAGGATTGCACGATCTTGCGCAGATTCTTGAGGCGCTTTCGCTAGTTTGTTCATCAGCTCCATGATCGCTGCGATCGCGGTGTTGAATGTTTGACGACGAGCGATATCGTCCGTCACTTTCGCGATAGTCTTGTGAACGTCACGGCGAAGTGCTTTTTGATCACCAGAAAGCGCTGCGGTATCTACTGCTTCTGCTGCGCCTTTCGCTGTGTGCTCTTTCACTAGTTTCCAAACACGTTTTAGGAAGCGGTTCGCACCTTCTACGCCAGACTCTTGCCATTCAAGTGTCATGTCCGCCGGAGACGCGAACATCATGAATAGACGTACTGTGTCAGCGCCGTACTTGTCTACCATTTCTTGAGGGTCGATACCGTTGTTCTTAGACTTAGACATCTTGATCATGCCTGAGTGCGTTACATCACGACCTTCAGTGTCTTTAGCAGAAGTTATGCGGCCTTTACCATCACGTTCAACGGCTACGTCTGTTGGAGCTACCCACTCTTTGCCGCCTTTCTCGTTCTCGAAGTAGAACGCATCAGCTAGTACCATGCCTTGACACAGTAGTTGCTTGAACGGTTCGTCAGAAGTTACGTAACCCGCATCGCGCAGTAGTTTGTGGAAGAAGCGTGAGTACAGTAGGTGCATACAAGCGTGCTCGATACCACCGATGTATTGATCTACTGGTAGCCAGTAGTTTGCTTTTTCTGGGTCTAGGATGTCGTCCGCTTGTGGTGAACAGTAACGCGCGTAGTACCAAGAAGATTCCATGAACGTATCGAACGTATCTGTCTCACGTAGAGCAGGTTCACCGTTAAAGGTTGTCTTCGCCCACTCTTTGTCTGCTTTGATTGGGCTAGTGACGCCGTCCATTACCACGTCTTCTGGAAGAATCACTGGTAGTTGGTCAGCAGGTACTGGGTGAACTTCACCGTCTTCAGTCGTTACCATTGGGATTGGTGCGCCCCAGTAACGTTGACGAGATACACCCCAGTCGCGTAGACGGAAGTTTACAGTCTTAGTGCCTTTGCCCTCTGCTTCTAGCTTCGCTGCGATTGCGTCGAATGCCGCTTGGAATTCTAGGCCATCGAATTCACCTGAATCGAACAGTACACCTTTCTCAGTGTATGCTGCTTCAGAGATGTCTAGCTCGCTGCCATCAGCAGGCTTGATAACTGGCACGATGTCTAGACCGTACTTCGTTGCGAACTCGTAGTCACGTTGGTCGTGCGCAGGTACAGCCATTACCGCGCCTGTACCGTAGTCCATCAGAACGAAGTTTGCTACGTATACTGGTACTTCGCGGCCGTTCAATGGATGAATAGCAGTAAGGCCAGTTGCCATACCTTTCTTCTCCATTGTCGCTAGCTCAGCTTCTGCAACCTTGTTGTTTTTACATTCGTCGATAAACGCTGCAAGCTCTGGATTGTTCTCTGCTGCAAGAGCTGCAAGAGGGTGGCCGGCTGCGATACCCACGTAAGTCACACCCATTAGCGTATCTGGACGTGTTGTGTAAACTTCTAGGTCTTGTTGACCCTTAACTTCAAACTTCAGTTCAACACCTTCAGAACGACCAATCCAGTTGCGCTGCATGGTTTTCACCATTTCAGGCCAACCTTCAAGCTTGTCTAAGTCGTCTAGTAGCTCTTGAGCGTACTCAGTGATTTTGATGAACCATTGAGGGATTTCTTTTTGCTCTACAGGCGTATCACAACGCCAGCAACAACCGTCTTCAACCTGCTCGTTTGCAAGAACAGTTTGGTCGTTAGGACACCAGTTAACAGAAGAAGTCTTTTTGTAAACTAAACCTTTCTCGTAAAGTTTAGTGAAGAACTCTTGTTCCCAGCGGTAGTACTCCGGTGTACATGTTGCGAATTCACGGTTCCAATCGTAACCAAAGCCTAGAAGCTTAAGTTGGTTCTTCATGTATTCGATGTTTTCGTAAGTCCAAGGTGCTGGCGCAGTTTTGTTTTTTACTGCTGCGTTTTCTGCAGGTAGACCGAATGCGTCCCAACCGATTGGTTGCATCACGTTTTTGCCTTGTAGGCGTTGGAAACGAGATATTACATCACCGATAGTGTAGTTGCGCACGTGACCCATGTGCAGTCGACCACTTGGGTATGGGAACATGGACAGACAGTAGAATTTTTCTTTATTTGGGTCTTCACTTACAACAAAGGTTTTGTTGTCATCCCAGTGCTTTTGAACTTTTTGTTCAATATCTTGTGGGTTGTATTGTTCTTGCATCGATGGTATCCGTTATCTTGGAATTTGTGAGTTCGGTTAGAACAGACTTAAATAGATCGTCATAGAATACCTAAAGCTAGGGATCACAACAATAGCCAATCTGTACCCATGCGCCCTTAAGTGACGCAGGTAGGAGAAAGATGGAGGTCAGTTATGCCTAAACGTAAAACAGGTTATGAGGAAATGCTCGAGGATGTGATTGAAACCTTGAAGCACAGTCCGGAAGAAGTTAACAAAGCGATTGAGACGTCGGGCAAAGTGGTGGATGCTGCTAATGACTTGACCAAAGATGAATTGGCTTTAATCAAAGCGTACCTTAAAGCAGACTTAAAAGAGTTTTCAGAGAGTTACGAGGATAGCAAAAGCGGTCCGTTTTACTTAACGATTGCGGATTCGATATGGCAAGGGCTGTTAGAGATTACAGACCGAACTAAAGTTGAGTGGGTTGAGTTGTTCGATGACTTAGAGCATCAAGGGCTATATGAAGCAGGAGAGGTGATAGGCTTAGGCACTTTAGTCTGTGATGAGTGTGGTCACAAGACAACGTATAACCACCCAACAGTAATCATTCCGTGTATTAAGTGTGGTCACAAAGGCTTTACTCGTCAGTCATTAAAGCCATAAATGGCGAGTAACGACTGTATAATGCAATGAATAAAAAAGAGGCTTAGTCGCCTCTTTTTTGTCTTTTCTACTTTCAAGCTGTTATCAGCTCTGTTTTCTTCTTAAACCGAAAGCCAGCGCTAAACTTAACCCTACCCAAATATACAATGGCCAAGTACCAACGATTCGATATGGCGTTTTCCCATCGGTTGGGGTGAGCTCTGCGCGCAGTACTGCAGTTTCAAACTGCGGAACTTGCTCAACGATTTTACCCTTGTGATCGGTTACCGCTGTTAATCCATTGTTAGTCGAGCGGATGAGCGGTTTGCCCAACTCTAAGGCACGCATACGGGCGATCTCCATATGCTGAAGAGGGCCGATAGAGTGACCAAACCATGCATCGTTTGAAAGCGTTAGAATGAAGTCTGTTTCGTCAGTCACATTTTGACGCACTTGCTCATTAAAGATGATCTCATAGCAAAGCGCTGGTGCCATGTGCATGCCATTCGCAACGATGTTTGGCTGCACAAAAGCCCCACGGCTAAACGATGACATCGGTAGGTTAAAGAATGGCGCTAATGGGCGCAAAATATCTTCAAATGGTACAAACTCACCAAACGGTAGTAGGTGATGCTTATGGTAACGTTCGCTTAAATCGAAGCTGTAGTCACCGTATGGTGTGATGCCGAGGGACAGAATACTGTTGTAGAACTGTCGATCTTCAGCTTGGTTGACGACACCGGTGATGATTGCGCTGTTATTCATTTTTGCAGCGCTGTCGATATTGCTCAAAAATGAAGGCACTTCAATTTCAAAAGCGGGAATTGCTGCTTCTGGCCAAACGATAATGTCAGCATCCCAGTTTTCACGAGTTAAGTCAGCGTACTTCATGATGGTTGGCCAGCGTTGACTTGGTAGCCACTTTAGGTTTTGGTCTACGTTACCTTGAATTAGTGCGAGCTTAGTCGTGTCTTCTGGTCGGGGTGTTACCCAATCGTAGTTGCGAATCCCAAAGCCAGTACTGAGTAGCACCGCAGGGATAATCACCATCAGCCACTGCTTATGAATCCATGCATAGGCTAACGCCCCTGCGCTGATAAGGATAAATAGAGTAAGCAGTTCTACGCCGCCAATTGGTGCAAAGCTTGCGAGTGGAGCATCTATCTGGCTATAGCCTAGCCATAACCAAGGGAAGCCAGTCATCACCCAACCACGTAACCAATCACTGATCAGCCATAAAGCAGGTGCAGCGAGAAGTGCTTTTGTGAGCGTAAATTGAGGAAACAGCTTGTTGTTGAGCCAAGCAAATAAGCCTGAATAAACAGCCAAGTAGGCAACAAGCAAGCCCATTAAAAATAAATTGGCAATGAGCGGCATACCGCCAAAACCGGAGATACTGACGTAAACCCAGCTAACGCCAGTTGCAAATTGACCTAACCCCCAAGCATAACCAATCCATAGTGCGCGTTTCGGAGTTTGGTTAGCAAGAAGAATCAGTAGAATTGCTGGGCTAAGAATGGCAATAGGCCACAGCTGGTAAGGAGCGAAAGCGAGTGTAGTAGAGGCGCCAACAAAAGCGGCCACTAAGGGCCGCTTAAGGCGATGAAAGAGTTCATTCATCATTGTAATTTCTGAGATTCCCAATGGGTATCGCGTTACTCTTGAGTGGCTTCAACCAGGGTTTCTTCGTCTGGGATCGTCACTTGGAGTTGAATGACACGACGGTTATCGGCAGCGGTGACTTTGAAGTTGTAGCCTTCAATTTCAACCAGTTCACCACGAGAAGGTAAGTGACCAAAGGCAGTCATGACCATACCACCAACGGTATCAACTTCCTCATCGCTGAAGTTGGTTCCGAATGTCTCATTAAACTCTTCGATGGTTGTCAGCGCTCTGACAGCAAACGTATGCTTGCTCAGCTTACGAATGTCCGTCTCTTCACTTTCATCGAATTCATCTTCAATATCCCCGACGATTTCCTCAAGGATATCTTCAATGGTCACAAGACCAGAAACACCACCGAATTCATCGACAACAATGGCCATATGATAACGTTCTTCACGGAATTCTTTCAGCAGTCGATCAACGCGTTTACTTTCCGGTACTACAACCGCTGGTCGAATGACTTCTTCGATATCAAATGGATTGCTGCCTGAGCCTAAGTATTTAAGTAAGTCCTTCGCTAGAAGTATGCCTTCCACATGGTCTTTATCTTCGCTGATCACAGGGTAGCGAGAGTGTTGAGCATCGGTAATCAAAGCAACCAAGGTATCAAGGTCGTGAGTACGCTCAACGGTAACCATTTGCGAACGCGGGATCATAATGTCACGCACACGCATTTCGGAGATTTCCATAACACCTTCGAGCATATCGCGAGTGTCATGGTCAATCAGGTCGTTAACTTCAGAGTCGCGGATAACATCCACAAGCTCTTGGCGATCTTTTGGTTCGCCCTGAAATAGTTGACCTAGACGTTCAAAGAAGGACTTTCTACTCGGACCTTCTGCCTTTTCTTTCTTATCTTCGTTAGAAGAGGGAGAATTATCTTCGTTCATTGTTTCTCAATTAAGTAACGCTATCAGAAGTGTGATAGCACACATAGAGAGGCGAACACGAGAGTCATTTAGGTGGTTCGCCTTTCCCTGTCGAGTGGCCAATAGCTACTCTTTTTCAGCAATGTAAGGATCTTCATAACCCATACCTTGCATGATTTCGGTTTCGAGGGACTCCATCTCTTCGGCTTCGTCATCCTCTATATGATCATAACCTAGCAGATGCAAGCTGCCATGTACAACCATATGCGCCCAATGTGCTAGCAGAGGCTTGCTCTGTTCAACCGCCTCTTTTTCAACAACTTGGCGGCAAATAATCAAATCACCAAGTAAATCTATTTCCATACCAGGAGGTGCTTCAAATGGAAACGACAACACATTAGTTGGTTTATCTTTGCCGCGATACTCATGGTTGAGCGTATGACTTTCTTGTTCATCAACAATACGAATGGTGACTTCGGCTTGTGGCTGGAAGAGAGGGATTGTCTTATCTAGCCACAATTGGAAATCTTGCTGCGAAGGCAGACCTTCTTCATTTTCGACTGCCAGTTGCAGATCAAGTTCAATCGCCATGGTTATTCCTTAGTTGAAGCAACTTGTGCATTCAGTTCGGCTTTTGCTGCTTCTAGTAACTTCGCGTCGCGTTCTTCACGACGGCGTTTCTCGAACTCTTTACGCTCTTTCTGGTCTTGTGCTTCCCACTTCTCGTACGCGTTAACGATACGAGCAACCACAGGGTGACGTACAACGTCGTCGGCTAAGAAGAAGTTAAAGCTGATGTCGTCAACTTCGCTTAGTACTTCAATAGCATGACGAAGACCCGATTTCGCACCACGAGGTAAGTCAATCTGCGTGACATCACCAGTGATAACCGCGCGAGAGTTAAAACCAATACGCGTTAGGAACATCTTCATCTGCTCAACAGTGGTGTTCTGACTCTCATCAAGAATGATGAAGGCGTCGTTTAGAGTACGACCACGCATGTAAGCAAGAGGGGCAACCTCAATCACGTTACGTTCAATCAGCTTCTCTACGCGCTCAAAGCCCAGCATTTCAAATAGGGCGTCGTATAGCGGACGTAGGTATGGGTCGACTTTCTGGCTTAAATCACCAGGTAGGAAGCCCAATTTCTCACCAGCTTCAACCGCTGGACGAGTAAGTAGAATACGGCGGATCTCTTGGCGCTCTAGTGCGTCAACAGCTGCTGCTACAGCAAGGTAGGTTTTACCTGTACCTGCCGGGCCAATACCAAAAGAAATATCATGCGTGACCATGTTAACCAAGTACTGCGCTTGGTTTGGCGTACGTGGTTTGATCACACCTTTCTTGGTTTTGACGAAGACTTCTTTACCATGCTCGATATTAGACTCAGTATTCTGCTCAAGAACACCAGACTCTTTGATCGCTAGATGGATTTGCTCAGGCTCAATATCTGGGATCTCGCCTCGTACAGGTGCGGTATCAACATATAGAGTTTTCAGGATATCCAGCGCAGCTGATGCGGTATGAGGTTTACCGACAATCGTAAAGTGGTCACTACGGTGGTTAATTTCAACGCCTAGACGACGTTCTAAATGCTTGATGTTGTCATCGAATGGACCGCACAGGCTAGCTAGTCGGCGGTTGTCTGAAGGTTCTAGGTTAATTTCTAGAGTTACGATTTTATTGCTCAATGTTGCCTCTCATTTTTTGCCACTTAGTGAGAGCCTGATAACGACCAGGCTCTCTATGGCTATTTATACGAGCTTACGGCGTAAAAGTAGCTACACCCAGCTCATCTTCGCGACGTGTTTTCGCCATCATCTGCGTTGGGGAAATCACACTACGAAGATCCATGTCTTTTTCAGTACGTACTAGCTCACCACGCAGTGAGTTTGCAAATACGTCTACGATCTTCACATCAACGAACTGACCAATTAGGTCTGCACTACCTTCAAAGTTTACTACACGGTTGTTTTCTGTACGAGCGCGTAGTTCCATTAGGTTTTTCTTCGAAGGACCTTCAACTAGAACACGTTGTTCTGTGCCAAGCATTAAGCGAGAGTAACGCATCGCTTGAGCATTGATAGTTTGCTGTAGTTCGTAAAGGCGCTCTTTCTTCACTTGTTCTGACACATCACAAGGGTAATCCGCTGCTGGCGTACCTGGACGTGGAGAGAAAATAAAGCTGAAGCTCATGTCAAAGTCTACATCTTTGATTAGCTTCATGGTGTCTTGGAAGTCTTTGTCTGTCTCACCAGGGAAACCAACAATAAAGTCTGAACTGATTTGAATATCAGGACGAGCTTTACGCAGTTTACGGATGATCGATTTGTATTCGATAGCGGTGTGAGGGCGTTTCATCATCGTTAGGATACGGTCACTACCACTTTGCACAGGTAAGTGCAGGAAGCTCACAAGTTCTGGCGTATCTTCGTATACTGCGATGATGTCGTCTGTGAATTCTAACGGGTGGCTCGTCGTGAAACGAATACGGTCGATACCATCGATAGACGCAACCAAACGAAGCAGTTCTGCAAATGAACAGATCTCACCATCGTGCATAGGACCACGGTACGCGTTTACGTTTTGACCCAGAAGGTTTACTTCACGTACGCCTTGTTCAGCAAGTTGGGCGATTTCGAACAGTACGTCATCCATTGGACGGCTTACTTCTTCACCACGAGTGTACGGTACGACACAGTAAGTACAGTACTTAGAGCAGCCTTCCATAATAGAAACGAATGCTGTCGCACCTTCAGCGCGAGGTTCAGGTAGGCGGTCGAATTTTTCGATCTCTGGGAACGAAATGTCCATAACTGGTGCATCATCGGACTGAGATTGTTTGATCATCTCAGGTAGGCGGTGCAAAGTTTGTGGGCCAAAAATAACGTCAACGTATGGTGCACGTTCACGAATATGGTCACCTTCTTGCGTTGCTACACAACCACCTACACCGATAACTACGCCAGGTTTTTTATCTTTTAGTGTTTTCCAGCGGCCTAGCTGGTGGAAAACTTTCTCTTGCGCTTTTTCACGGATCGAACAGGTGTTAAGTAGAAGTACGTCTGCTTCCTCTGGCTCTTCCGTCAGCTCGTAGCCGTTTGCAGCATTAAGCAGGTCGGCCATTTTTGATGAATCGTATTCGTTCATCTGGCAGCCCCAGGTTTTAATTAGCAGTTTCTTACTCATCTCACTTTCGCTCGTTCAGTTGTACTTAAATCGGAGAGCTATTGCTCAAATTATAGCCGCCATCACGGCGGTAAGCGGCGTATTGTACTGCTTTAAAAAGCACCTGACTAGTGATCTAGCTAATTCTCTGCAAAGCCCGATGAAATCTAGTTTTTCGCCCTATGCAGAACAAGGTTTTTTGTTAAACAATTTTGTAAAAATAGCCATGGAAAGTACAATAAAAAACGCCAATTAATCAGCACGATGAAGAGTGAAAAATGAACAAGTATGACATCGCCGTGATCGGTGGCGGTATGGTCGGGGCAGCCGTCGCTGTTGGATTTGCCAAGCAGGGCAGAAGCGTTGTCTTGGTCGAAGGTACAAAACCTAAAGTTTTTGATGCCGCTCAGGCGATGGATATTCGTGTATCTGCAATCTCGCACCAGTCGGTGGAGTTACTTGATTCACTCGGAGCATGGTCAGAGATCAAGAGCATGCGAGTTTGTCCTTATCGGCGGTTAGAAACTTGGGAGCACCCAGAGTGCCGTACTCGTTTTCACTCTGATGAATTGTCATTGGATCAGCTAGGTTACATCGTTGAAAATCGCCTAATCCAATTAGGTCTTTGGCAAGTCTTCTCTAAGTATGAAAATCTAACCGTGATGTGTCCTGAGCGATTAAAAGCCATTGAGTTTGCAGATGTAAATCTTGTGACACTAGAAAGTGGGGCGCAGTTTGAAGCTAACTGGGTGATTGGTGCTGATGGTGCAAACTCTAAAGTTCGTCAATTGGCTGGAATTGGTGTAACTGCGTGGGATTACCGACAACACTGCATGTTGATTAACGTGAAAACAGAATTGCCTCAGCAAGATATTACTTGGCAACAATTTACACCTTCAGGCCCACGTTCATTTTTACCTCTGTGCTCTTTGAGTAACGACGATGGTCAAATAGTAGGCCAAGGTTCTTTGGTTTGGTATGACTCGCCTAAACGTATTAAACAACTGTGTGCGATGGGTAAACCTCAACTAAGGGAAGAAATCTTACGTCATTTCCCTGCAGAATTAGGCGATATTGAAGTTTTACAGTTTGGCTCATTCCCACTCACTCGTCGTCATGCGCAAAGCTACTCAAGCAAAAATTGCGTATTAGTGGGTGACTCTGCCCATACGATCAACCCGCTTGCAGGGCAAGGGGTAAACTTAGGCTTCAAAGATGTAGACGTTCTCCTTTCGGTAACAGAACAACAAGAAAAGCTGGAAGATACCTTACTCGCGAAATACGAACGCGCACGTCGACCTGACAACTTACTCATGCAGACGGGCATGGACTTTTTCTATAAAGGTTTTAGCAACGATCTAGGGCCATTGAAGTTCGTACGTAATGCTGCATTGAAGCTTGCTGAAAACTCAGGGCCAATTAAGGCTCAAGTACTGAAATACGCGTTAGGTATGTAGTAAGCTACTCAAATCACAGATAGAAAAAAAGCGAGCCATGAGCTCGCTTTTTTAATTCGGCAAATCTAATGATTTCCCGAGTCCAGAACCAAAAAAAGAAAAAACCCAGCAAAGTCATGCTGGGTTTTCCGATAATGGTGCGGAAGGAGAGACTTGAACTCTCACACCTTGCGGCGCCAGAACCTAAATCTGGTGCGTCTACCAATTCCGCCACTTCCGCAACTTAATCTATAGATATCAAGATAATTGGTAAAATCTCAATATCGTTGTATATGGCAGGGCTACCTGGATTCGAACCAGGGAATGGCGGCATCAAAAGCCGCTGCCTTACCGCTTGGCGATAGCCCTACAGCGTAAATAGTCAAAGACTACTTAACCTCTCTTATCGAGAGAAAGAATGGTGCGGAAGGAGAGACTTGAACTCTCACACCTTACGGCGCCAGAACCTAAATCTGGTGCGTCTACCAATTCCGCCACTTCCGCGTATTCTGATAGTGTAGATTAATTTAAGATGGTGCGGAAGGAGAGACTTGAACTCTCACACCTTGCGGCGCCAGAACCTAAATCTGGTGCGTCTACCAATTCCGC